>CALWXZ010000084.1 GCA_944385625.1 uncultured Flavonifractor sp. | reverse complement strand
CGTGTTCTCCGGCGCCGACGCCTTCAAGCTGTACGACACCTACGGCTTCCCCATCGACCTGACCATCGAGATGGTGGCCGAGCAGGGTATGACCGTGGACCAGAAGGGCTTCCAGCAGCTGATGCAGGAGCAGAAGGAGCGGGCCCGCAAGGCCCGGGAGGCCCTGGGCGATCTGGGCTGGGCCGGCGTGGAGTTCGGAAAGGACGTGCCTGAGACCCAGTTTGTGGGCTATGAGAATACCTCCATTGATGACGCCAAGGTTGTGGCCCTGGTGGTGGAGAACGAGCAGGCCGAGGAGCTGATGCCCGGCGTGGAGGGTATTGTGGTGCTGGACAAGACCCCCTTCTACGCCGAGATGGGCGGCCAGGTGGCCGATCACGGCGCCATCACCACTGCCGGCGGCGCCCAGTTCCAGGTCACCGACGTGCAGAAGAACAAGGGCGGCAAGTATATGCACTACGGCAAGCTGACCGGGGGCGCCCTCAAGCTGGGGGACACCGTCACCGCCGCCATCGACGTGAAGCGCCGGAAGGCCATCATGCGGGCCCACTCCGCTACCCACCTGCTGGACAAGGCCCTACGCACCGTGCTGGGCGACCATGTCCATCAGGCCGGTTCTCTGGTGGAGCCCGACCGGCTGCGCTTTGACTTCACCCACTTCTCCGCCATGACCGCCGAGGAGCTGGGCCAGGTGTCCGCCATGGTCAACGAGGCGGTGCTGGAGGGCTACGGCGTCCACACCGACGTGCTGCCCATCGAGGAGGCCAAGAAACGGGGCGCCATCGCCCTGTTCGGCGAGAAGTATGGCGACACCGTCCGGGTGGTGGACATGGGCGAGGGCTACTCCGTGGAGTTCTGCGGCGGCACCCACCTGGACAACACCGCCAAGGTGGGCGTGTTCCACATCGAGAGCGAGTTCTCCGTGGCCTCCGGCGTCCGCCGCATTGAGGCCACCACCGGCGCCCAGTCCCTGAAGATTATGAACCAGAACCAGCAGAAGCTGTTTGAGGCCGCCGCCGTGCTCAAGACCAAACCCAGCGAGCTGCGGGAGAAGGCCGAGCAGACCATCTGCGAGCTGCGGGAGCTGCGCCACCTGGTGGAGAAATTCAAGGCCAAGGAGGCCGCCGGCGAGACCGAGCGGTTCCTGATGGGCTGTCACCCGGTGGGCGATCTGAAGGTGCTCACCGCCACCCTGCCCGATGCGGACGCCGCCAAACTGCGCCAGATGGGCGATATGCTGCGTGATAAGCAGCCCGGCATTGTGGCCGTTCTCTCCGCCGTCAACGACGGCAAGATCACCTTCCTGGCTGTCTGCGGCAAGGAGGCGGTGGCTAAGGGTATCAAGGCCGGCGACCTGGTGAAGCAGGTTTGCTGCTGCTGCGGCGGCAAGGGCGGCGGTAAGCCGGACAGCGCCATGGGCGGCGGCTCCGACATCCTCAAGCTGGATGACGCCCTGGCTAAAGTTGACGATTACGTGGCCGAGAAGCTGGGGCTGTAAGCCGTCCCCTCTCTTCAAGCATTTTAGACACAGAAAGTAGGCACATTCTCTATGTTTCCCCAAGATCCCATGATTCTGCTCAGTTACGTCAATACCAAGCTGCGTGATTTCTACCCCTCCCTGGACGCCCTGTGTGACGACCTCCAGGCGGATAAGGACGAGATCACCCGGAAGCTGGCCGTGCTGGATTGTCAGTACGATCCGGACCGGAATCAGTTTGTACGGATGTAACTGCACCAGCATCAATTTGGGCCCGCTGCAAAGGCAGCGGGCCCATTTTTCTGTCCCAAGATTTAAAATTCTTTTTTTGCGTAGATTCCCTGGGAAACACAGTAGGAGATAAAAAAGCCAATGACCGCAACCAATCCGCAGAGCACCGGCAGGGCGGCCAGCAGCCACTCAGGCGGCTGGGGCAGCGCGAATTGATCTTTGGCCATCCCGCCCAGCAGCACCGCCCCGCCGAAGATGACCACAAAGGTAATCATGCTGATGATCCGGGCCTTCTCCGCTCCAAATTTGAGCAGGCAGGGCAGGATGACGGCATCCAGCAGCAGCGTGAGGACGCCGCAGGCCAGCGCGATGAGAACCAAATCCTCCGGCGACGTTTTGGTCAGTCCGGCCAGCGACAGGCACACCATCAGTCCCCCGGCCGCCACCACGCTGACCGCCACCACCAGCAGGGTAAAGACATACTTTGCCGCCACCACGCCCCGCCGGCCGGCAGGGGTGGCAATGGCGTACCGGTCCCAGTGGGCGGCGTCGTCCAGGGCCACCGAGGACATGGGCACGGTGAGGCCAAACACAGCGATAAGGGCCCCCAGGATGGAGAAGTCAAACACCCCGGTGATACAAAAGCCACCGTACACGAAAATGAACACCAGCAGCGTGGAGAGCTGCCTGCGCAGGACCGCCAGATCCTTATAAATAAGCCCGGTCATTGGGCATCCCCCTTTCCGGTAAAGACCATGATATCCTCCAGCGTGATGGGGTCCACCGTCAGGCCTGGATAGCGCCGGACGAAGGTATGCCGGTTTTTGACCAGAGCCTCGCACCCAAACTGTCCCACCCGGCTGCCCGCCAGCAGGGAACGGTCCACCCGCTCCAGATCGGACCGGCCGCACACCAGCTTTCCGTAGGTATCCAGCAGCTCATCCTTGGCCTCGGAGAGGACCACTCTCCCCTTGTGCAGGTAGGTCACATAGTCCGCCGCCTTCTCCAGGTCGCTGGTGATGTGGCTGGAGATGAGAATAGCGTGGTCCTCGTCCTGGATGAAGTTGAGAAATTCATCCAGAATCTCGTCCCTCACCACCGGGTCCAGACCGGAGGTGGCTTCATCCAGGATGAGCAGCCTGGGCTTCGCCCCAAAGGCGGCGGCAATGGACAGCTTCATTTTCATGCCCCGGGAAAAGGTTTTCACCGCCTTTTTCTCCGGCAGTTCAAATTTCCGCAGGTAGTCCCCATAGCACTTGCCGTCCCAGTTGGGGTGAAGTTTGGACAGGATCTTGCCAATCTGAACCGGATTGAGGGCCTCATGAAAGGAGGACTCGTCCAGCACCACCCCGATCTGGGTTTTGACCGCCCGCTCGTCACGGACAGCGTCCCGCCCAAAGACGGAGATCTCCCCGCCGTCCCGGTGGATCAGGTTCAGAATACACTTAATGGTGGTGGACTTCCCCGCCCCGTTTTCCCCGATCAGGCCCATAATGGTGCCGCCCGGCACGGTGAAGGACACGTCGTCCAGCTTGAAGGAACCGTAGTCCTTGGTGAGATGCGATACTTCCAATGCGTTGCTCATACTATTCCTCTCCATACAGAAGGTTGAGGGTCTCGGTCAGCTCCGCCAGGGACACGCCCCCGGTCTTGGCGATCTCCACCGCCTGGGAGAGATGCTCCTCCGCCCGGCGGAGGGTCTCTTCATGGACCAGCTCCAGGTTGCGGGGGGCCACAAAACACCCCTTCCCCGGCACGGTGGTAATGAAGCCGTCCCGCTCCAACTCCTCATAGGCTCGTTTGGTGGTGATAACAGAAATGCGCAGTTCCCTGGCCAGCAGCCGCATGGAGGGAAGGGCCTCCCCCTCGGCCAGTTCCCCCCGGAGGATGAGGCCCTTCATCTGCCGGGTGATCTGGTCGTAAATGGGCACGCCGCCGGAGTTGCTGATGATGATATCCATGGCTTACCTCTTACTGTCATACTGTATATACTTGACATATACAGTAATAACACAGTGATACACAGTTGTCAAGGGGCAGGCAAAATTTTCTTGCCAGAATGGCCCCAAGCCGGTATGATGGGGGCAGAGGATCATCAAAGGAGGAACGTGTCATGTATGCGCCTATTCTGGAGATTGATACCAAAAAAGTGGCGGAAAACGCCAAAAAGCTGGACAGTTTCTGCGCATCCAAGGGAGTGGAACTGGTTTTTGTCACCAAGGGCTTCTCCGCCCGGCCGGAGGTGATCCGCGCCGCCCTGGCGGGCGGGATCTCCTCCTTTGCCGACAGCCGGATGAAAAATATCATGGCCGCCAAGGGAGTCTTCCCGGCCCTCAAATATCTGCTCATCCGCATCCCGGCCATTCCGGAGGCAGAAGAGGTGGTCCGCTGGGCGGACTGGAGCCTGCAAAGTCAGATCCAGGTGATCCGTGCAGTATCGGAGGCCGCCCTCCGGCAGGGGAAAATCCACCCAATCATCCTGATGATTGACGTGGGGGACCTGCGGGAGGGGGTGTTCGGCCGGGCGCAGCTGGACGAGATTGTGCCCCAGATTCTGGCCTGCCCCGGGGTAAAGCTGGTGGGCCTAGGCACCAACGTGGGATGCTACGGCAGCGTACTGCCCTCGGTAGCAAATACGGCTATCCTGGTGGAGCTGCGTGACTACCTCAACAGCACCTACGGCTGCTCCATCTCGGTACTGTCGGCGGGGGGCACCTGCGCCCTCAAACTGCTGGAGGAGGGGGTCATGCCCGCCGGAATCAACCAGCTGCGGGTGGGCGAGGCGGTGCTCTACGGCGAGGACACCACCGGAAGCCGGTTCCTGGAGGGGTATCACCACGACGCCTTTTTGTTCAAGGCCCAGGTGGTGGAGCTGCGGCGCAAGCCATCGGTACCCATCGGGGAGCTGGGCCGGGACGGCAAGGGGGACACCCCGGAGTATCCCGACCGTGGGGTGCGGCTGCGGGCCATTTGCGCCGCAGGCAAGCAGGATGTGGCCTGGGCCGCCCTCACCCCCACCCTGCCGGGGGCGGAGATGATCGGGGCCAGCTCCGACCACCTGATCGTGGACGTGGAGGACTGCGGCGGGCAGGTGCAGGTGGGAGACTGGCTGAAGTTCCGGTGCGGCTATATGGCGGTGCTGGACGCCACCACCTCCGCCTATGTGGATATTGTGGTGAAATAAATATAAAAGGTCCCGGACCAGCTGAACTGTGAACTGCCCCCTCTTGTGCGGACAGCACAAAAAAGAGTCCTGGTAGGAAAGATTGAGTTTTAAGCGGAGAGGCGTCGCGTCAGCGGCGCCTCTCCAGTTTTTAACTGGATGCGCTCATGGTTGTAGAAGTGGATATACCGGTCAATCATCTGGCTTCAGAAGAGGTGGCAGGTTTGTGGCGGTAAATGCACTCCGTTTTGAGGATAGAGAAGAAATCTTCCGCTATTGCTGTGAAGCGCAGAAAATCCCCCAGCAATTGATTCTCCATGCGCAGCCGCTGAATCTCATAAGCCCGCTCTGCCACAATGTCTTTTGGTGCGGCATCTTTCCTTGGGCGTCCTTTGGGCCGTAGAAGGATTCCGGCTTCCAGCTTGCGTTCTTTTCTCCGCTCACACTCAAGCAGCTTTTTTACCACCTGTTTATCCCGAAAACCGTAGTATTCTGCCACGTCCCGCTGAGTTTTTCCCTCTGCCAGCATGGCCCTGATCTCAGGCAGCCGTACTTGAACGTGTGTGTAATTTTGTTCTCCCACGACAAACCCCCTGATGTAGTCTATTTTCCTACATCAGGGGGTCTTTTGTCACTGTTCGTTTTTACTGGACCTGTTCATTGTGTCCTTCCGGCCCCTGCTTTTTTGGCATCTCAGGAAATCTCTATAACATACACGGTGGTTTTGGTCCTGGAGACGGTGCGGTCGATACCAGTGAGTACGTCAGGCTCATGGGCCCCGTAGGTATAGGTGACCTGGACCCGTGCTGCCCCATTGGCCAGGGCTCGCACGGTACAGGTCTGGCTGCTGGTGTTGGACAGAGAGATAAGGCTGTCTCCGGAGAGGATCTCCCAGGAATAGGTTTCATAGGCGGGCATGAACTCCCGCCCGTTGAAGGAGAGTGCCAGGCTCTCTCCACGACGCATCTGGATATGCTCCCCCTCCGGCGGGTCCTCCCGGCTTACCGGAGCGGCGGCCAGAAGTTCCAGTTCATAGGGCGCGGTGTCGAAGCGGGCGTACACATAGAATACCGCATCGCCGCTCCGGTCCAGATAGAGGACTCGAACTGTGGCTTCCCGCAGGGTGGAGACATTGTCGTAGAGCGGGGTGGTCCACGCTCCGCTGTGAAGGATGCCTAGGATGGTGCCCCAGTTGATACCGGTAAGGAAGCCCTCATCCAGCGTACCGGGAACCAGAACACCGTTTCCCTCTCGCTCCAGCTCCCGCTGGGTATACTGGTCGCCGGAGATCATCTGACCCGCTGGGGCGGTAAAATAGACCTTTTCATTGCGGTAGTAGTCCTCTACCCACAGTTCGTCCCGTGTCTCCGAGGAGACGAAAGAGACATTGCCTGTCAGCTGAGTGCCATCCCGAAGTATCATGGCGCTGCCCGAGGTGGTGCGGAGGCGACCGTCAGTGGTCTCATAGCTGCCGTCAGCCAGGCGGTAGAGCCCGGCGGAGGCAGAGGGACCGGAAGGCTGCACCGACACGCTCTGGCTGCCATAGCGTAAGCCGGCGTCAGTAATGGAGATCTGCCGGGGCACATAAATCTTCACCTTGAGCCGGGAGGCGGTGGCGGTGCCCCAGATGCACAGGTTGCAGGAAGAGTCGTCACCCAGATACTGGATGCTCATGGTGGAGAGCAAGTGGGCGTTGGGCCCGGTATAGTTCAGCCCCCAGGAGAAAAAGCTCTTTCTGGAGTAGCTGCGGTCATAACTGTCCGCTACCTGGAAACCTTGCTGGCAGAGCAGCTCTACATAGGCCTGCACCACGTCCATGTCTTCCGGTTCGCCCGTGAAGGAGCGGACCACAAAGCCGTTGCTCTCCGAAGGCTCATCGTACGAGAAGGCGCCGTTGCAGTAGTTGGCAAAATCCTGGACCCAGGCCCCTTCCGGGGCAGAGACGTTCTGACTCAGAGGGCTGGAGATCAGTTCCTTACCGTTGCCGGAGCCTGCGGAAGGTCGGGCCTGCAACTGAAAGTGCTTGCGCTGGGAGGGAACCGCGATACGGGAGATTAAAGCTGCTACCTCGCTTCTGGTGATAGTGGAGTTGGGGGCGAAGGTGCCGTAGGCATCGTTCCCGGTCAGGATCCCGGCCCGATAGAGGAGATAAATCTCATCCTTGGAGGAGACCACATCGCTGAGACTGCCGTCAGCAATGGTATTGATGGCGGGGAAGGCGGAGACAGGCAGAGCGCGGGAAAACAGCATCGCGCAGGTCTCCCGGGTGGCCTGTGCAGTATAGTCGGAGTAGTTCCGGGTCAGGATATCCTGTTCCAAGGCATAATCCACATAGACCTGATACCAGGGCGAACTCTGACGGAAGGACTCCGTGCCGGTGTTGTAGATGCTGTGAAGCCGGGCTGCCAGAGCCACAGCTTCTCCCAGAGTCATGGTGCCGCCCGGTGAGAAGGAGGAGGCGCCCACACCTTTCATCAGGCCCAGCTCATACGCCGTCTTTACACTGGAGGAAAACCAGTCTGAATCCCTGACATCAGCGAAAAGACCGCTCTGATAGGTGGATACAGCGGTAAAATTGGAAAGACCTTGGGCTGCGGAGGCGCCCGCCGGGAGAAGTGTGATACTGAGGAGAAGCGCGAGGCAGACGGAAAACCATCGCTTGCAGCGTGTTTTCATGGCTGACATCCTTTCTTCTTTGTGGTATAGACACCTGTGCGGTCCGGCCTGGAGTAATTACAATATAGCATAATTTCCCTAATAAAACAATCCTAGGGAGAACCCGAGTGCTAAATTGAAAGAGAAGAAAAGTTTTTCATAAAACCCAAGCGTCGCACACTGCCCTATTGCGACCATATTTTTCCAGCCGCTAAATTATAATGTTTCCGAGATGCTGGGCGGACAAGCCCGGAACAAAGGAGACAGGGACCATGGCAACAAAAGAGAAGCTGAAAACCAAGGCGGCGCGACTGCGGGAGGAGGCCCGGGAGACCGGGAAGGTGGTGCTCCGGGCCCCGGCGCTGGTGCGCTTTGCCGAGTGCGTCATCCGCTTTCTGCTGGGGGCCCTGCTGGCGGGGGCGGAGATCTTCGGGGGCTACGCCCCCTTTGGACTGGGGCTGGTGGGCGCCTCCGGCTCCGGGCTGGACGGCTTCTGCGCCCTGCTGGGGGCCTGCTTCGGCTACCTGACCATGGAGGGGTTCGTGGAGGGCCTGCGGTATGCGGCGGCCTGTGTGCTGGTCTTTTCGGTGGCCTTTGCCTTCTTTGATGTGGGGGCCTACCGGAAGCGCTGGTTCATGCCCCTGGCCGCCGCCGCCATTGACGGGGTGACCGGCTTTATCTACCTGTCCGACCGGGGCTGGACGCCGGAGAGCCTGATCTTCTTCGGCACCGAGCTGCTGCTGTGCGGGGCGTCGGTATACTTCTACCGCATCGCCTTCACTCCCTGGACGGAGAAGCGGGAAAATGAGGGGCTCACCGCCCGGCAGACCATCAGCCTGCTGCTGCTGTTGGGCACCCTGCTGCTCACCCTGTCCAAACTGACCCTGCTGGGGGAGCTGTCGGTGGGCCGCTTTGCCGCCGCGGTGGCGGTGATGGCGGTGGCCTACAAGGGGGGCGTCAGCGCCGGGGCCACCGCCGGGGTGGCGGTGGGCCTGGGCATGGACCTGTCCGCCGGGGGAATGCCCTTTTACGCCATGGCCTACGCCCTGTCCGGGGTGATGACCGGGGTGCTTCACCGGCAGGGCAAGCTGGCGGCCACTCTGGCCTATGTGTTATCCAACGCCCTGGCGGTGCTGTGGAGCTGGCAGGACGGACTGCACATCCCCCTGCTCTATGAGGTATTCGCCGCCTCGGTGGTCTTTCTCCTGCTGCCGGACAAGCTGCTGCGGCAGGTGGGCGCCCTGGTGGCCCGGGAGCCCAAGCACGGCACCCAGGAGCGGGCCATGGCCTATGTAAAGGGCCGGATGGAGGATACCGCCGCCGCTTTCAAGAGCCTGTACGAGTCCATGCGGGGCACCCTCCACACCGGGCGGCCCAACGACAACGACGCCGCCTCGGTCTTTGACCGGGCGGCGGACAGGGTCTGCAAGCGCTGCCCCCTCCAGACCTCCTGCTGGCAGCGGGACTATGTGTCCACCTACAACGCCCTCAACGACGCCCTGCCCGCCATGCTGGAGCGGGGCCGGGGCGAGGGAGGCGATTTCCCCGCCTATTTCTCCAACCGCTGCATGAAGTTTTCCGACTTTCTCACCGCCGTCAACGAGGAGTTGGCCGGGCTGCTCTACCGGCGGCAGTACCAGAGCCGCCTGCGGGAAAACCGGGCGGCGGTGTGCCGGCAGTACGGCGAGCTGGCCCAGGTGCTGGGCACGGCGGCGGCGGAGCTGAGCGCCGAACTGGTCCCCGACCCGGTGCGGGAGAAGCGGCTGCGGCAGTATCTCACCGCCCAGGGGGTGGAGTGTGAACTGGCGGTCTACTATGACGAGGCGGGCCACCTGCGGCTGGAGCTGGAGGGGGCCGGGCTCTCCCCCCTGCGCCAGAGCGCTCAGGTGGACAAGCTGTCCAAGCTGATGAACTTCCCCCTCCGTCTGGTGGAGGAGCCCCGGAGGGACAGGCTGGTGCTGGTACAGGCCGAACCGCTGATGGCGGTGGCCGGGGTGGCCACCCGGAAAAAGGACGGGCAGACGGTCTCAGGGGATACGGGGGCCTGGTTCAAGCACGACGACGGCGCCCTCTATGTGCTGCTGTGCGACGGCATGGGCTCCGGCCGCCTGGCCCAGCGGGAGAGCACCCTGGCGGTGCGGCTGCTGGAGCAGTTCCTCCGGGCAGGGGTGCGGCCGGAAAACGCCCTGCGGACCCTCAGCTCCGCCCTGGCCCTCCGGGGCGAGGATGAGATCGGCTTTACCACCATCGACCTTTTGCGGGTGGACCTGTTCAGCGGCGAGGGGGACATCTACAAATACGGCGCAGCCCCCAGCTATGTGAAAAAAGGGGACGCCGTCAGCCGGATCACCGGCTGCGCCCTCCCCGCCGGATTGGCGGGAGGCGAGGGCGGCTCCCCTGACACCACACATCTGAAGCTGGAAGCCGGGGACTGCGTACTGCTCATCACCGATGGGATCACCGGCGGTCAGCCAGACCAGTGGGTGCGGGACAAGCTGGCCGCCTTTGACGGCCAGAGCCCCAGAGAGCTGGCTCAGGATCTGATCGACGAGAGCGACCGGCAGGCCGGCACGGCGGACGACCGCACCGCCCTGGTGCTCCGGCTGAGCAAGCGGTAGCATAAAAGGCGGCCCCATCGGAAGGTTCCGATGGGGCCGTCTTTGGGCTTTTATTCAATGTGGACGTGGTTGTGGATGTGCTGGGAACAGTAGCAGTAATAGCCGTTGCACTTGGAGCAGTACCGGAACTCCTCGTCGGGGTAGTCGGTGTCGGTCTTGCCGCAGACGGCGCACTTGTGGATATAACCCTTGGTTTGCTGGGCGTGCTTGGTAGCCTGCTTGAAGTTGACGGTCTGGCGGGAGTGGCGGTGGGCCGTCTGCCGCTTTACCCGGCCCAGGCTGGCCATCAGGTCATCCCAGAAGAAGATCAGGTAGTTGAGGATCGCCACGATGGGAGCCACGATGCCCGCCAGTGCAAACATCCCGACCGTGGGGAGCTGCACCAGGTTGTAAATGATGTCGTAGGCAAAGAGAGCGGCGTCCAGCCAGGCCAGCCATTTGACCTTTACCGGAATCACGAAGAAAAGCAGTACCTGCATTTCCCCGTACAGGGTGGCAAAGGAGAAGAACATGGACAGGTTGACGTAGTGCATAGTGGCGGTCTCCACGGGCAGAGGGATAAACAGATAGACCAGGAAGCCCGCAATGATATTAAGCACCACCCCAAGCAGGTAGAACACCGTAAATTTGGTCACGCCCCACTGCCGCTCCAGAATGGAGCCGATCCAGTAGTAGAAATACAG
>CALWXZ010000083.1 GCA_944385625.1 uncultured Flavonifractor sp. | reverse complement strand
AATTACTGGGCGATCTCCACAATAGAGACCTGCTTGCGGTCCTTGCCCAGGCGCTCAAACTTCACGCGGCCGCTCTTCATGGCGAACAGGGTGTCGTCGCTGCCCTTGCCCACGTTGACGCCGGGATGAATATGGGTGCCCCGCTGGCGGACCAGGATGTTGCCGGCCAGAACGAACTGACCGTCGCCCCGCTTCACGCCCAGGCGCTTGGCCTCGGAATCGCGGCCGTTACGGGTGGAGCCCACGCCCTTTTTATGGGCGAAGAACTGAAGACCGATGTTCAGCATGGTGTCACACCTCCAAACTTGTGTGTTAAAAAGTTCGCCGTACGGGGAGGTCAGTCCTCCTCCAGTACGAGAATGTGGTCGGGATATTCCTCATGCAGGCTGGTAAAATGGACCATGAGGGCGGTCAGAAGGGTCTGACAGGTGCTCTCGCTGGTCTGGCTCAGCCCGCCGGGGATGCGCAGGGAAATGGACGCGTCGGTCTCCTTCACCTTAACCGAGGCCCCCAGGCCCAGCACGTCGTTGACGGCGCACTCGGTCAGGCGGATGGCGCTGGTGATGGCGGCACAGACGATGTCGCTCCCCGCTTCGGCGTAACCGCTGTGGCCCTTCACGGTGAAGCCCACGATGCGGTCGCCCTCCATGTGAAAGAGGACGGTGGTCATCTTACAGGGAGATGGCGCCGATGGTCACCTTGGTGTAGGGCTGACGATGGCCCTGACGCTTGCGGTAACCCTTCTTGGGCTTATACTTGAAGACCAGGATCTTCTTGCCCTTGCCGTTCTTCACCACGGAGGCGTCC
Organism: uncultured Flavonifractor sp.; assembly: GCA_944385625.1. Lineage (GTDB taxonomy): Bacteria > Bacillota > Clostridia > Oscillospirales > Oscillospiraceae > Flavonifractor. Next base: position 10,414 of record CALWXZ010000083.1, on the reverse strand, counting down.
ACCTTGGCGCCCTCCACCACGGGAGTGCCCACGGTGATCTTGTCGCCGTCGATGACAGCCAGCACCTTGTCAAAGGTCACGTTGTCGCCGGCCTCGTTGGGCAGCTTCTCGATGAAGAGGGTGTCGCCCTCGGCCACCTTATACTGCTTACCGCCGGTCTCGATGATTGCGTGCATTGCGTTTTCAACTCCTTCATTACGGGCTCGCTGTCGGGGGCGGAAGCGCGGCTTCACTTGTAAACCCATTCAAAGCGGCTCTAGTAGTATATCAATGTGTCTTTCAAAAGTCAAGTCTTTTTCAACTTTTCTCCGGTCTTTTGTCAATTCAGCACCGCCCAGCTGCCGGTGGCCGTCCCCTGGGTCACAATGGGTACGATTTCCAGACCCTCGATGGCGGGCAGGGTCTCCCCCTGGGGCGCCTCCACAAGGACCCGGTCGGCGTACTGCTTGAGCAGGTCCAGGGTGAGGCCGCTGCCGTCGGAGCCGCCGCTGAGCACCTCCAGGCTGGTCACCACCGACACCTTCACCTCCGGGTACTGCTCCAGGGTCTGGTCCAGGGTCTGGAAGAAGGTGGTCATGGTCTGGGTCAGGGTGTCGGGGTCGTAGTTTTCGTCGCTTCTGATATAGCTGACGGTGCCCCGGGTGGGATAGCCGCAGTTGTCCAGCAGGATCTCGTCAAAGCCCAGTCCGGCCAGCTCCCCGCACACCTGGGCCACATAGGAGCGCACCTGCTCCACCGCCGGGCTGCTCCAGCGGACGCTCTCGTCGTCCCGCCAGTTGCCCGAGCCGCTGTGGATGCCCAGGGTCCGGTCGTTCCAGGGCAGGGCATTGTCCCGGAAGCAGGAGATCCAGGCCACGGTATACAGCTCTCCCCCGTTCAGGGTCCGGATGGCGTCGTTGACGCCCTCCTGATCCGAGGGGGCGCCCAGGGTGGTCTGGGACTCATAGCACAGGGAGCCGTCCGGCTCCTTCATGGAAAAGATGGCGGCGGTGCCGCCGGCGGTCTCCACCTGGGTCTGGGCAGTGCCGTCGGTGAGGGCGGCGGCGGACAGCAGCACACCCCGGAAGTCCATCTCCGGCGCAGGGGTGGGCGTGGGGGTGGGGGAGGGGGTGGCCACCTGGAGGGGGACGGTGGTCACAGGCTCCTCCGGCACATCCTCCCCGCCCTGGAAGAAGGGCAGGTCCACCCGCACCCCGTCGGCCGAATAGTGGATATAGGGCTCCAAAAACAGCAGCGCCGCCACCGCCAGCACCAGCAGCGTCAGCAACACGCCGATGAGAATCTTCAGGGCAGTACGCCCCCGGCTGCGCCCGTGGTAAGATTCATAACCATTGCGCCTCACGGCAGGACACCTCTCTCTTTTTCCTCTCAGATCAGATTGGGGGGATCACTTTCCCCGTTCCTCCACCTGGCTTAGGGCCTCGTCCAGCTTCTGGAGGGCGGCGGCCACCAGGTTCCGGTCCTCCTCCGGCATATTCCCCATCAGGGCGGAGAAATAGCTGTGTACATCGGTGACCGCCTTGTCCCGCAGGTCGGCGTACTTCTCGGTGGCGCTGACGTAGATCACCCGGCGGTCGGTCTCGCTGCGCTGCCGCTTGGCCAGCCCCAGCTTCTCCAGCCGGTCCACAATGCCGGAGACGGTGCTGTTGGCGCTGCCGGTGCGCTCGGCCAGGGTGCTGATGGGCACCGGCCCGTCCTCCCCCAGCACGGTCAGCACCATGGCCTGGGGAAAGGTCAGGTCCATCCGGCCGAAGTGGCTGCGAAACTGCTGGGACATATGCTGGGTGACCCGGAGGTAGGATGTAAAGAGGTTGCACTTTTCCATGTTGGGCGATCTCCTTTCTATTGCCCGTGCCGGGACCGGCCCGGTCAGCCCATGGCCTGGGTGTTCATCCGCTGTAAAATGGCCGCCAGCTGGGCCCGGGTGGTGGTGGCCTTGGGGGAGAGCTTGCCGTCAGCCCCCTCCAGCCAGCCCATGCCGATGGCGTGGGCCACGCCCTCCTTGGCCCAGGAGGCCACCTGGCCCGCGTCGCTGTAGAGATTCAGGGCCCCCTCCGCCAGGGTCACCCCTTTGTATTCATCATAGCGGCTGAGCATGACCGCCAGCTCCTGCCGGGTCACCGGGCCGTCGCTGAAGGTCCCCTTGTCGGTGCCGTTGATGATCCGGGCCTCGCAGGCCCAGTCGGCGGCGATACCGTACCAGCTGTTGATCTGTACGTCGGGAAAGTGCCCCCGCCAGACCGGGGTGGGCTCCCCCTCCATCCGCCACAGCACCATGGCCACGGTGGAGCGGGTCACGGTGGCGTTGGGGGAAAACAGGGTGTCGGACACGCCGGTCATCCACCCCCGCTCCACCGCCTCGTCCACCGCCGATTCATACCAGGCGCCGGCGGGCACGTCGGTAAAATCCGCCGCAGCGGCGGGCAGCGCCAGACCGGCGCACAGGGTCAGGGCGCAGGTCAGCGCCGCAAATCGTCTGTTCAACTGGGTCCACTCCTTATCTTTGCGTATGCTACATTCTACGATATGGATTTTAAAAAACTATGAACACAAAAGAACCCAATTATAAATTATTTCGTAAAAAAGACGCCGCTCCAACGAGCGGCGTCCCTTGGTCATGGGGCCAGCATCCACTCCAGCGCCGCCAGCAGCCCCAGCCCCGGCAGCCCCAGCACCCCCAGCACCAGGGCGTTGGTCAGATTGACTCCCAGCTGGAGCCCCAGGATGCCTCCGGCCCACCGCAGCACCCACAGCGCGCCCAGGCCAACCCCGGTCCGGGCGGCCAGCCGGCCCAGCCAGCCCAGAGGCTTGCGCAGCACCGCCAGCAGCAGCACCAGCAGCAGTCCCCCCGCCACCCAGGGCAGGGCATTGAGCAGCGGTTCCACCGCCCCCACCTCCTTTCCATATGCCAGAGCCCTGGCGGCTGGGCCGTCTCTTATCCGGCGGGAAGGGTCTGCCCGCCCTCCAGCTCCTTCACCTGCCGCAGCAGATAGGTGTAGCGGGACTGCAGGGCGTTAATTTCAAAGACAAAGGACTCGATGAGGTCGGGGTCCCGGGCGTCGTTAAACCCCTGATAGGCCTGGGCGATGAGGGCCCTGGTCTGGGCCAGTCCCTCCAGCAGCACCCGGCGGGTCCCCTCCCGCTCGCTCTCCCGGCGGCGCAGGCTGAAACGCCTGATGGTTTCCGGCATACGATTCTCCTCCTTGCTCCGGGCTTTCCGGTTTTATCCTATGTCCAGTTTGGGCAATTATGCGCTGTCCTATACCGGTTTTTTCCTGTATGTCTGCCCGCCATCGGGGCATACTGGTAGTGGACCGGATGACCTCCTGGTTCTTGCATCTCCTTTTAAGCCGGTGCCGGGTGAGCTCACCCTCTGGCGAAAGGCGAAAGGAGACGAGCCAAAAGAACTCCGATCCTGCAAGGGGCGCGGTGGCAACACCGCGCCCCGGTTTTTCACACAGACAAAACGGGCGCGCCGTGAACGGCACGCCCGTTTTGCAATGAAATCAATCCTTGGGTTTGCCCAGGCCGGCAATGATCTTGACGATCTGGATCACCAGGGTGGGCAGGAAGGCCAGGCCCACCATCTCGCCCAGATTGGTCAGGCGGAAGGCGGGGGAGACCATAAACAGGCCGGTGAGGCCGGGGACGAAGAGCACCAGGGCCAGCAGCACCACACCGGCAAAGAAGGCGGCGATGGAGGCCTTGTTGGTGCTCAGCCGCAGGCGGAAGATGGATTCGGCCCCCCGGCAGTTGAAGCCGTGGAACAGCCGGGCCAGGGTGAGGGTGGAGAAGGCCATGGTGGAGGCCAGGGCAGCGTCCCCGTTCTGATAGCCCAGGTAGAAGGCGATCATGGTAACGATGGCGATGAGCAGGCCCTGCCCGCCGATGCGGGAGAGCAGGGGCTTGTTCAGGATGGGCTCCTTGGGATCTCTGGGCTTCTGGTCCAGCAGGCCCTTGCGGGCGGGCTCCATGCCGATGGCGATGGCGGGCAGGGAGTCGGTCAGCAGGTTGATAAACAGCAGGTGTACCGGCTGGAAGGGCACCGGCAGCCCCATCAGGGAAGCGTACAGCACGCAGAAGATACCGGCGGTGTTGCCGCTGAGCAGGAACTGGATGGCGTTTTTGATGTTGGCGTACACGCTGCGGCCGTTGACCACAGCCCGGACAATGGTGGCGAAGTTGTCGTCGGCCAGGATCATGGAGGCGGCGTCCTTGGACACCTCGGTGCCGGTGATGCCCATGGCCACGCCGATGTCCGCCTTCTTCAGGGCGGGGGCGTCGTTGACGCCGTCGCCGGTCATGGAGACGATGTTGCCCCGGCGCTGCCAGGCGCTCACGATACGGATCTTGTGCTCGGGGGACACCCGGGCGTACACGGAGATTTTGGCCAGCCGCTGATCCAAGTCGGCGTCGCTCATCTGGTCCAGCTCCAGGCCGGACACCGCCTCGTCCCCATCCTGGAAGATGCCCAGCTGGCGGGCGATGGCGGAGGCGGTGACCTTGTGGTCGCCGGTAATCATGATGGTGCGGATGCCCCCCCGCTTGGCGTCGGCCACCGCCTGGATGGCCTCGGGCCGGGGCGGGTCGATCATGGAGATGAGGCCGATGAAGGTAAACTCGTTCTCATCCTCCAGGGTCAGGGGCCGGATGGTATCCAGCTCCCGGTAGGCGAAGGCCAGCACCCGCAGCCCCTCCATGGACAGCTCCATGTTGACCCGGGCGATCTCCTCCTTGCGCTCGGGGGTCATCTCCACCTTGCCCTGCCGGGTGAGCAGCCACTTGGACCGGTCCAGCAGCACGTCGATGGCCCCCTTGGTGAAGAGGGTGGGGGTGCCGTCGATGTCGTGGAGGGTGCTCATCAGCTTGCGGTCGGAGTCAAAGGCCAGCTCCCCCAGCCGGGGATGCTGGGCGCGGTAGGACACCTCGTCCACGCCGAACTTCTCCCCCAGCATCACCAGGGCCACCTCGGTGGGGTCGCCGATGGAGGCGCCGGTCTCCTGGTTGTTGGTGGCGTCGCTGGCCAGCAGGGCCCCCTTGAGGAGCAGCCGCTGCACGTCGTTGACCAGCTCCAGATCGTCCCCCTCCAGCAGGGAGCCGTCGGCGTACACCTTCTGGGGGGTCATCTTGTTCTGGGTCAGGGTGCCCGTCTTGTCGGAGCAGATGACGGACACGCTGCCCAGGCTCTCCACGGCCTTGAGATCCTTGATGATGGCGTTCTGCCGGGCCATCTTCTGGGTGCCCATGGCCAGCACGATGGTGACGATGGAGCTGAGGGCCTCGGGGATGGCGGCCACCGCCAGGGCCACGGCGAACATGAGGGAGTCCAGCACCCCCATGCCGGTGCGGAAAATGGACAGGGCAAAGACCACCGCGCAGATGGCCATGATGACGATGGCCAGCTTGGCCGAGAAGTTGTCCAGGCTCTGCTGCAGGGGGGTCTTGCGCTGCTGGGTCTGGTTCATCAGGGCGGCGATCTTGCCCAGCTCGGTGTTCATGCCGGTGCCGGTGACCAGCACGGTGGCCCGGCCGTAGGTCACCAGGGAGCCGGAGAACACCATGTTCTTCTGGTCGCCCAGGGCCACCTGGCCGGCGTCGATGACGTCGGCGGTCTTGTCCACCCCCTCGCTCTCGCCGGTGAGGGAGGACTCATTGACCTTCAGGGAGAAATTCTCCAGGATGCGGCCGTCGGCCACCACCATGTCCCCGGCCTCCAGCAGCACGATGTCGCCGGGGACCACGTCGGCGGAGGGGATCTCCACCCGCACGCCCCCCCGCAGCACCTTGGCGGTGGGGGAGGACATGGCCTTCAGACTCTCCAGGGATTTTTCCGCCTTCAAATACTGGACGGTGCCCAGGATGGCGTTGAGGATGAGCACGGCGAAGATGACGATGGTGCTCTCCACATTTTCCGACACGGCCGAGATGACGGCCGCGATGATGAGGATGATGACCAGCAGATCCTTAAACTGTTCGGCAAAGATCTGGAGCGGGGATTTTTTCTTGCCCTCGGACAGCTTGTTGGGGCCGTACTGTTCCCGGCGCCGGGCGGCCTGCTGGTCGGTCAGGCCCTCCGGCCCGGCCTGCTGGGCCTCCAGCGCCTGCTGGGCGGTTTTGCGGTAATACGCCTCTGTCATACCTTTCATTCCCTTACAGTTTACTTTCAGCGAAGGGCAAACAAAAAAGACCCTTCGCCAACCGCCGGGCGCACCACGGCAGTTGTCGAAAAGTCTTGTTACCCATGGGGTGCATACCGCCAGGCCCCGCGGGCCGTGGTGTTGACAGTATGGCTTTAAACTACTCCCTTTTCAACTGGGGCCATCATAGCACAGTTTCACCGGCAAGTCAATCGCATTTTCCTAGGATGCCCGGCTTTTTCCATTTCATCCCTCCCGGCGTTGACGGCGGAGGGGCAATCCGGTATAATTTGCTCAGAAGGCACACCGGAAAGGAGTATCCTCCATGAAAGGTACCATCGTCAAAGGCCTGCTCAAGACCGCCTGGGTCCTGGAGCTGGTCATCGCCCTGTTCATCCTGGTGGTCACCGTGGTACAGATGGTGCTGACGGGGAAGGACTCCCTGGACTATCTGTCGCTGGGGCAGTTCAGCCTGAACGATTTCTTCGCCAACACCATGAATATCATCGTGGGGCTGGAGTTTGTGAAGATGCTCATCCTCCACACCCCCCGGGCGGTCAGCGACGTGCTGCTCTTCGCCATCGCCCGGCAGCTGGTGGTCACCCACTCCAGCGCTCTGGACACCCTGCTGGGGGTGGCGGCGGTGGCCCTCATTTTCATCATCAAAAAATTCCTGCTCAGCCGGGAGGACTCGGTGCCGCCCCGTGAGGTGCTGACCAAGTTCGCCCAGGAGATTGCGGCTCACAAGGAGGAGGAATCCCATCATGAATGACTACCATTGGATCTCTGCCACCTTCAGTCCCACCGGCGGCACCGCTGCCATCGCCAAGGCCGTCACCGGCGGCCAGGGTCATGTGGTGGACCTGACCGTCCCCGCGCCGGTGACCCCGGTGGCGGACAACGCCGTGCTGCTGGCCGCCGCGCCGGTGTTCGGCGGGCGCATCCCCGCCGTGGCCCTGGAGCGGCTGGCCGCCCTCAGCGGCTCCGGCCCGGCGGTGGCCGTGGCGGTGTACGGCAACCGGGACTATGAGGACGCCCTGCTGGAGCTGTCCGACGCCCTGGCCGCCGGGGGCTTTCAGGTCATGGGGGCCGCGGCCTTCGTGGCCCAACACTCCATCGCCCCCACCATCGCCGCCGGCCGCCCGGACCAGGCCGACCTGGAGGCCGCCGCCCGCTTCGGCCGGGCGGTGCTGGACAAGCTGGCCGGGCCCGAGCCCCTCGCCCCAGTGACTGTGCCGGGGAATACCCCCTACAAGGACTGGAAGGGGGTCCCCTTCCATCCCGCCGCCGGGGCGAGCTGCATCTCCTGCGGCCTGTGCGCCTCCCGCTGCCCGGTGGGGGCCATTCCGGCGGGCAGCCCCAACGAGACCGACCCGGAGCGGTGCATCACCTGTATGCGCTGCGTCTCCCTCTGCCCCCGGGGCGCCCGGACCATCCCCGCCCCCGCCCTCCAGGCCACCACCGCCATGCTGGAGGAAAAGGCGGGTCTCCCCCGCCAGCCGGAATGCTTCCTGTAACAGTCACACCTCCTGCCGCTAAAAGGCCCCTCTGATGCCGCTGCATCAGAGGGGCCCTTTTTCACCGGCGTTCAGCCCGCGGAGGCCTTGGTGAAGGTCACGTTGTAGAAGTAGCCCGACCCGTTACTGGCATAACCATCCACATCCCAGTTTTCAAAGTCGATGTACAGGTAGTCGCAGCCCCGGATGTTGGTGTGGACAGATATGGGGTCGTCGCCCGACTTGATCTCATAGCTGTCAATCAGGTTTTTGGTGCCGTACTGATCCACCGCATAGATGCACAGCTTTGTGGCCAGCTTATCCTCCAGCCTGGACTGCCAGGCCACAAGTTCCCCGTTGAGCTCGGTGTACAGGCCGTCCAGTTTTACAGTGTTGTCCCATTTATACCGGTTAAAGGGCGTCTGGACCTCCCCCAGCAGCTTGAACTGGGCCTTTTCCCCTGTTAACGCCACAGATTCGGACGGTTTGTTGTAGAGCTTCATATCCTCCGCCCGGACCACCTGGCCCACGCCGGGCTTGAGGCCGATGTACACGCTCTCGGTCTTGGGGTCCCACTCCACCTCCTTGTCGGTGAGCATCCCGGTGAGGGCGCGGACAGGCAGGTAGGTGGTGCCGGCGTAGATCAGGGGCTCCACTTCGTTGCCGTTGACGTCGGTGGGCACCTGCAGCTTGCCGTCCACATAGAGGGAGATGCCGCCCATGGAGACGTTGATCTGTCGAAGGGCTGACAGGGCGTGGGCAGGCAGCCCGCTCCCGGCGATCACAGCGGCGACCAGCACACCCGCGCCAAAACTTCTGATGGTGTTGTGGTTGAACTTCTTCATCTTTGTTTCCTCCTCAAATCATTCCTGGGTTTCGCTTGATGTTTCACCCCAACAGGGGGTCCTTTTCTCCCCTTGCATCAGTAAGATGCACCAGCCTGCCCTCCGGTTTTATTTTTTTTAAAATTTTTTCGGGCACAAAAAATCCGTAAGCAATGCCCTCTGCCGTTGGCAGAGGGCATTGCTTACGGGTGGTACCGGATAGGCAGGCGGTTGCCCAGCCGGGAGAGCATCTCGTTGGTGATGGTATCGCACCGGGCGGCCACCTCCTCCGCCCGGATCTCCGCCCCGCCGTCCCGGCCGATGAGGGTAACCACGTCGCCGGGGGCGGCCTGGGGCAGGCCGGTCACGTCCACCAGCAGCTGGTCCATACACATCCGCCCCGCCATGGGGCAGCGCGCCCCCCGGATCAGCACCTCCCCGCCCGCCTGAGCCAGCATCCGGGGCAGGCCGTCGGCGTAGCCGATGGTAACCACCGCCAGCTTGGTATCCCCCCCGGCCCGGAAGGCCAGGCCATACCCTGCCCCCTCCCCGGCGGGCAGGGTACGCAGGGCGGCCACTCTGGCCCGCAGGGACAGGGCGGGCCTCAAAGGATCGGAGGCAGGCCGGTCCTCCCCCCGGCTGTACACCCCGTACAAAGCGATGCCCGCCCGGGCCCAGGCGCAGCGCTGGGGCAGCAGGTTCAGGATGCCGTAGCTGGCCTGGATGTGGACCTGTCCCGGGTCCAGACCGGAGGCGGCCATCCGCGCCACCGCCCCATAAAACCGGTCCAGCTGGACCTGGGTGAAGGCCCGGTCCTCCGGCCTGGGGCTGTCCGACACGCACAGATGGGAAAAGGTGCCGGTGACCTTCAGGTTGGGCAGCGCCCAGGTGCGGGCGATGGCCTCATGGTCCTCCGCCGGGATGCCCAGCCGGTGCATCCCGGTATCCAGAGCCAGGTGGACCTCCAGGGGCATTCCTCCTGCCGACAGGGCCCTGCCGTGGAACTCGTCGGCCACGCACTGGGTCAGCCGCCACCGGGCCAGCTCCCCCGCCTCCTCCGGCGGGGTGTAGCCCAGCACCAGGATGAGGCCGTCCACCCCCTGCCGCCGCAGGGCGGCTCCCTCCGCCAGGCAGGCCACCGCAAAGGATCTCACCCCCTGCTCCTCCAGGGATATGGCCACCGGAACGGCCCCATGGCCGTAGGCGTCCGCCTTGACCACCGCCATCAGCCGGCAGCCGGGGCCCATCCGCCCCTGGAGCCAGGCGGCGTTGTGGGACACCGCCCCCAGGTCCACCTCCCGCCAGGCCCGGGCGGTAAGCGCTCCCTCGTACTTCATATCCCTCTACTTCCTTTCCAAGATCCGGGGCGGCGGGGCCACCACGGTGCCGCCGTCGGGGATGTCCTGGCAGACCACCGCGCCCGCGCCGATGCGTACCTTTCGTCCCACCCGGATATCTCCCACCAGCACCGCCCCGGCGCCGATGAGGCAGTCCGGGCCGATCACCGGGGCCTTTCCGTCCACCTCGCCGATGGTCACATTCTGATAGATTTTGCACCTTGCCCCCACCACCGCGTAGCGGGAGATGAACACCCCGTGGAGACCGTGGGGGAGGACCGGCCGGCCCTCAAACTCCGCCCCCGGCCCCACATAGCCCCCGTGGCGGTGGGCGCTGCGGCACATCAGGTAGGTACACAGGCTCCGCACCAGCCGGTGCTTCGTTTTTCGCCGCAGCCGGTACAGCCGCCAGAACCAGCCCAGGCCGTCCCCTCTGGACCGGTCGATCAGCCTGTCCCAAGCCCTCACGGCTCCAGCCCCAGGGCGATGAGGCGGCTCACCAGGGCGGGAAAGTCCAGTCCGATCCCCTTCATCATATTGGGATAGCGGCTGTGGGCGGTAAAGCCGGGGATGGTGTTGACCTCGTTGAAGTAGATCTCCCCCTCCGGGGTGAGGAACAG
>CALWXZ010000082.1 GCA_944385625.1 uncultured Flavonifractor sp. | reverse complement strand
GGACCCCCTAATGTAGTTCTATTTTCCTACATTAGGGGGCCTTTTGTCTATTGTCCGGTTTTACTGGACCTGTTCACCGCAGGCTCAGGGTCTTTTTTGTCTCTATGGCTGGTGCTCAATGGCCCGCACAGGCTTGCAGGGGTTGCCCACCGCCACCACGTTGGGGGGAATGTCATGGACCACCACGCTGCCCCCGCCGATGACCGCTCCGCTGCCGATGGTGACGCCGGGCAGCACCGTCACGTTGCCTCCGATCCACACGTTGTCCCCCACGGTGATGGGCCTTGCAAACTCCAGGCCGCTGTTGCGGGTGGGCCAGTCCAGAGGATGGCCGGCGGTGTAAAACCCGCAGTTGGGGGCGATGAACACGTTGTCCCCGAAAGTCACCGGGGCGCAGTCCAGAATGACGCAGTTGTAGTTGGCGTAAAAATGCTCCCCCACCGTGATGTTGCGGCCGTAGTCGCACTTGAAGCCGTGGTTGATAGTGAGGTGCTCTCCGGTCTTGCCCAGCAGCTGCTTCAGCAGGGCCGTCCGGGCCGCCTCCTCCGTGGGGGAGAGCTGGTCCAGCTGGTGGCACAGCTCTGCCGCCCGGGTGCGCATGGCCCCCAATTCCGGCGCCTCGGCGTTGTACAGCTGACCGGCGATCATCTTCTCCAGTTCACTCATAAGGCATACCTCCCAAAAACGGGCGGCCCATCGGGCCGCCCGTTGATGCTTTATTGGGGATTGGGATTCTGGGGCTTGTCCCCCCGGGGGCGGCGGTGATACCGGCGGCGGGGCTTCTTCTTCTCCCCGGCCTGGGCTCCCTCGGCGGCGGGCTTGTCCGGGGCGGGCCTGCCGCCCTCCTGGGCCTTGGGCCTGCTCTCCGGCCGGGGCTTGGCCTCCCCCTTGGGGGGCCGGTTTTGGGCCTTCTGGGCGGGTCTGGCCTCCTCCCTGTGGGCCTGGGGCTGCTGCTCCCCGCCGCTCTTCCGGCGGCGGCTGCGGCTGCGGCGGGACTCGCCGTGGGCGCCCTCCTCCCCGGCGGCCAGTTCGGCCAGGGCGGCGTCGATGTGGTTGGTCAGGGTGCGGGACTCCTCCACCGGGGTCACCTTCCGCAGCTTGGCCAGCTCCTCCATGGGAGGGGCCACATAGTCCTCCGGCCGCTTGCCCTTGCCGTTGCGGATCACCCGCAGCTCACAGTTGTGGAAGCACTTGGGGGTCTCGGGGGCGCCCTCCAGGCGCACCTTCACCGTCTCCCGCAGCAGATCCACCTGGCACACGTTGCCCGCCCCCTCGGGAGTCTCCACAAAGGACTCGTTCTTGGGCATCCGGTGGACCGCGTCCTCATAGGCCTCCTGCTCGTACTTCAGGCAGCACATGAGCCGGCCGCAGGTACCCGAGATCTTGGTGGGGTTGAGGGAGAGGTTCTGGGTCTTGGCCATTTTGATGGACACCGGCTGGAACTCCTCCAGGAAGGAGGCGCAGCACAGGGGCCGGCCGCAGATGCCCAGGCCCCCCAGCATTTTGGCCTCGTCCCGGACGCCGATCTGCCTGAGTTCAATGCGGGCGTGGAACACGCTGGCCAGATCCTTCACCAGGGCCCGGAAGTCCACCCGGCCCTCGCTGGTGAAGAAGAAGAGGATTTTGTTGCCCTCGAAGTTGTACTCCACCTCCACCAGCTTCATGTCCAGCCCGTGGGCGGCGATCTTCTCCTGGCAGATGGTGAAGGCCCGCTTCTCCTTCTCGTGGTTTTTCTCCACCGTCTCCAGGTCCCTGTCGGTGGCGATGCGCACCATGGGGCGCAGGGGCTGCACCACCTCTTCGTCCTCCACCATGGTGTTGCCCTGCGCACACTCGCCGTACTCCAGACCCCGGGAGGTCTCAATGATGACCCCTTGGCCGGGGGAAACCTGCTGGCCCCTGGGGTCGAAATAATATTGCTTGCCCCCGCTTTTAAAGCGGACGCCGATAATTTCGGTCATAATTACCTCCAGATGTGGTATGTATGGGGGCTTGCCCCGCCGTCTGTCACCCCAGCAGCTTTGCCAGTCCCGCCCCCAGCCAGCCGGCCAGGTGGCCGGGGCCCACATAGAAGCCGCAGGCGGTGCGCAGCTGTTCCGTCAGAGCGGCGGCCCCGGTGAGGACCTTGGGGGAGAGGGCCTTTGCCCCCTGCCGGGCCAGGGCCCGGCGGTTGGGGTCGCTCTCATGGAGGGCCCCGGCGGCGCATACCAGGCAGTCCCGGATCAGCAGGAGAAACTCATCCAGCAGGGCGCTGAGGGCGTCCCGGTCCCACTTGTCCCGCTCCAGACCGGCGCAGAACTCCAGAATGGCCAGCTCGTCCCGGCTGCACAGCCCCTCCAGCAGACGGGCCGCCCCCTCCAGGGCCCTGGTGTCCCCTCCCTTGCCCTCCAGCTGGTCCACCGCCCGGCCCAGAATCCCCTCACACCGGGCGGCGGCGGCGGTAATCTCCGCCGGGGTCCGGTCCGGGTAGCGGGCGGTCAGATACTGTTCCGCCTCCTGGACGGTCACCGGGGAGAGGGAGAGCACCTCGCACCGGGAGCGCACCGTGGAGAGCAGAGCGGCGGCGTTTTCGGTGAGCAGGAGGAAGGCGGCGTAGGCCGGTCCGTCCTCCAGCAGCTTGAGCAGGGCGTTCTGACTGGGCTCCTTCATATTCTGGGCCCCCTCCAGGACATATACCTTCCTGGGGGCCTCGTTGGGCTTGATATAGGCGTCGTTGCGGATGGCCCGGATGCGGGCCACGTTGAGCTCGTCCCCCTCCGCCCCGGCGTGTACCACGTCGGGGTGGATGCCCGCCAATGCCTTCCTGCAGCCGGCGCAGGCAAAGCAGGGCGCCTCCCCCCCGCCGGTACACACCAGGGCAGCGGAGAGCAGGCCGGCCAGGGTTCGCTTGCCCGACCCTGCCGGCCCGCTGACGATATAGGCGTGGGACAGCCCCCGCCGGGCAGTCTCCAGAGCGAGCTGCCGCTTCAGGGGAGCATTCCCCACAAGCCGGGACAGATCCATCTTATACCCGCTCGAAGCGCTCAATGTCCACCACGAAGATGGTGGCGCCGCCCACCACAACCTCCACAGGCATGGAGGGGTAGTAGCCGTAGCTCATCTCGGTGGTGGTGGGGATCATCTGCTTGCGGGAGTGGGAGTGCTCCTTGATGATGTCGATGACGGCCTGCACCTTCTCCTCATCCACGCCGATGAGGATGGTCACGTTGCCCGCCATGAGGAAGCCGCCGGTGGTGGCCAGCTTGGTGGACGAGAAGCCCTTCTTGGTGAGGGCCTGGGTGACGGTGTTGGCGTCGTCGTGATTGATGATTGCAAGGACCAGTTTCATGCGTATCCCTCCTGCCTAAAGATACCGGGACCCCGGCGCTGAGGCCGCTTCACACAGGACGGCCACAGAAACATCTTCCAGTGTATTATAACCTATTTGTGTCAAATATGCGATAGTTTTTTTGTCCAGGCGCTCCCCCGGGGCGACGACGGGAATCCCCGGCGGGTAGGGGGCCACCTGGGCGACGGCCACCTGTCCCTCCGCCTGTTCCAGAGGCAGGCTTCGCCGGGGGGCAAACAGGGCCTGCCGGGGGGTGAGCACCCTCTCCGGCGGCTGGGGCGGGGCGGGATAGCCGGGGCAGGGTCCCAGCGCCGCCTGTCCCAGCGCGGCCTCCAGCCGGGCAAACTCCGCCTTGCCGTCGGCGCAGGTGGGGATAAACACCACATGGCCCCCGTCGGCCATCTCGGGCCACACGTTTCGGGCCTGCAGCGCCGCCTGGGCGGCGTAGCCGTCGGGGGAACACAGTACCAGCCGGGCGGGGTCCAGGGGGGCGTCCTGTTCCGTGAGGGCGGGGAAGAGCCTCCGCAGCCGGACCACCTCATCCGCCGTCCGGCGGTAGGCCTCCCCCCCTCCCTCCAGCATATGGGCCCGGCACACATCCAGTGCCGCCATCATGGGGTAGGAGGGGCTGGAGGAGCCGTAGAGGCTCCCCGCCCGCCGCAGGTCGGCCTGGGAGAAGGTACCATTGGAAAAGAGCAGGGCACTTTGCCCCGGGGCGGGCAGGGTCTTGTGGGCGGAGGCCACCAGCAGGTCGGCCTCGGACAGCCCGTAGTCCCCCAGAAAGGGCAGATGGGCCCCGTGGGCCCCGTCCACCACCAGCAGTCCCCCGTGGCGGTGCATGACCGCCCCCAGGGCGGGCAGGTCGGACAGCACGCCGTAATAAGTAGGCGAGGTAATGCACAGGGTCTTGATCTCCGGGTGGGCCGCCAGGGCCTCCTCCACCCGCTCCGGGGAGATAGGGCCGGTTACCCCCGCCCCGGCCAGCCAGGGCCGGTCCAGGTACACCGGCTTCAAGTCCAACAGAGCCAGGGCGTTGTAGGCCGAGCGGTGGCTTCCCCGGTCCAGGAGGATGCTGTCCCCCGGCTTGCAGGCCAGGGTGAGGGCGGAGAGCACCCCCTGGGTGGAGCCGCCGGTGAGGAAGAGGCAGCTGTCCATGTGGAATACCTCCGCCCACAGCCCCTCCGCCTCCCCGATGGCCCCGCCCCCGTCAAACAGGTTGCCGGTGGGGGGCAGCTCGGTGAAGTCGATGGCGGCCAGACCCGTCAGGTCCAGGCCGGGCAGGGGCTTGCCCTTGTGGCCGGGCATAGACATCCGCAGGGGATGCTGGGCCGCAAAGGCGGTCAGGGCGTCATACAGCGGCGTCTTTTCCACAAAATTTCCCTCCTTTGTGGAGAAAATCAGATGGCCCCCTCGATCCAGGCCGACCCGGCCACCACGTCCCCCAGGTAAAATACCGCCAGCTGGCCGGGGGTGGGGGCCCGGGCGGGGGTTTTCATCTCAAGGCGCACCCCGTTTTCGTGGGGAGAAACAATGCCCTCCGCCTGGGTGCGGGAGTGGCGCAGGCGCACGTCCACCGCCAGGGGGCCGTCCAGCCCCTCCACCCCGATCCAGTTGGGGGAAGAACAGAACACGGTGGACTTGCCCAGGTCGGAGCCGTCGGAGAGCACCACCTCGTTGGTGTCGGGGCGCAGGGCGGTGACAAAATACCGGTGGGGACCGGACACCCCCAGCCCCCTCCCCTGGCCCAGGGTGTAGTGGTGGATGCCCTTGTGGCGGCCCAGCACGCAGCCCTGCTTGTCCACAAAATTGCCCTCTGGTGTGGAAAAGCCCCGGCGGTCCAGCCAGGCGGCGTAGTCCCCGTCGGGGATGAAGCAGATCTCCATGGAGTCCGGCTTGTCGGCCACGGGAATGCCGAAGCTGCGGGCCAGCTGCCGTACCTCCGCCTTTTCGTAATTTCCAAGGGGGAAAATAACTCTCTGTAATTGCTCTCTGGTGAGCCGGGCCAGCATATAGGACTGGTCGTTGGCGGGCCTGCCCTTTTTCAGCACCCCGTTTTCCACATTGGCGTAGTGTCCGGTGGAGACATAGCGGGCCCCGATTTGGTCAGCCAGCCGGAACAGGGCGGGGAATTTCACCGTGGGGTTGCACAGGGCGCAGGGCAGGGGGGTGCGGCCCTCCTGATACCCGGCGGCAAAGGGGGCGCAGACCTGCTCCTCCAGCTCCGCCCGGATATCTGCAATTTCAAAGGGGATCTCCAGCCTTTGGGCCACGGCGGCGGCGTCCGCCGCCCCGGAGCCCCCCAGGCCGATGTCCAGATAGAGGCCGGTGACGGCAAAGCCCTGCTGCTTCAGCAGGGTGGCCGATACGGCGGAGTCCACCCCGCCGGACAGGCCCAGAACGATTTTTTCCTTCATAGGTTCTCCTTTTTTGTTACGGGCCGTCGGGGACGCCGGCCCCTACGTAGGGGGCGGCCTCCTGGACGCCCCGCCCGCACCTTATTTCTCCAAGGCCACCATCAGCACGGCGATATCCGCTGGGCTGACGCCGGAAATGCGGGAGGCCTGGCCCAGGTTCAGGGGCCTGATCTGGTCCAGCTTCTGCCGGGCCTCCAGCCGCAGGCCCTCCATGGACAGGTAGTCCAGATCGGCAGGCAGGGGCCTGTCCTCCATCTTCCGCTGCTCGGCCACCTGCCGCAGCTGCCGGTCGATGTACCCCTGGTATTTTACCGCGATTTCCACCGCCTCAGTCACCTCTGTGGATAACTCCGGACGGCCCGGGTCCACAGGGGCCAGGCTGTCGTAGCTGTTCTCCGGCCGGCGCAGCAGGTCCACCAGCCGGCCCTCCGCCGTGCCGGTGTGGGTTAGGCGTTTGATCTCTCGGTCCACGGCGGCGTATTTCTCCTCAACCGCCGCCATCCGCTGGTCGCTGACCAGCCCGATGGCGTGGCCGATGGGGCACAGCCGCCGGTCGGCGTTGTCCTGCCGGTGGAGCAGCCGGTACTCGGTGCGGGAGGTCATCATCCGGTAGGGCTCGTTGGTGCCCTTGGTCACCAGATCGTCGATGAGCACCCCGATGTACCCCTGGTCCCGCCGGAGGATGAGGGGGTCCCGGCCCAAAATCTTCAGGGCGGCGTTTACCCCCGCCACAAAGCCCTGGACGGCGGCCTCCTCATAGCCGGAGGAGCCGTTGAACTGGCCCGCCCCGTAGAGGCCCCCCACCTTCTTGTGCTCCAGAGTGGGCAGCAGCTGGGTGGGGTCCACGCAGTCGTACTCGATGGCGTAGGCGGGCCGGGTCATCTCGGCCCGCTCCAGGCCGGGGATGGTGTGGAGCATCTGGATCTGCACGTCCTCGGGCAGGGAGGAGGAGAAACCCTGGAGATAGAGCTCCTCGGTATTGAGGCCCATGGGCTCCAGAAAGAGCTGGTGGCGCTTTTTATCGGGAAAGCGGACAATTTTGGTCTCAATGGAGGGGCAGTACCGGGGCCCCACCCCCTCGATGGTGCCGTCGTACAGGGGGGAGCGGTCCAGATTGGCCCGGATGATCTCATGGGTCTTTTCGTTGGTGTAGGTGAGCCAGCACACCGCCCGGTTTTCCGGGGAAATTTTGGTCTCAAAGGAGAAGGGCACCACCTGCTCGTCCCCCGGCTGGATCTCCAGCTTTGAGAAGTCCACGCTGCGGGCGTGGATGCGGGGGGGCGTGCCCGTTTTGAACCGGCGGAGGGAGAGCCCCAGTTTTTTCAGGCTGTCGGTAAGGGGCAGGGCGGCGGCCAGGCCGTCGGGGCCGGAGTCCCTCGTCACCTCGCCGATGATGGTGCGCCCTCCCAGAAAGGTGCCCGAGGCCACCACCACCGCCTTGACCTGGTACACCGCGCCGTACACCGTGCCCACGCCGGACACATGGCCGTTTTCCGTCAGAATATGGGTGACCTCCGCCTGCTTGACCCACAGGTTGTCCTGCTGTTCCAGGGTGTGCTTCATCACCTCCTGGTACCGGCGGCGGTCGGCCTGAGCCCGGAGGGACCACACCGCCGGGCCCTTGCCCCGGTTCAGCAGACGGTACTGGATGCAGGCGCGGTCGGCGGCCCTGGCCATCTCACCCCCCAGGGCGTCCAGCTCCCGGACCAGATGGCCCTTGCCGGTGCCGCCGATGGCGGGGTTGCAGGGCATATTGCCCACCGCGTCCAGATTGACGGTGAAGCACAGGGTCTTTAAGCCCAGCCGGGCGGCGGCCAGAGCGGCCTCAATGCCCGCGTGGCCCGCCCCGATGACAGCAATATCAAAGGTTCCAGCGTCGTAAGCAGTCATATTAGGTCCAAGTCCTTTTATTCCAAAATAAAATCATGGGGACAGGCGTTACGCCTGTTACGCCCCGTATACGATGGTCACCGCCTGGTGGCGGTTGGACACCTCCACCACCCGGTGGTCCCCGCCGTACTCCCCGTCCAGGGTCCAGGCCAGGTCCTGGTCACTGATGATGCGCACCTTGTCGGTGCGGAAGCAGGTCACCAGCCCCTGCTCGTCGCTCTCCACGTTGGTGAGGGCCTTCAAAATCCGCTGGAGCTGGAGGATGCTCTTGGGCTGGCGCACCAGCATCACCTCAAACAGCCCGTCGTCCAGGGCGATGGACCGGGTGGGGTTGGCATGGATGCCGGCGATGGAGTGGGTATTGGACACAAAGCCCAGGCAGTAGCTGCCCAGCTCCGCCTTGCCGTCGTGCTCCACCGTCATGGAGTAGGGTTTGATGGACCCCAGCCGGGAGAGCACCCCCATCAGATAGGCCATGTGGCCGAAGAGGTGCTTGAATTGCTGGGGGGTGTTGTAGGACAGGTCGGTAAAGGCCCCGAAGGCGGCCACATAGAGGAAGTCCTTGTCGTTGAACCTGCCCACGTCCACCGGACGGGGCACCCCCGCCGCCGCCACCACCGCCAGCTCCTCCAGGGTGCGGGGCAGCTCCAGGTTTTTGGCGAAGTCGTTGGTGGAGCCCGCCGGGATGTACCCCACCGTGGGCCGCCCCTCCGGGGGCAGCTCCATCAGGCCGGACACCACCTCGTGGAGGGTGCCGTCGCCGCCGGAACACACGATGCGGTCAAACTCCCCCGCCCGGTCCCGGGCCACCACCGTGGCGTCCCCCACCCCCCGGGTGGGGTGGACGGTCACGTCCCATTCCGCCGTGAGGGCGTCCAGAATGGGGGCCAGCCGCCCCCGCAGGGTGCCCTTCCCCGCGTGGAGGTTATAAATAAACAACAGCTTTTTCATCTCTCTCCGCTCCTGTTTTCGTCCAGACTGGGACGCCGAGAGGTCCCAATATACAGTGTCCCATATTATATACCGCCGGAGTGGGAAAACACAACTCTTTTACGGGGAAACCGCCCCCATTCCCCCAAAACCGGGAAAATTCCCGGGATGACTTGCTTTTCTGTGCTAAAGTGTGTACAATGTTGATTCGAGTTGAGCACAAAGGAAGTGCATACTATGGACCGCAAAGCCCTGGCCGCTGCCTTTCCGGTGACGGTGCCGGTGCTGATGGGCTATCTGGCCATCGGCATGGCCTTCGGCTTCATGCTCCAGGCCATCGGCTACAACTTCATCTGGGCCTTTTTCATGTCCCTCACCATCTACGCCGGGTCGGGCCAGTACCTGGGGGTGACCCTGCTGGCCACCGCCGCCTCCCTGGGCACGGTGGCCCTCATGACCCTGCTCATCAACTTCCGCCACCTGGTGTACGGCCTGTCCATGCTGGAGAAGTTTCGGGGCATGGGCTGGCGGAAGTTCTACATGATCTTCTCCCTCACCGACGAGACCTACGCCCTGCTCTCCTCCGCCCAGGCCCCGGTGGGGGTGGACCCCAGGAACTTCTATTTTGCCATCGCCCTGCTGGATCAGAGCTACTGGATCATCGGCTCGGTGATCGGCGCGGTGGCGGGGGCATTGATCCCGGTGGACACCAAGGGCATCGACTTTGCCATGACCGCCCTCTTTGTGGTCATCGCCGTGGACCAGTGGAAGGCCTACCGCAAGCACCTGCCCGCCCTGCTGGGGGGTGCCGTCACCATCCTGTTTCTCATCATCCTGGGCCAGTTCTTCGGCCAGCAGCAGATGCTCATTGTCTCCCTGGGTGTGATTGTTCTGCTGCTGCTCATCCTGCGGGACAAGCTGGAGGAAAAGGAGGAAGAAAAATGCTGACCACCGCCGGGGCCATTGCCGCCATCGCCGTCATGGCCGTCGTCACCTTTCTCACACGGGCCCTCCCCTTCCTGCTCTTCGACCGGGGGAGCGCGCCCCCCAAGCTGGTGCTCTACCTGGGCCGGGTGCTCCCCCCCGCCGTCATCGCCATGCTCATCATCTACTGCCTGAAGGACATCTCCTTTGCCCAGGCCGGAAGCTGGCTGCCTCAGCTTATCTCGGTGGCGGCGGTGGTGGTCCTCCACCTGTGGAGGCACAACAATCTGCTGAGCATTTTCGGCGGCACTATTTTGTACATGATCCTGGTGCAGGCCGTCTTTGTGTAAAAGCGTCCACCGGACCGGGGCGGTTTTCCACCGGCGGGCCCGCCGGGGACGGGGGCCGGTTCCCCAGGGAACAAGCCTGTTTTTAGATTGCCAATCCGTTGCGGCACAACGGATTTGTGGAATGACAGAAAGAAAGGGCGGCGCACGGCGCCGCCCCGGTTATTTACCTAAGAAAAGAGTTTTGCACATTGTCCACATAGTTTTCCACATAGGTCACTGGAGCAGCGCGTGGTACTCCTCCGCCCTGCCCACCCGGCCCACGGCGGACAGGGAGGCGTTGGACAGGTTCATCAGCTCCTGGGCCAGGACGCGGACATCCTCCCGGGTGACGGCGTCGTAGGCGGCGATGATCTCCTCCTCGTCCAGTACCTTGCCCACCAGCATCTCCCCCCGGCCCAGGCTGCTCATATGGGCCTGGGTGGACTCCAGCCCCATGAGCACGTTGGCCTTGGACTGCTCCCTGGCCCGGTCCAGCTCCTCCTGGGTGACCCCGTGGTCGTTGAAGTCCCGGATGACGGACAGGATGGTGTCCAGGGCCTGGCCCTCGGTCTCCTTGCCCAGGGCGGTGTAGATGCCGAAGTAGCCCGCGTCGTCGTGGCAGGTGCCGTAGGAGTAGATGGAGTAGCAAAGCCCCTTCTTCTCCCGCACCTGCTGGAACAGCCGGGAGGACATACCGCCCCCCAGGATGGAGGACAGGAGCTGGAGGGTGAACCGCCGGGGATCGGAGAAGGGCAGCCCCGGAAAGGCCAGGGTCAGGTGGTTCTGCTCGATGGCCTTTTTCTTGACCACAATGCCGCTGCGGTAGGCGGCGGGTCTGCTGGGTACGGGCTTGCGGGGCTCCAGCGCCGCGAACCGGGCGGCCAGGTCGTCCACGTCGGCCTGGGTGAACCGGCCCGACAGGGTCACCACAATGGATTGGGGTCCATAGTGGCTGTCCTTGTACTGCCGCAGCCAGGCCCCGTCCATCTGTTCCAACGTGGCCTTCTTGCCTAAAATGGGCCGGGCCAGGGGGGAGCCCTTGAAGACCGCCCCGGCCAGCCGCTCGGCGCACAGGTCCTCGGGGTTGTCCTCGTACATCCCGATCTCCTCTAAAATGACTCCCCGCTCGGTCTCCACATCCCTTTCGTCAAATCTGGAGTGG
The DNA here is from genome assembly GCA_944385625.1 of uncultured Flavonifractor sp. Taxonomy (GTDB): domain Bacteria; phylum Bacillota; class Clostridia; order Oscillospirales; family Oscillospiraceae; genus Flavonifractor. The sequence continues at coordinate 251 of CALWXZ010000082.1, read as the reverse complement.
AAGAACATATCGCACAGGATATCGCAGGCCATGGGCAGGTGGGTGTCCAGCACCCGGGCGTGGAAGCAGGTACACTCCTTGGTGGTGAAGGCGTTGACCTGCCCGCCGATGGCGTCCATCTCCTGGGCCAGCTGGGCGGCGGAGCGGGAGGACGTGCCCTTGAAGAGCATATGCTCGATAAAGTGGGCTGCGCCCCCCTCCCCCGGCTTTTCGTGGCGGGAGCCGGTGCCCACCCAGATGCCCAGGCAGGC
>CALWXZ010000081.1 GCA_944385625.1 uncultured Flavonifractor sp. | reverse complement strand
CAGCAGGTGTACTGCCCCAGCCGCTCCAGCAGCTTGCTCTCGTCGGGGACAGGCACCCAGCCCTCCAGGAAGAAGGCGGAGCTGCTGTCCAGCAGGCGGCAGCGGGCCTCCTCCCGGGCGATCTCCTGATCGGCCCGGTCCAGGCACTGCTCCAGAGCGGTCTTTCTGGAGGCGTATTCCCCCACCTGGGCGATGGTGGACTCCAGCTCCCGGGCGGCGTCGGCCAGCTGCTCATCCAGCCGCCTGTCGTTCTCCGCCGCCGTTCCCGTCCAGCCCCGCAGGGCCGAGCGGGAGAAGCCGTACTCCTTGAGCACCGCCTGGCAGTCCTCCTCGGCGCTGCGGTGGCAGAGGAACACCAGATACTTCAGTTCGTTGTCCGCCCCCGCCCGCATAAGCTCATACAGGTCGGTGACGGCCCCCAAAGCCCCGTCCATGGCGTCCAGATCGGTGGACGCGGCCACGGTGCCGAAGTACACCGCCACCTCCGGGGTAGAGGCCGTCTCCAGGGGGATGTCCAGCGCCAGCCAGGGGGCCAGCGCCAGCTTTTGAGTCCGCAGTTTGTTCTGCTCGGCGTACAGGGTGGAGATCTTTCGCTCCAGGGCCACCAGCTCCCCGGCGTCGGCCAGGGCGGCCTGATAGGCCCCGTCATCAAAGAGCTCCCCCTCTGTAATCACCGGTCTGGGGGTGAGGAGCCCGCCCTTCTGCTTGGGTCCGTATTTCTTCAGGGCCTTCAGGGCGTTCTCCACGCTGGAACGGGCGTCTCTGGCCTCGTTCAGCGCCCCGGTGTCCGGCCGCGTCAGGCTGGCCCAGTCGGGGTCGTCCTTCCGGTCCCCCGGCTCGTCAATCTCCACGCAGCCCAGATGCTGAAGCAGCCGCAGCATGGACTCCCGCTCGGATTGCATTCCGATGAGCCGCAGCCGCTTCATTTTCACAATGGACATCAGTTCTTCACTACCCTTCTCACGATGCTCTCAGCAGCGTCGGCCAGACGGCCCTCCGCCTTGGCGCGCAGGGCGTCGCAGGCCTTCTGCGTCTGGGCGTTGACCTCGGCGGCGTGCTTGGCCGCCGTTTCCTCGGCCGCACGCATCAGCTCACGGGCCTGAGCCTCGGCCTGAGCCCGGGCTTCCGCCAGCCGGGCCTTGCCCGCCCGCTCGGCCTCCGCCACGGTACGCTTGGCTTCCGCCTGAGCCTCCGCCTTGCGCTGCTTGTTGGCCTGCTCGGCCTGAGTTACCTGCTTGATCGCTTCCAGAGACATACTTTCACCGCCTTTCCCCATCTCTTGTCCCTCCGGACAAATTTCCCGATGTTACATGAATCATACTTCAATCTCGGGCTGATTGCAAGTTTAAAATTACGAGTTTAGTTTTTTATATACATTTTTTTGCCCCTAAAATCTTTAGAAATTCCCCTCTTTTTTCAGTATTTATTCAAATACAGCGAATTATTTACGGTATTTTTCCGCCGGATTATCTTCGTTAATTTATTGACAAAAAATTTTGTTGATTTTTACCATAGGGTGGGGCGCAAAAAGGGGCGCGCCGCCGCGGCGGCGCGCCCCACAGAAGCGAGTATTGCTTTAATCGTCGCTGAGGTAGTAGGGCTTCATCAGGCTGGGCTGCTCGGTGGAGTCCTTCTGGCCGTTGGTCCGCAGCACAATCTCCGGCGGACGGCCGGAGCGGCCCCTGCCGCCGTGCTTGTTCCGCCCGCTCTTGGGGGCGGGGGCGGACTGCTTCTTGCCCTGGGCCCTGCGCTCCTTCTGGGCGGGCTGCTCCCCGGCGGCCTTCTCCTTGGGGCGCTTGCCCTTCCGGCCCTCCTTCTTCTCCGGCCGGGCCACTGGCTTGCGGGCGGCCAACAGCCGGGCGGTGGCGTCCATAATCACGTCGCTGGCCAGGGGATCGGGCCGGTGGAAGTCGGTAAAGTCGGGCTGGGGGGCGGGGCGGGCGGGGGCGGTGGCCACCAGGGCCTCCTCCAGGGTGGCGCTGTTGCGCTGGCCACGCTTGCGTTTTTTCTGAGGGCCCTTATCCCCCTGGGAGAGGGGAGGGGGACATCCGGGGGAAACCGGTTCCCGCCCGGAAGGCGCCGCTTTGGAGCGGAGCGACTGACTTTCCGCAGAAAGTCTCCGCGCCTTGCGCTCCTTGGCGGCGGCCCGGGCCTCGGCGTCCTCGGGGTTGACAATCCTGCCTTTCTTGTCCCGGGGCAGGGGCTCAAAGACCTCCATGGGCCAGGGGTGGTCCTCCACCACCGGGATGGCTCTGCCCAGCAGCTTCTGGATGGCCTTGAGCTCCTCCTTCTCATTGATGTCGCAGAAGGAGATGGCGGTGCCGCCGTGGCCCGCCCGGCCGGTGCGGCCGATGCGGTGGACGTAGGTCTCGGGCACGTCGGGCAGGTTGTAGTTGAAGACGTGGCTCAGCTCCTCGATGTCCAGACCCCGGGCGGCGATGTCGGTGGCCACCAGGGCCCGGACCTTGCCGCTCTTGAAGTCGGCCAGGGCCTGCTGCCGGGCGGTCTGGCTCTTGTTGCCGTGGATGGCGGCGGCGGCGATGCCCGCCTTCACCAGGTCCCCGGCCACCTTGTTGGCCCCGTGCTTGGTGCGGGTGAACACCAGGGCGTTTTTCACCTCGGGCTCCAGAATCAGGCTGGCCAGCAGCTTGGTCTTGTTGCCCCGGTCCACATAGTAAAGCTTCTGGTCGATGACCTCCACCGGGGAGGACACCGGGTCCACCGCCACCTTCACCGGCTCCACCAGCAGGGAATCCACCAGCCCCTGGACCTCCGGGGGCATGGTGGCCGAGAAGAAGAGGGTCTGCTTTTTCTTGGGCAGCCAGCCCAGGATGCGGCGCACATCGTGGATGAAGCCCATGTCCAGCATCCGGTCGGCCTCGTCCAGCACGAAGATCTCCAGCCGGGACAGATCCACAAACTTCTGGTTGTACAGATCCCCCAGCCGGCCGGGGGTGGCCACCAGGATATCCACCCCCTTCTTCAGCTGTTCCACCTGGGGGTTCTGGCCCACACCGCCGAAGATGACGGCGGATCGCAGCGGCAGGTGGCGGCTGTAGGCCACGATGTTCTCCTGGATCTGGAGGGCCAGCTCCCGGGTGGGGGTGAGGATGAGGGCCCGGATGCCCTTGCCCTTGCGGCCGGACAGCCGCTGGAGAATGGGGGCGGCGAAGGCGCAGGTCTTGCCGGTGCCCGTCTGGGCGCAGCCCAGCACGTCCCGCCCCGCCAGGGCGGGGGGGATGGCCTTTTCCTGAATGGGGGAGGGGCGCTCATACCCCTGTTCGGCCAGCGCCTTCAGGATGGGCGCCTTCAGGCCGAGTTCCTGAAATGTCATGGAGTTCGTTCCTTTCCTTGGCCCGCCCCTTCCGCGCCGGGGGCGGGAAAAAATAGTCTGCCGCGCGGCGGCAGGAAAAAACACGACGAAGCCCGCCGGTCAGCCGGCGGGCAGTTCATACCTGATAGTTCGCTATGCTATAGTATATCATATTTCCTGAAAAATACAAGGGGCCCTCACCCCAGCCGGGCCACCACCGCCGCCACGGTCTGCTCTAGGGTGTTCCGCCCCGCCACGTCCACCGTCAGGTCGGCGTACTTGCGGTACAGGGGCTCCCGGGCGGCGTACACGTCGGCCAGGGTCTGGCCCGGCTCCATGGCGATGCCCCGGGTGGTGATGTTGCGGATGCGCCGCTCCAGCTCCTCCAGCGGCACATGGAGGTAAACCACCAGCCCCAGCTCCTTGAGATGGCGGGCGGCCGCCTCCCGGCAGACGGCGCTCCCCCCGGGGGCGATGACGGTGCCGGCGCAGTCCAGGCTCCGGATCACGGCCTCCTCCACGTCCAGGAAGCCCTCCACCCCCAGCCGGTCCAGAATGTCCTGGAGCAGGGCGCCCTCCCGCTGCTGGATCAGCAGATCGGCGTCCAAAAAGCGGTAGCCCAGGGTCTTGGCCAGCAGCACCCCAACGGTGCTCTTGCCCGAGCCGGGCATTCCGATCAGCGTGATGTTTTTCTGCTCCACAGGGGTCATCCTTTCCGGTTTCGTGATCTTTGCCAGTATACCAGATCTTTCCCTCCCTGGCAAGGGCTCCGCCGCCCCGGCCTTCCCCGGCGGAAAAAAGGGCTTGCAATTTTCGAACATATGTTGTATACTCAGCACGAACAAAAGTTCTAATCAGCAGAGAGGAACTTTTTCCCGCCCTGGACCGTCAGAAAAGTACCGCGGTCCTCACAAAGTACGTTTTATGGGACGACAAATCCCCTATACTGGGACCAGACGCCGGAATAACAGGAGGGACACGGTATGGAGACCATTTATCTGAATTTGGACGCCAGACGGATCACCGTCTGCGGGGACGCGACGGATCAGCGGGCCTGCGTGGGGCAGGAGGCGGTGTGCTATACCGTGCTGCCCCGGCGGAAGACCCCGGCCCAGGGGGGGAAGGTGCTGGACTTTGAGACCTGCCGCCAGGCCCTGGAGGGGACGGAGCAGGAGGCGGTCCCGGCGGAGGTTTCTGCCCCGGAGGAGGCCCCCCGGCCCCGGAGGAGGCCGGACCTGGCGCTGGCGGCCGACCTCATCGCCTCGGCGGGGATGGTGGCCGCGGTGGCCGCGGTGGCGGTCCGGTTTTTCCTGGGGTGAGCCGTAGGGGCGGCCCAGCATTTCAGGCTCTCACAAAATCCAGAAAAAAGAAACAGCACTCCAAATGGAGTGCTGTTTCTTTTTTCTGGAGCAGGTGACGAGGCTCGAACTCGCTACCTCCACCTTGGCAAGGTGGCGCTCTACCAGATGAGCTACACCTGCAAGCGACGAGGGTTATTATAGCAACTCGCTCCGCCGCTGTCAAGTCAAATTTTGATTTTTTTCAATTTTCCGCCGGCTGGCTCCCCTGGCCCTCCCAGGCGTAGCCCATCTCGGCCATCTGGGTGGCCGTCCAGGTCTGGCCGGTGCTGCGGCTCAGATCCACCCACACCGTGGCCCCGTTGCGCTCCACCCGGTTGAAGAAGTGTGGCTGACCATCCAGGGTGCCCTCCACAAGTTCCCCCTCCAGCTCCAGCCCGTCGCACAGCAGCTGGAAGGCCAGGGCCAGGCCCTCGTCGTCGGCCCCCTGGCCCACCAGGGCGTCCCAGGCGGTGGAGCCCCCCTGCTCCGGGTCCACCCGCACCGCGCCGGGCAGGGCCTCCATCAGCAGATCCACCCGCCGGCTGGTAATCTGATTCCGGAGGGGGGACAGGATGGCCGCCGCCTGCTCCTGGAGCTGCTGGCTCTTCTGCTGGAGGGCCGTGGGCTCCTGGGGGTAGTTGAGCACAATTTCCACAATGCGCTGGGTGCCGGCGTCGGGGTAGAGGGTCACCGCGCACTCCGGCATCCCCAGGGCGGCGGCGGGGGTGTCGTAATAGGCCTGCCGCACCTGCTCCCGCACCTCCTCGGCGTCCCCGGTGAAGTAGCCCACCCGCAGGGCCAGTTCAGTCTTGAAGGCGGACAGGGCCTGGACCGCCTCCTCCCGGATGGCGCTGGTGCCGGTGATGTTCACCAGGGAGCTGATCTGCTCCAGGCTGCGGCAGTAGGAGATGGTGATGGTGGCCTCATAGGTGGTGAGGATGGTGGTATAGTCGTTTTTGATGAAGTCCACCGCGTAGGCCCCCAGGGGGTCGTCCTTGGCCACCTCCAGGCAGGCCCGGTTCAGGTCCTCCTCCACGTCGCCGTTGTAGTCGGTGAGCTGGATGACTCCCTCCTCCACCCCCTGGGAGACGAAGAAGAGCACACCGTTGACCAGCTCGGAGTAGGTGCTGGCCTTGATGGTGGAGGTGTTCTCCCCCAGCACGGGATGCTCCGCGTGGGGCTCCACCACCGTGTAGGGCTGTCCGGACAGGGAGCAGCCCGGCAGCAGCAGCGCCAGGCCCAGGGCCAGGGCCGGTATCATCCCCTTGTTCACAGGCCGCCCCCTCCTCTCCCGCTCAATAGCCCAGGTCCTGGTCCACCAGCACCACCTCGCACCGGCCGATGCCGTTGGGCTTCTCCCACAGCACCGCCAGGGCCCGGCAGATCCGCTCAGGGCTATTGCAGTTGTAGCACTTGTCCCCCTTGGCGGCGCAGGGGGTCTTTTTGTTCAGCCGCTGGGCGTTTTTGGGGGAGGCGATGTTCCGGGCCCGCCACAGGGCGGCGTCGTAGTCGGGAGCAATCTTGTTGCGGCCCACCACCAGATAGACCTCCTCATGGCCGAAGATGGTGGAGGCCACCCGGTTGCCGGTGCCGTCGATGTTGATGATCTCGCCGCTCTCCGCCAGGCCGTTCACTGAGGACAGGTACACCGGCGCGGCGGCGGCCTCGGCATGGCTGTGGCCGTTCCAGTGGCTGACCACCGTGGCGCAGCCGGCCAGCCTGTCCAGCAGGCCCATGTCCTGGAGGGTAACCGAGCCGCCGTGGCCCACCGTCTTGCCCGCCAGCTTGTCCGAAAGATAGTCGGTGGCCTCACCCGCCGTGGCAAAGCACGTCACGGCAAAGCCCTCCTTCTCCAGGTTGGCCTTGACTATGGTAAAATCGTACATATCGCATACCTCCTCAGATGTCGTTTTGCTTGTAGTCACGGAAGCCGTCCCCCAGCACCTCGTGGGCGTCGCACACGATGAGGAAGGCGGCGGGGTCGATCTCCTTTACGGTCCGTTTCAGGGCCACGATCTGCCGCTGCTTGAAGGCCACCAGCAGCACCTTCTTCTCCGCCCCCGACCAGGCCCCCTGGCCCTGGAGGATGGTGACCCCCCGGTCGATGTCGTGGATGATGGCGTCGGTAATCTGCTCATGGGCGTCGCTGATGATATAGGCCACCCTGGCGTTGTCAATGCCGTAGAGCACCCCGTCCATCACCAGGGAGGAGATATAAAGGGCCACCACGCCGTACATGGCGCTGTACAGGTTGCGAAAGGCCAGGGCCACCGCCACAATGACCACCAGGTCGATGGCCAGCAGCAGCTTGCCCATGGGCAGCCAGGCCAGTTTCAGCTTGGCCAGCCGGGCGATCAGATCGGTGCCGCCGGTGGTGGCCCCCTGGAGGAACACCACCCCCAGGGACCCTCCCATGAGTACGCCGCCGAAAATGCAGGCCAGCAGGGGCTCCATGGGCTCAAAGGTATAGAGCAGGTTGATGAGGTCGATGAAGGCCGAGGAGATAAACATGGCGTAGAGGGAGGAGACCAGCAGGTGCCCCCCCAGAAACCGCCATCCCAGCAGAAACAGGGGGATATTCAGCACGATGACCACCGTGCCGATGGGCAGGATGGGGAAGAAATGGTTGAGGATCTGGCCCACGCCGGTAATGCCCCCGAAGCCGATCTGGTTGGGGTCGTAGCACCAGCAGAAGCCCAGGGCGTACAGGGCGGAGGCCAGGGTGATCCACAGGTAGGAGATCAGAAATCGTTTGATACGGGCTGACATGGCGCGCTCCTTCTCTCTCACTCCAGCAGGGTGAGCTGTTGTTCTCCCCGGTCCTCCTCCTTGAGCAGGGCCCCCGCCACCGGCAGGGAGCGGGCCCGGTACCGGGCGGCGTTGACGATGGGGGTGTCCGCCAGGGGCACGGCTCTCTCCACCTTCCACTTGGGCTTGAGGGTCATCACGTTGACCCCCTGGGTGGAGCGGGTGGCCTTGGGGGTGAGCAGGGCGGTGTGGAACACCAGGCACCGCCCCTCGCTGGAGGTGACCGCCACCTCCAGGTCCTCCTGGATGTGGAGGGCGGCGGCCAGGGGGGACTTGTCGGAATAAGCCCCCGTCAGCTTCTTCCGCCGGGTCTGGGTCCGGTAGGCCTCCAGCTCCACCCGGGCCACCTTGCCGTTTTCAAAGAAGAAGAGCAAGTGGCCGGAATAGTCCCGGGTCAGGCAGGCCCACACAAAGCTCTCCCCCGGGTCCATGCCCAGCTTGGTGGGCAGAAAGTCCCCCAGCACGCTGGCCTTGGCGTCGTCAAACTCGCTGAGGAGGGCCTTGTAGCACTGCTGCTTGTCAGTGAACACCAGCAGCATATCCCGGTTGTTCCCCTCCCAGTACAGCCAGGGGCCGTCCCCCTCCTTGTACTTCTGCTCGCTGCTCATGCGCAGGGACTGGGGGGTGATCTTCTTGAAGTAGCCCTCTTTGGAGCAGAAGACGTGGACGGGGTAGTCGGGGGTCTCGTCCTCCTCCTCCGCCCCGCCGGCGGGCTGGTAGTCGTAGACAATCTCGGTGCGCCGGGGGACGGCGTACTTCTTCTTCACCGCCGCCAGCTCCCCGGCAATGATCTTCTTGATGCGGCCGGGGCTCTTCACGATATCCTGGAGGTCGGCAATCTCCTCCTCCAGGCCGGACACCTCCTGGATGCGCTTTAGGATATACTCCTTGTTGATGTTGCGCAGCTTGATGTCGGCCACATATTCCGCCTGGATGTTGTCGATGCCGAAGCCGATCATCAGGTTGGGCACCACCTCGGCGTCCTCCTCGGTCTCCCGGATGATCTTGATGGCCCGGTCGATATCCAGCAGGATCTTTTTCAGGCCCTTCAGCAGGTGGAGCTTCTCCTGCTTCTTTTTCATCACATAGTAGGTCCGCCGGCGCACGCCCTCCATGCGCCAGGCGGTCCACTCCTCCAGGATCTCCCCCACCCCCATCACCCGGGGCATCCCGGCGATGAGGATGTTGAAGTTGCAGGAGCAGGCGTCCTGGAGGGTGGTGGACTTGAAGAGCTTGGCCATCAGCTTGTCCGGGTCGGCCCCCCGCTTCAGGTCGATGGTGATTTTCAGGCCGTTGAGGTCGGTCTCGTCCCGCATATCGGCGATCTCTTTGATCTTGCCGGCCTTGATGAGCTCGGCCACCTTGTCCATGATGGCCTCCACCGTGGTGGTGTAGGGGATCTCGTACACCTCGATGAGGTTCTCGCTCTTGAGGTAGCGCCACCGGGCCCGGACCTGGAAGGAGCCCCGGCCGGTATCATAGATCTGTCTTAAAGCGGCCTCGTCATACAAAAGCTCGCCGCCGGTGGGGAAGTCGGGGGCCTTCAAATACTCCAGCAGGTTGACCTTGGGGTCTTTCAGATAGGCCGCCGCCGCGTCGCACACCTCGGCCAGGTTGAAGCCGCACAGGTTGGAGGCCATGCCCACGGCGATGCCCTGGTTGGCGCTCACCAGCACATTGGGGAAGGTGGTGGGCAGCAGGGTGGGCTCCTGCATGGAGCCGTCGTAGTTGTCCACAAAGTCCACCGTGTCCTGGTCGATGTCCCGGAAGAGCTCGGCGCAGATGGGGTCTAAGCGCACCTCGGTGTACCGGCTGGCCGCCCAGGCCATGTCCCGGGAGTACACCTTGCCGAAGTTGCCCTTGGAGTCCACCAGGGGGTGGAGCAGGGCGCCGTAGCCCCGGGAGAGGCGGACCATGGTGTCATAGATGGCGGCGTCGCCGTGGGGGTTTAATTTCATGGTCTGGCCCACCACGTTGGCGCTCTTGGTGCGGCTGCCCCCCAGCAGGTGCATCTGGTACATGGTGTACAGCAGCTTGCGGTGGGAGGGCTTGAAGCCGTCGATCTCCGGGATGGCCCGGGAGACGATGACGCTCATGGCGTAGGGCATATAGTTGAGCTCCAGGGTCTCGGTGATGGGCTGCTCCAGCACCTCGGGCCGCAGGCCCATCACGTTGGGGTTATTGACTTTTTTCGCCCCCTCCTGGGGGGTCTTTTTCTTGGCCAAACAGTATCAGTCCTTCTTGTCAGGTGGGACGCCGGGTCAAGGCCCGTCAGGCGGCGGGCAGAGCGGCGGCGTCCTCCGGCGGCAGCGTCTCGGGCTGCGCCGTGGTATTGCTCAGGGTGGAGGTGATGTTCACCACCAGTTTCATCTGATTTTTGATGTGATATTCCAGTTCCACCGTGCCCCGGTCCGCCGTGGCGTTCCACGACAGGGCCAGGCGGGTGGCGGGAGACCGGCTGCCCCCCTCCGGAGTCAGGACGGACAGGGCGCCCGAAACCGCGCGGCTGTCCACCGCCTCTGCCAGGGCGGCCGGGTCCATAAGCACGGCGGTCTCATAGGCGGGGTCCCACCACACCAGATAGCCCGCCGCCTCCGCCGTCTCCCGCAGAGGGGCATAGTCCCCCGTCAGGGTGAGGCCCAGAGCCTCTCCCAATACGCCGGCGGGCACATAGGTGACTCCCTCCATGGCGTAGGGCTGCTGCCCGTTGGGAAAGGACAGATAGGCCCCATTGACCATGGCAACCTCCTTTTCCTTTCACGGTGGTGGATGGTACCAAACGCCCATAGGGGCGGCATGAGACGGAAAAAGGCGGGCATCTCTCAGGCTCAGGTTCAGACGGGGCGCGGGGCGGCGCAGAGGCCGGCCCTGCTCAATGGTTAGAATTATACCATTGCTTTCAATAAAACGCAATTCACCGGCTTAAAGCGCAAAAAAGACCGGCGGCCTGTGAACCATACAGGCCGCCGGAAAGCAGTTTTAGTTCATGACGGGGATGGTGACATAGGTGCCGGCGTTGTCCACCGTGAAGGCGGTGACGGTCTCCGGCCAGTAGGTGACCTCCGGGTCGGTGGAATAGAGCACCAGGGCCAGCTTGTGGCCGGCCTTCACGGTGTAGTCCATGGGCTGGAGCTCCAGCTGGAAGGTGTAGAACTGGCCGGGCTCCACCACGTCCACATTGTAGATGGAGGTCCGGTTCTGAATGTCCATCCAGCCCCGGGTGATGATCTTGTGGTCGGTCTGGGTCAGGGCGAACTGCTCCAGGTCCTTGGCCGCCAGGCCGCCGCCCTGCCACACTGCGCCGCTCTCCAGGGTCTCGGTGGCCACGCCCTCACTGTACTGCTCCAGCATGACGGCCTTCATGCCGCCCTCGGGGGCCAGGTCCACCAGCATGGCGCTGAGGATACCGGTGGGCTGGTCGGCGCTGGCCTTCACCGTGACGGTGGGCGTGCCGTTGATGTGCAGGTCCTCTTCCACGTCGAAGGTATAGACCGCGCTGGCGGCGGTGTCGCCGGAGATCACATCGTTCTCCCAGGCGTAGGCCATGTCGCTGCAATACTCGATCCAGCCCTCGTCCACGTCGGCCAGGCTGGTGTCAAAGCTGGTGACCGACAGGTCGCTGGTGAAGGTGGACTGGCCGCCGCCGGCCACCTCCAGCTTCCGGGTGCTCTGGCCGCCCCAGCTGTCATAGCTGGTCCAGCTCAGGTCGGTGTTGCTCTGGATGCGGACGTTGGCCTCATCCTCCGCGCCGTTGTCCACCCCGTACAGGTAGTGGGCGTACCAGCGGCCCAGAATGCCGTTGAGGTCCAGGCCGTCGATCTGGTCGGGGGTCATGTGGGCGCCCTGGTGGAGGATGAGCTTGGCCTCCTGTCCGGCGGACTGGAAGGCGTCGTACATCAGCTCAAACTGCTT
>CALWXZ010000080.1 GCA_944385625.1 uncultured Flavonifractor sp. | reverse complement strand
GTCCAGGGTCTCGGTCAGAGTGCCGATCTGGTTGACCTTGATGAGGATGGCGTTGGCCACCTTCTTCTCAATGCCGGTGGCCAGACGGGTGACGTTGGTGACGAACAGGTCGTCGCCCACCAGCTGCACCTTGTCGCCGATGGCCTTGGTGAGCATGGCCCAGCCCTCCCAGTCGGTTTCGGCCATGCCGTCCTCCAGGGAGATGATGGGATAGGTGTCGGCAAACTTCTTCCACATATTGACCAGCTGCTGCTGGGTCATCTTCTTGCCGGACTTGGGCTGGACGTAGCACTTCTCCTCCTCGTTCCACCACTCGGAAGAAGCGGCGTCGATGGCGATCATGAAGTCCTCGCCGGGCTTGTAGCCGGCCTCCTCGATGGCCTTCACGATGACCTTGAGCGCGTCCTCATCCTTCTTCAGGTTGGGGGCGTAGCCGCCCTCATCGCCCACACCGGCGGCGGGGGTACCGTTCTCCTTCAGGGTGCTCTTGAGCTGGTGGAACACCTCGGCGCACATCCGCAGAGCCTCACGGAAGCAGCAGGCGCCCACAGGCATAATCATGAACTCCTGAATCTCCACGTTGTTGGTGGCGTGAGCGCCGCCGTTGAGGATGTTCATCATGGGCACGGGCAGAACCTTGGCGTTGACGCCGCCAATATAGTTGTACAGGGAGGTACCCAGGCTCTCGGCGGCAGCCTTGGCACAGGCCAGGGAGGCGCCCAGAATGGCGTTGGCGCCCAGCTTGGTCTTGTTGGGGGTGCCGTCCAGGGCGATGAGGGCCTTGTCAATGGCGGTCTGGTCCAGCACGTTCATGCCCACCAGGCACTCGGCAATCTCGGTGTTGACGTTCTTCACAGCGGTGAGCACGCCCTTGCCCAGATAGCGGCTCTTGTCGCCGTCCCGCAGCTCGCAGGCCTCATAGATACCGGTGGAAGCGCCGGAGGGCACGGCGGCCCGGCCCACGGTGCCGTCTTCCAGATAGACCTCCACCTCGACGGTGGGGTTGCCGCGGCTGTCCAGGATCTCACGGCCCAGAACGTCAACGATCTCGATGATCTGCTTCATGGTAAAAACTCCTTTCGTATTGGCGGCGGGGGCCAGCCCCCGCCATACAGGGGTATCGAATTGTGGGGGGCGGGCATACGGCCCGCCGGAGTCAATATTTGGTACGGCGGAACTTTCGCCGGATACCGCGTTTCGTAGGGGCGGGTCCCAGACCCGCCCGTGTTCAGTTCAGAATCAGCGTCTCTCCATCCATCTCCGCGGGCTTTTCCAGGCGCCCCACGCGGCCAGCCGCGTGGGGACCCCGGATCTTTTCATCTGCTCGGGGCAAATAAATTGCCCCGGCATCAAGGTTTTGGCCTTCGGCCAAAACGCTTGGACGGCGCAGGCGCCGCCCGCCTGCGGCGGAGATGGGCCTTGAAAAGCCCTTAATTCAGGATCAAGGTTTCTCCATCCATCTCCGCGGGCTTTTCCAGGCCCATCAGATCCAGCATGGTGGGGGCGATGTCGGCCAGGCGGCCGTCCCGCAGCTTTACATCGGCGCCCACGATATAGAAGGGCACCAGATTGGTGGTGTGGGCGGTATAGGGGGTAACCCCGTCGTCATCCAGCATCCGGTCGGCGTTGCCGTGGTCGGCGGTAATGAGAGTCACGCCCCCCATCTTGGTGGTGGCCTCCACCACCTTGCCCACGCCGGTGTCCACGGCCTCCACAGCCTTCACAGCGGCGTCAAACACGCCGGTGTGTCCCACCATGTCGCAGTTGGCGAAGTTGAGGATGATGACGTCGTACTTGCCGCTCTCAATGCGCTTGACAGCCTCCTCGGTGACCTCGGGGGCGCTCATCTCAGGCTGCAGGTCGTAGGTAGCCACCTTGGGGGAGGGGATCAGGCACCGGTCCTCGCCGGGGAAGACCTGCTCAGCGCCGCCGTTGAAGAAGAAGGTCACATGGGCATACTTCTCGGTCTCGGCGATGCGCAGCTGGGTGTAGCCCTGCCGGGCGATATACTCGCCGAAGATGTTCACCAACTCCCGGTGGGGGAAGGCGATGAGCACATTGGGCATGGTGGCGTCGTACTCGGTGGTGCAGACATAGGTGACGGGGAAATAGCCCTTCTTCCGCTCCACATCGGTAAAGGCGGGGTCCACAAAGCAGCGGGTGATCTCCCGGGCCCGGTCGGGGCGGAAGTTCATGAAGATGATGGAGTCGCCCTCCTTCACCTTGCCCTCCTTGGTACACACGATGGGCTCCACAAACTCGTCGGTGACGCCGGCGTCGTAGGACTTCTGCACGCCGTCCACGGGGTCGGGATTCTCGGTACCCACGCCCAGCACGATAGCGTCATAGGCCCGCTGCAGGCGGTCCCAGCGCTTGTCCCGGTCCATGGCGTAGAAGCGGCCCATAACGGTGGCCACCTCTCCCACGCCCAGCTCCTTGCACTTGTTCACCAGCTGCTCCACATACTGTTTGCCGGAGGCGGGGGGCACGTCGCGGCCGTCCAGGAAGCAGTGGACGAACACCTTGTGCAGTCCCCGGCGTTTGGCCATCTCCAGCAGGGCGAAGATGTGGGTGATGTGGCTGTGGACGCCGCCGTCTGACAGCAGCCCGAACACGTGCAGCGCGCCGTCCCGCTCCTTGCAGTCGTCCATGGCCTCAATATAGGCCTCATTGTCAAAGAAGCTGCCGTCCTGAATGGCCTTGGTGATCCGGGGCAGGTCCTGGAACACCACCCGACCGGCGCCGATATTGGTGTGGCCCACCTCCGAGTTGCCCATCTGGCCCTCGGGCAGCCCCACATCCATGCCGGAGGCGGCCAGCTTGCAGCCGGGGTTCTCGGCAAAAATCTTGTCCAGGTTGGGGGTGTGGGCGGCGGCGATGGCGTTGCCGGTCTTTTCGCTGCGCAGGCCAAAGCCGTCCATGATAATGAGGGTAGTCGGTGTTTTACTCATAGTTTACCTCTGTTCTCTGCCGAAAACGCTGTCTTATTCCTGATTGGCTGCGTTGATGATCTCCACGAAGTCGGGGGCCTTCAGGGAGGCGCCGCCGATGAGGCCGCCGTCCACGTCGGGCTGGGCCAGCAGCTCATGGGCGTTCTTGGCGTTCATGGAGCCGCCGTACTGGATGGTGACGGAGCGGGCCACCCGGGCGCCGTACAGCTTGCGGATGACGGCGCGAATGGCCTCGCACACCTCGTTGGCCTGCTCGGCGGTGGCGGTCTTGCCGGTGCCGATGGCCCAGATGGGCTCGTAGGCGATGACCACATGGCGCATCTTGTCGGCGGGCACGCCGGACAGGGCGGCCTTGACCTGATAGGAGATCAGGTCCATGGTGACCCCCAGCTCACGCTGCTCCAGGCTCTCGCCCACGCACACGATGGGGTACAGGCCGGCCTCCAGGGCGGCGTGGACCTTCTTGTTGACGGTGAAGTCGGTCTCGTTGTAGTACTGGCGGCGCTCGGAGTGGCCGATGATGACATACTTCACGCCGATCTCCTTGAGCATCTCGGGGGAGACCTCGCCGGTGAAGGCGCCGTGGGACTCGTAGTGGCAGGTCTCGGCGCCGATGGCCACCCGGCTCTCCTTGAACAGGCGCACAGCGGCCTGGAGATTCACGGAGGGCACGCACAGCACCACCTCGCACCACTTGGGCTTGCCGATGAGGGGTTTGAGCTCCTCGGCAAAGGCCCGGGTTTCGGAGAGGGTCTTGTTCATCTTCCAGTTGCCGGCAATGATGGTCTTGCGATATCTTCTATTCATGGGTAAAGGGACCCCTTTCTTCTGTTTTTCTCTCTTGGATTGCAGCCCGTCCGGGTCTGGGCGGCAGGGGACTGCACACGCTGATGTCACGCTGCCAGCCCTCCGCGCGTCTCTTCTTACTTGTCCAGCAGGCAGGCCACGCCGGGCTCGTCGACACAAGCTCCATATCCCTCGCTTCTCCGCAAGCGGAAAAGCTCACTCATTCCGCTGTGCCTCCTCTCCCCACGAAACCCGCTCCGCTGGGCTTTCGCGGGGACCCCGTCAGGAGCTGCCCGGTACGGAAATCTTACTTGTCCAGCAGGCAGGCCACGCCGGGCAGCTCCTTACCCTCCAGGAACTCCAGGGAGGCGCCGCCGCCGGTGGAGATGTGGGTCATCTTGTCGGCATAGCCCAGCTGCTCCACCGCAGCGGCGGAGTCGCCGCCGCCCACGATGGTGATGGCGCCGGACTCGGCCAGAGCCTTGGCCATGGCCTTGGTGCCCTCGGCAAAGGCGGGGAACTCGAACACGCCCATGGGGCCGTTCCATACCACGGTGCCGGCGCCCTTGACGGCGGCGGAGAAGGCCTCAATGGTCTTCTCACCGATGTCCATGCCCATCAGGTCGGCGGGGATGTCCTCCCCCACGGCCACGGGCTGGGCGTCCTTGGAGAACTCCACGGCGCACAGGTTGTCGCAGGGCAGCAGGAAGTTGACGCCCTTGTCCTTGGCCTTCTGCATCATGTCCTTGGCGTAGTCCAGCTTATCCTCTTCCAGCAGGGACTTGCCGATGGTGTGGCCGTTGGCCTTGGCAAAGGTGTAGCTCATGCCGCCGCCGATGATAATAGTGTCGGCCTTCTCCAGCAGGTTGTTGATGACGTTGATCTTGTCGGACACCTTGGCGCCGCCCAGCACGGCCACAAAGGGGCGCTTGGGATCGTCCAGGGCCTTGCCCATGATGTCCAGCTCCTTGCCGATGAGGAAGCCGGAGACGGCGGGCAGGTAAGCGGCCACGCCTGCGGTGGAGGCGTGGGCACGGTGTACGGTGCCGAAGGCGTCGGACACATAGATTTCAGCCAGGTCGGCCAGCTTCTTGGCAAAGATGGGGTCGTTCTTCTCCTCGCCCTTGTCAAAGCGCAGGTTCTCCAGCAGCATGATCTGGCCGGGCTGGAGGGCGGCGGCCTTGGCCTGGGCGTCCTCGCCCACGATGTCCTTGGCAAAGATGACCTCACGGCCCAGCAGCTGGCTGAGGCGCTCGGCCACGGGGGCCAGGGTCAGGGACTGCTTCCACTCGCCCTTGGGCTTGCCCAGATGGGAGCAGGCGATGACGGCGGCGTTCTGTTCCAGCAGGTACTGAATGGTGGGCAGGGCGGCCACAATGCGCTTATCGTCGGTGATGGCGCCGGTGGCCTTGTCCTGGGGCACGTTGAAGTCGCAGCGCAGCAACACCTTCTTGCCGGCCACGTCGATGTCTTTCACAGTTTTCTTGTTGTAGTTCATACTATAGCTCCTTTCATCTCGCCTTCCCCGGTCAGTCCGGGAAAATCCAGTTGTCGCAGGGCTTCGTACGCTAGGATTGCCGCTGAGTTGGAAAGATTGAGGCACCGGGCCTCCGCCCGGATTGGAATGCGAATACATCTCTGGCGGTATTTTTCCCGGAACTCCCGGGGCAGTCCGGCGGTCTCCTTACCGAAGATGAGGTAGCACCCATCCCGAAATACGGCCTGGGTATACGGTCGGGGCGCCTTGGACGTAGCCAGCCAGATATCCTCCGCGCCGGTCTTTTGAAAAAAGTCGTCCAGGCTGTCGTAGACCCGCAGGTCCACCAGGTGCCAGTAGTCCAGGCCCGCTCTTTTGACCGCCTTGTCGCTGATATCAAAGCCCAAGGGCTTAATCAGGTGGAGCCTGATCCCGGTAACCGCGCAGGTACGGGCGATATTCCCGGTATTTTGGGGAATTTCCGGTTGGTAGAGCACGATGTTCAGCATTTTATTCCCTCTTTACGCCTCTATCACTGTTCAGCGCAGGCTATTGTACTCCAAAATCCCGTGGATTTCAACCGCAAAAGCGTGAAAAAGCGGTAAAACGTACAGTTTTCTTTGCACAAATCTTCACTTCTTTCCTTTACTGCCGTGCGAAACTGTGGTATGATGCACACAGACCCAAGATCCGGCAAGGAGGATGAACGCTTTGCAGCGCAACAAACAGGTACGTCGATTGGTGGTCAAGGTGGGTACCTCCACCCTCACCCGGGATACCGGAAGCCTCAATCTTCAGAATATGGAACATCTGGCCCGTGTGCTCTCCGATCTGGAGGGAATGGGCTACCAGGTGGTTCTGGTGTCCTCGGGCGCCATCGGTATCGGCACCAAAAAGCTGCGGCTGGAGGCCCGCCCCACCCAGCTGCGGATGAAGCAGGCCACCGCCGCCGTGGGCCAGTGCATGATGATGCACATCTATGACAAGCTCTTTTCCGAATATAACCGGACGGTGGCTCAGATCCTGCTCACCGGCGAGGACGTGGACGCCCCGGTGCGGTCGGAGCATCTCCACAACACCTTCGAGGCCCTGCTGGAGCTGGGGGTCATCCCGGTGGTCAACGAAAACGACTCGGTATCCTCCGCGGAGATCGAGACCGGCCAGTGCAAGGTGCTGGGCGACAACGACACCCTGTCGGCCATGGTGGCCCGGCTGTGCGGCGCGGACCTGCTGGTGCTGCTCAGCGACATCGACGGGCTGTATGACGCCGATCCCCGCACTCATCCCGAGGCCAGGCTGATCCACCATGTGGAGGCCGTCACACCCCAGCTGCGGGCCATGGCGGGAGGGGCCGGCACCTGGCGGGGCACCGGCGGCATGGCCACCAAACTCAACGCCGCCCAGATCGCCCTGGACGCCGGCATTGAGATGGTCATTGCCAACGGCAGCAACATTGAGGCCCTCTACGACATTGTAAACGGCGCCGATATCGGCACCCGCTTCTCCGCCCTCTGAACCGCCCATCCCGTAGGGGCCGATGTCCCCATCGGCCCGGTTCCACCTCAATATAAAAGGAGTGACAAGTTATGACGCAGCTGGAAATGCAGGGGCTGGCCGCCAAGAACGCCAGCCGTGTGCTGTCCATCGCAGGCACCACCAAGAAGAACGCCGCCCTGGAGGCCATCGCCTCCACCCTGGAGGCACGCCAGGACGAGATTCTGGCCGCCAACCAGGCGGACATGACCGCCGCCAAGGCCGCCGGAATGCGCCCCTCCCTCCAGGACCGGCTGGCCCTGGACGCCGGCCGTATCGCCGGCATCGTGGACGGCGTGCGGCAGGTGGCCGCCCTCCCCGATCCCATCGGTGAGATCACCAAGATGTCCACCCGGCCCAACGGCCTGACCATCGGCAAGCGCCGGGTGCCTCTGGGGGTCATCGGCATCATCTATGAGGCCCGGCCCAACGTGACGGTGGACGCCGCCGCCCTCTGCCTGAAGTCGGGCAACGCGGTCATCCTCCGGGGCGGCAAGGAGGCCTTCCGCTCCAACCAGAGCTTTGTGGCCATCATGCGGGACGCTCTGGAGTCCGCCGGCCTGCCCCGGGACTGCGTGGCCCTGGTCACCGACACCACCCGTCAGAGCGCCACGGAGCTGATGAACCTGACGGAATATCTGGACGTGCTCATCCCCCGTGGGGGCGCCGGGCTCATCAAAAATGTGGTGGAAAACGCCAGAGTACCGGTGATCCAGACCGGCGTGGGGGTGTGCCATGTGTACGTCCACGGGGAGGCCGACCTGGATATGGCCGCCCGTATCATCCACAACGCCAAGACCTCCCGCCCCTCGGTGTGCAACGCCGCCGAGTGCCTGCTGGTGGACCGGGCGGTGGCCCGGGATTTCCTGCCCATGGCCTGGCAGCTGCTCCAGACCAAGAATGTGGAACTGCGGGGCTGCCCCGAGACCCGGGCCATTCTGGGGGACTTTGTGGTCCCCGCCTCCGAGGCCGACTGGGACACCGAGTTTGGCGACTACATCCTGGCCGTCAAGGTGGTGGGGGGCTTTGACGAGGCGGTGGAGTTCATCCATGCCCACGGCACCGGCCACTCCGAGGCCATCGTCACCAACAACTACTTCGCCGCCCAGCAGTTCCTGGACCAGGTGGACGCGGCGGCGGTGTACGTCAACGCCTCTACCCGCTTCACCGACGGCAACGAGTTCGGCCTGGGGGCGGAGATCGGTATCTCCACCCAGAAGATGCACGCCCGGGGCCCCATGGGGCTGGAGGAGCTGACCTCCAGCAAGTTTATCATCTACGGCACCGGCCAGATCCGCTGAGCATAGGATGGAGCGGCCCCATACAACATTCTCTTTACATACGGCGGGCAGCTCTGCCCGCCGTATGAATTTGTAGGGGGTGCTTTCCATGCTGGAACGCCAGATCAGTCCGGAGGGCGGCCTGGTCTACTGTGAGCTGGGGCGGCTGTGTCCGGAAGCCGGACAGATCATCGACTGCTCCCTGGTGCTCACCGGGGTGCTGCCGGAGCGGCGGGTGGCCCTGGCGGCGGAGCTGGTGGACGGGAATACCTGTCTGGGCCAGCGGCTGTTTACCATACCGCCCCACCATGAGCAGGCCGCCGCCGACCTCAGGCTTACCGGCCTGCGCTTCTACCTGCCCCAGGGGACCGGCCATACCCTCACCCTGCGGGCCGACGCCCATTATATGGACCGCAACGAGCAGTGTCTGCTCTAATGCAAAGCGGATCGCCGCCTTCTGGCAGCGATCCGCTTTGCCGTTTTATTGCTCCTCCAGCACCTGGAAGATGTAGAACTTCAGATAGAGGGACTGGTCCGCCCCCCACAGCACCGGGTGATCGGCGGCCTGGGTGCGGTACTCCACTTGACGCAGCCGGCGGTGGGCGTCCCGGGCAGCCTCCCCGATGGTCTTGGCCAGCAGCTCGGGGGTCATGAAGTGGGAGCAGGAGCAGGTGGCCAGATATCCCCCGTTTTTCACCAGTTTCATGCCCCGCAGGTTGATCTCCCGGTAGCCGGTCACCGCCTTTTTGACGGAGGAGCGGGATTTGGTGAAGGCGGGCGGGTCCAGGATCACCAGGTCGAATTTTTCGCCCTTTCTCTCCAGCTCAGGCAGCAATTCAAACACATCGTGGCACTCGAACCGCACCCGGTCGCTCATACCGTTGAGCTGGGCGTTGCGGGTGGCCTGATCCACCCCCAGCTGGGATGCGTCCACCCCCAGCACCTCTCTGGCGCCCCCCTTGGCGGCGTTGAGGGCAAAGGCGCCGGTGTGGGTGAAGCAGTCCAGCACCCGGCCGCCTTTGGCCAGGGGCTGGATGGCCAGCCGGTTGTACTTCTGGTCCAGGAAGAACCCGGTCTTTTGGCCCTCGGCCACGTCCACCAGGTAGCGCACCCCGTTTTCCACAATCTCCACCACCGGGTCAAAGGGCTGGGATAAAAACCCCTTCACCCGCTCCATCCCCTCCTTGAGGCGCACCTTGGCGTCGCTGCGCTCATAGATGCCCCGGATGGCAATGCCGTCCTGGGCCAGTATCTTTACCAGCAGGTCCAGAATGGTCTTTTTCAGCCTGTCGATGCCCAGGGCCAGGGACTCCACCACCAGCACGTCGGAAAACTTGTCCACCACCAGGCCGGGTAGGAAGTCGGCCTCCCCGAAGATAATGCGGCAGGAGGAGGTGTCCACCGTGTCCTTGCGGTACTGCCAGGCCGCCCGCACCCGCCCCTCCAGAAAAGCCTCGTCGATAACGGCGTCCCGCTTCCGGGACAGGACCCGCACGGCGATGGTGGAGGCCCGGTTGAGGAAGCCCACCCCCAGGGGATAGCCGTTATAGTCCTGGATGGAGACGATATCTCCATCGGCGGGGTCTCCCAGAATTTCACCGATTTCGTTGTCGTAAATCCAGGGGCCGCCGGCCTTGAAGGTCCGGCCCTCGCCCCGCTTCAGGCGGATGGCTGCGTCTGTCATTTCCAATCTCTCCTTATACCCCGTGCTTCACCCGGTCATGCTCCTCGGCCCGCTTGGCGTTGTTGAACCGGTCCAGGGTGCCCACCAGATAGCCGGTGATCCGGCGGATGCGCTCGAAGGGCACGCCGTCGGCCTCGGTGCGGCCGCAGCCGGGGCAGCGGTCCCCGATGATTCCGGAGAAGCCGCACACCGGGTCCCGGTCCACCGGGTGGTTGACGCTGCCGTAGCCGATGCCGCTCTCCTTCATGCAGCGGATAACCTTCTCAAAGGCCTCCAGATTCTCGGTGGGGTCGCCGTCCATCTCGATATAGCTGATGTGTCCGGCGTTGGTGAGGGCGTGGTAGGGGGCCTCGATTTTAATTTTGTCATAGGCGGAGATGGGGTAATACACCGGCACATGGAAGGAGTTGGTGTAGTACTCCCGGTCGGTGATCCCCTCCAGCACCCCGAAGCGGGCCTTGTCCATCCGGACAAAGCGGCCGGACAGCCCCTCGGCGGGGGTGGCCAGCAGGGAGAAGTTGAGCCCCCGCTTCTCGCTCTCAGCATCCATCCGGGAGCGCATATGGGAGATGATCTCCATACCCAGCACCCGGGCCTTCTCGCTCTCCCCGTGGTGGGCGCCGATGAGGGCCTTCAGGGTCTCGGCCAGGCCGATAAAGCCCACGGACAGGGTGCCGTGCTTGAGGACCTCCCGCACCTCGTCGTTCCAGTCCAGCTTCTCGCTGTCCAGCCACACCCCCTGTCCCATGAGGAAGGGGAAGTTGTAGACGTGTTTGCGGCACTGGATCTCAAAGCGCTCCAGCAGCTGGTCCACGCACAGGTCCATCATCCGGTCCAGGGACTCAAAGAAGGTGTCGATATCCCCCCTGGCCTTGATGGCCAGCCGGGGCAGGTTGATGGTGGTGAAGGACAGGTTGCCCCGGCCGTTGCAAATCTCCCGGCTGGGGTCGTACACGTTGCCGATCACCCGGGTGCGGCAGCCCATATAGGCGATCTCAGTCTCCGGATGGCCGGGCTTGTAGTACTGGAGATTGAAGGGGGCGTCGATGAAAGAGAAGTTGGGGAACAGCCGCTTGGCGGAGCACCGCATGGACAGCTGGAACAGGTCATAGTTGGGCTCGCCGGGGTTGTAGTTGACCCCCTCCTTCACCCGGAAGATCTGGATGGGGAAAATGGGGGTCTCGCCGCCCCCCAGGCCGGCCTCGGTGGCCAGCAGCACGTTCTTCATCACCATGCGGCCCTCGGGGGAGGTGTCCATACCGTAGTTGATGGAGGAGAAGGGGGTCTGGGCCCCCGCCCGGGAGTGCATGGTGTTCAGGTTGTGGATGAGGGCTTCCATAGCCTGATAGGTGGCCCGGTCGGTCTCCTTCACCGCTCGCTGCTGGGCAAACTTCTGGGCCTTGGCCACGGTGGCCTCGTCCCCGAACCTGGGCACCAGGGCGGCCCGCTCGGCGGCAAAATAGTCCTCGCTGCCCGCCAGCACCGGGCACAGACCGGTCTCCTGCTCCAGCTTGGCCATGACGGCCTTCAGCTCCTGCTCCGGGTCGCTCTCGTCCTCCAGCAGCATGAGAGCCCGGGCCAGGTTCTGCCGGTACACCCGCTTGAAGGTCTTGCGCACCCCGTCGGCCATGCCGTAGTCAAAGTTGACCACGCTCTGGCCGCCGTGCTGGTCGTTCTGGTTGGACTGGATGGCGATGCAGCACAGGGCCGCGTAGGAGGCGATGTCGTTGGGCTCCCGCAGGGTGCCGTGTCCGGTGGAGAAGCCCCCCTCAAAGAGCTTTTTGATGTCGATCTGGCAGCAGGTGGTGGTCAGGGTCAGAAAGTCCAGGTCGTGGATGTGGATGTCCCCCTCCCGGTGGGCCCGGGCGTGGTCGGGGTTGAGAACGAACATATCGTAAAACTGCTTGGCGCCCTCGGAACCGAACTTGAGCATGGAGCCCATGGCGGTGTCCCCGTCGACGTTGGCGTTCTCCCGCTTGATGTCGGAGTCCTTGGCGGCGGAGAAGGTAATGTCCTCGTAGGTCTTCATCAGCCGGGTGTTCATCTCCCGGGCCCGGCTGCGCTCCTCCCGGTAGAGGATATAGGCCTTGGCCGTCTGAATATAGCCGTTGTCCATCAGCACCCGCTCCACCAGGTCCTGAATGTGCTCCACATCGGGCTGCTTCTCCCCCTCCACCTCCAGGATGGAGAGGACCTCGTCGGCCAGCCGTCTGGCCTCGGCCTCCTTGCCC
>CALWXZ010000079.1 GCA_944385625.1 uncultured Flavonifractor sp. | reverse complement strand
GTGATGACGGGGCGGCGGAACTTCTCCGCCTGCTCCATCAGCCGCTGGGCCTTGCGGTAGCCCTCGGGGGAGGGCATACCGAAGTGGTAGGCCATATGCTCCTCCAGGGTGCGGCCCTTCCGGTGGCCGATGACGGTGACCGGCTGGCCGTGGAAGAGGGCGATGCCCCCCAGGATGCTGCCGTCGTCGGAACACAGCCGGTCGCCCCGCTGCTCAAAGAAATCGGTGAAGAGGGAGGAGATAAACTCGGTGGTGCCCGGCCGGTCCTGATGGCGGGCCAGGGCCACCCGCTGGGCGGGGGTGAGATTATTTGCCACGCTCGCTCCCTCCTTTCCCGTGGAGTTTCAGCAGCTGGATCAGGGTGTCCCGCAGCTGGGTCCGGGGGACGATGGCGTCCAGGAAGCCGTGCTCCAGCAGATATTCAGCCCGCTGGAAGCCCTCGGGCAGCTTCTCGCCGATGGTCTGCTCGATGACCCGGGGCCCGGCAAAGCCGATGAGGGCGCCCGGTTCGGCCAGCATGATGTCCCCCAGGCTGGCAAAGCTGGCGGTGACGCCGCCGGTGGTGGGGTGGGTGAGCACCGAGATGTACAGCCCGCCCTTGCGGGAGAACCGCTCCAGAGCGGCGGAGGTCTTGGCCATCTGCATCAGGGACAGAATGCCCTCCTGCATCCGGGCCCCGCCGCTGGCGGAGAAGAGAATGAGGGGCAGCTTATACTTTTCGGCGTACTCCACCAGCCGGGCCACCTTTTCACCCAGGGCGGCGCTCATGCTGCCCATGAAAAACCGGCTGTCCAAAGCGCCGATGGCCACCCGCTGGCCGCCGATGCGGCCGGTGGCGGTGACCACGCCCTCGTTCATGCCGGTGCGGCGGCGGGCGCCCTCCAGCTTGGGGGCATAGCCGGGGAAGGACAGGGGATCGTTGGAGGACAGAGCGGCGTCCAGCTCCCGGAAGGTGCCCTTGTCCAGCACCAGGCTGAGGCGGTAATAGGCCCCCACGGGGTAGTGATGACCGCACAGGGGGCAGACGTACCGGGCGGCCACCAGATCCCGGCGGCGCACGGTGGAGCCGCAGGCGGGGCAGGTTTCCTCGGTGTGGGCGGGGGCGGGGGAGGTCCCCCGGAGGGCCTTCAGGGAGAGCAGCTTCTGGCGCCGCTGGGCAAAGACGTTGCTCATGCCTCACCCTCCTCTCCGCTGCGGCTCCAGGCCAGCAGGGTGTCCAGGTTGGCCTCCAGAAAGCCGGTGGTGTAGTTGCCCCGGATGAAGTCGGGGTGGTGCATGATCTGGTGGAGCAGATCGGTGTTGTTGGCGGGACCTTCGATGATGAGCTCCTCCAGGGCCCGGCGCATCCGGCGGATGGCCTCCAGCCGGGTGGGGGCGAAGACGATGAGCTTGGCCATCAGAGAGTCGTAGTAGGGGGGGAGGGTATAGCCGGTGTACAGGCCGGTGTCCACCCGCACGCCAAAGCCGCCGGGCAGGTGGACGAAGTCGATTTTGCCCGGGCAGGGCCTGAAGTCGTTGGACGGGTCCTCGGCGTTGATGCGGCATTCGATGGCGTGGCCCTTCTGCGCCACGTCCTGCTGGGTGCAGGACAGGGGCAGGCCCGCCGCGATGCGGATCTGCTCCCGCACCAGGTCCATGCCCGTGACCAGCTCGGTGACCGGGTGCTCCACCTGGATACGGGTGTTCATCTCGATGAAATAGAAGTTGCCCTCCTGGTCCAGCACAAACTCGATGGTACCGGCGTTCTCATAGTGGGCGGCCTTGGCGGCGGCCACGGCGGCCGCCCCCATCCGCTCCCGCAGCTCGGGAGTGAGGGCCTTGGAGGGGGACTCCTCCAGCAGTTTCTGGTTGCGCCGCTGGATGGAACAGTCCCGGTCCCCCAGCTGGATCACAAGGCCCTCTTTGTCGGCCAGAATCTGAAACTCGATGTGCCGGGGGTTGAGGATCAGCTTTTCCAGATACATCTCCCCGCTGCCGAAGCAGGCCACCGATTCGCTGCGGGCCTCCTCAAAGAGGGGAATGAGCTGCTCGGGCTCAAACACCCGGCGCATCCCCCGGCCGCCGCCGCCGGCAGCCGCCTTGATGAGAACGGGATAGCCGATGGAGTCGGCCAGCTCCTTGGCCTGCTGGGCGGTGTCCACCGCCCCGTCGGAGCCGGGCACCACCGGCACGCCGGCGGCCACCATCAGCTTGCGGGCGGCGGCCTTGTTGCCCATGGCCCGGATCACATCCCCGGAGGGGCCGATAAAGGCAATGCCCGCCTGGGCGCAGGCGTCGGCAAAGTCGGCGTTCTCCGAAAGGAAGCCGTAGCCGGGGTGGATGGCGTCGCAGCCGGTGGCCTGGGCCACGGTAAGGATGGCGTCCACATTGAGATAGCTGTCCGCCGAGCGGGCGGGGCCGATGCAGTAGGCCCGCTCCGCCAGCTGGACGTGGAGGGCCTCCGAATCGGCCTGGGAGTAGACCACCACCGGCTCAATGTCCAGCTCCCGGCAGGCCCGGAACACCCGGACGGCGATCTCACCCCGGTTGGCGATCAATATACGCTTGAACATGGAATCACCCTTCCCGGTAGCGAATGAGGGGGTCCCCGAAAGACACCAGCGCCCCGTCCTCCTGGAGAATGGCCTCAATGGTGCAGTCGCAGGGGGCGTGGACCTCATTCATCATCTTCATGGCCTCCATGAGGCAGACGGTCTGGCCCTGCTTCACCTTGTCGCCCACCTTGACAAAGGGCTCGGCGTCGGGGGCGGAGGCGGTGTAGAAGGTGCCTACCAGGGGGGCGGTGATGCAGGGACCCTCGGGCTGGGGCGCTGGAGCGGGGGCTGCGGCAGGGGCGGGAGCGCTCACCTGCGCTGCGGGGGCGGCAATGCCGCCGCCCTTGCCCAGCTCCAGGGTGAAGTCCTTGGTGTTCAGCTTGAAGGTGGTGATGCCGCTCTGGTCAAAGCGGGCCATCAATTCGAAAATCTCTTGGTTGGTCATAGCGGCTCCTTTCGGAAAAAAGGCACCGGTTTGCACCGATGCCCGTCTTTTCCCTCTTACTCAGCGTGATCCTCGATGTACTTCATCAGGTCGCCCACGGTCTTCATGTTGGGCAGGTCCTCGTCGGCGATGGTCACGCCGAAGGCCTCCTCCAGCGCCATGGACAGCTCCACGGCGGCCAGGGAATCGGCCTCCAGATCCTCGGCCAGACGGGCCTCGGGGGTGACTTTATCGGCGTCGCAGCTCAGGGTCTCCACGATGATGTCCTTGATCTTCTCGAAATCCATGGTAATACTCCTCACAAGATAATTCAAAAATTTTAGTTAAATCATTTTACTTAAAAATTTTTAAATAAAATAATTTAAGCATATTTTAGCAGGCGCAAGTGATTTGTCAAGACTTTTTTTGGAAACCGCCGGGGATAAATTTCAGAACTGTTCAAATGCACAAAAAAGCGCCCTGCGATTTGACCGCAGGGCGCAGATTGGGGGTAAGTAACCGCCCCCAAAGGGGCGGCGCTGGAGTCAGTAACAGCCGCAGCCGCAGGAGTTGCCGTCCTCCTCCTGGTTGTTGCCCCACAGGAAAGCGGGGATGGTGAGGTACACCGGCAGGCCGGAACCGTTCCCGGACCCGAGGGAGAGGGAGAGGTTGGAGCCGGAGGAATTCTCAGCGTTCCCGGAGGAGCCGCAGCAGCGGCAGCAACGGCAGCAGCGATTCCAGTTGTTCGAACAGCACATGATAAAGTACCCCCAATCAAATTCATGGCGGGCATCCGCCCCCCACAGCCCAGTATACGCGGCGGCTGGGGCGGGGGTGCCAGCTCTATCCCCGGCAGAGGAAAGGCGCCCCAGTGCAATTTTACAAATACGACAAAAAGTGCCGTTTATAGCAGGGGGAAGATTGAATATCTTGCCTGGTTGTGCATGACTAACTCTCCGTGTTATAATAGCCGGGCGATGCGCAGCGGCGAAGAGAGAATATGGCCGCCGCTGCGCGTCCTTTTATCACACGAGGTTAGCCAAAACTAACTAAAGAGAGGAGAGGATCGTATCAGACTGCTTCGATCGACCGTTATCTTATCCGTTGTACTGATCGTGTTGTCCTGCTGCTCCCTGTTTGTGGGCGTCATTGAGATGAATCCCCGGGATCTGCTGGGGGGAGAGCTGGGGGTGTGGGAGGTATTTCTGGTGTCCCGGCTGCCGCGGCTGCTGGCCATCTTATGTACCGGCATCGGCATGAGCGTGGCGGGGCTTATCATGCAGCAGCTTTGCAGCAACAAGTTTGTCTCGCCCACCACCGGCGCCACCATTTCCTCGGCCCAGCTGGGCATCTTGCTGGCCCTGCTGTTCATGCCGGACTCCACGCTGTGGAGCCGGGCCGTGTTTGCCTTTGCCGCCGCCATTCTGGGCACCTGGATCTTTGTCTGGTTCATTCAGCGCATCCAGTTCAAGGACGTGGTGATGGTGCCCCTGGTGGGCATCATGTTCGGCAACGTCATCGGCGGTATCACCAGCTATCTTGCCTATCAATATGAGATGACCCAGGCCCTGTCCTCCTGGCTGGTGGGCCATTTCTCCCTGGTGCTGAAGGGGCGGTACGAGATTGTCTGGCTGACGGTGCCCCTGGTGGTGCTGGCCTTTGTCTTTGCAAACCATTTCAACATCGTGGGCTTGGGCAGGGATTTCTCCAAAAATCTGGGCGTCCCTTACAATCTGATCCTGTTTGCGGGGCTGACCATTGCCGCCATGATTACCGCCAGCATCGTGGTGGTGGTGGGCTCCATCTCCTACGTCGGCCTCATCGTGCCCAATGTGGTGGCCATGTACAAGGGAGACAAGATCCGGGGAACTCTGGTGGACACCGCCCTGTTCGGCGCCGTCTTTGTGCTGGCGTGTGATATGATCGGCCGTGTGGTGATCTTCCCCTACGAGCTGCCCATTGAACTGATTATAGGCGTCCTGGGCAGCTTGCTCTTTGTCGCGCTGCTGTTTTACCGGCTCAAGCATGGCCGGAAGGCCATCCGCCTGGGCAGCGCCGGGTCCGGCTGCTGGTGCGCCGTGCCCCGCTGGAAGGGAGGCGCTCGGCAATGAATACCCTTGCGCTCCGGGCAAACCGGCAGAAACTGCTGCTGCTGGCCATTCTGGCGGCGCTGTGTATGGCCGGGTACCTGCTGGTGGCGGTCCAGTTTGGAAACGCCAAGCTGCTGGCCTATGCCATGAAGATCCGCGCACCCAAGCTCATCGCCATGCTCATCACCGCCTTTGCCATCGGCGGGGCCTCGCTGGTGTTTCAGTCGGTCATCAACAACACCATTGTCACCCCCTGCCTGCTGGGCATGAATTCCCTTTATACCCTGATCCACACGGCGGTGGTGTTCTTCCTGGGCTCGGCCAGCATTGTGGCCTCCAACGCCAACCTGTCCTTTGCGGTGGATGTGGTGCTCATGGGGATTTCCGCCACCGTGATCTACAGCTGGATCTTCAAAAAGACCAGGCACAATGTGCTGTATGTGCTTCTGGTGGGTACGGTGCTCACCTCCTTTTTCGGCAGCATCCAGACCACCCTCACCCGGGTCATGGACCCCAACGAGTACGATACCCTGCTCAACACCCTGGTGGCCAGCTTCAACAACATCAATTCGGAGATCATCGTCTTTTCCCTGGTTCTCCTGGCGGGGGTCATCTTTGCGCTGCGCAAGGAGCTGGCCCTGCTGGATGTGTTGACCCTGGGCAAGGCGCAGGCCGTTAACCTGGGGGTGGACTATGACCGCTGCATCCGCCGCCTGCTGCTGGGCGTGACGCTGTGTATCGCCGTGGCCACCGCCATGGTGGGGCCCATCTCTTTTCTGGGCCTTATCATCGCCAACCTGTCCCGCCAGCTGCTCAAGACCTTCCGGCACAGCCTGCTGATACTGGGCTCGGCTCTGTTCGGGATGATTGTGCTGGTGGGCGGCCAGCTGATTGTGGAACACATCTTTACCTATTCCGTTCCGGTGAGCGTCTTTATCACCGTGGGCGGTGGGATCTATTTTCTCTATCTCCTTTTGACCAGAAAGAAGGTGTAACCATGCGCGTACAGGAACTGACCAAAGAATATGACGGAAAGACCGTGGTGGACGGCATCAGCTTCGCCATCCCCAAGGGCAAGGTGATCTCCCTCATTGGACCCAACGGGGCGGGCAAGTCCACGGTGATGGGCATGATCTCCCGGCTTATCGCCCATGACAGCGGCCTGGTGGACTTTGAGGGCAAGGATATTGGCAAGTGGAAGAGCAGGGAGCTCTCCAAGCGCCTGGCCATCCTGACCCAGAGCAACAACATCCAGATGAAGCTGACCGTGCGGGAGCTGGTGAGCTTCGGGCGGTTTCCCTACTCCGGGAACCGGATCACTCCGGAGGACCGGGGGATCATCGACCGGGCCATTGCGTATATGGAACTGGAGAACTTTCAGGACCGCTTCATCGACGAGCTCTCCGGCGGCCAGCGGCAGAGGGCCCTGATCGCCATGGTCATCGCCCAGGACACGGAATATGTGCTGCTGGACGAGCCCACCAACAACCTGGACATCTACCACGCCACCAATATGATGAAAACCGTCCGCCGCCTCTGCGATGAGTTGGGAAAGACGGTGATCCTGGTGCTGCATGAGATCAACTACGCGGCCTTCTATTCCGATTATATCTGCGCCTTTAAGGACGGAAAAATCGCAAAGTTCGGCACGGTGGATGAGGTTATCACCAAGGAAAACCTCTCCCAAATCTACCAGGTGGACTTTGAGATCCTCAACATCGGGGGGAAACCGCTGTCTATTTATTACTAAATCGCAAAGCTTCGGCATATTTAAAAATAAGGAGTAACCACAGTGAAGATCAAAAAGATGCTTTCTCTCGCCCTGGCCGGCATGATGGCCCTGGGCCTGATGGCCTGCTCCGCCCAGCGCGGGGACGCCTCCTCCGGCGCTGAAGGCGGAGCGTCCGTGACCATCACCACCCTGAACGGCAGCCAGGAGCCTATGGAGCTGGAGGTGCCCTACGATCCCCAGCGTATCGCCGTTCTGGACATGGCCAGCCTGGACATTCTGGACGCCCTGGGGATGGGGAACCGGGTGGTGGGAATGGCCGACACCAGCCTGGAGTATCTCCAGAGCTATGTGGACAGCGGTCTTGCCAATCTGGGCACCATCAAGGAGGCGGACCTGGAGGCAGTCATGGCCTGTGAGCCGGACGTCATCTTCATCGGCGGCCGCCTGGCCTCCAGCTATGACGCCCTCAGCGAGATTGCTCCGGTGGTCTACCTCTCCACCGATACGGACCTGGGCGTGGTGGAGAGCGTGAAAAAGAACGCCGCCGCCATCGCCTCCCTTTTTGGACTGGGGGACAAGGTGGATGGCCTCATGGCTGATTTTGAAACCCGTATCGCGGCCTTGCAGGGGATTTCCCAGGGGCAAACCGCCATCGTGGGGATGTGTACCAGCGGCAGCTTCAATGTGCTGGGCAACGACGGCCGCTGCTCCATCATCGGCCGTGAGCTCGGCTTTGAAAACGTGGGCGTCGATGCTGAATTGGACACCTCCACCCACGGCAACGAGGCCTCCTTTGAGTTTCTGGTACACAAGGCGCCCGACTATATCTTTATCATGGACCGGGACGCCGCCATCGGAACCGACGGCGCCAAGCTGGCCCGGGAGATTATGGAAAATGAGCTGGTAATGGGCACCGACGCCTATCAGAACGGACGGCTGATCTATCTGGCCCATCCCGCCGTTTGGTATACCGCCGAGGGTGGTATCACCGCGCTGGATATCATGCTCTCCGATCTGGAGGGAGCGCTGTAAGATTGAAGGAAAAGAAACACCAGCCGCAGGCCATACTCTGGCCCGCGACTGGTGTTTCTTGACAACGCAGACGCCCCCGGGATCTGCTCCATAAGAGCAAATTCCGGGGGCATCCATTGCTTTGGCAGCGGGAGAAGGATTCGAACCCTCACATACAGAGTCAGAGTCTGCTGTGCTACCCTTACACAATCCCGCTATCTCATTGCCGCGCTCGTAAGCGCAGGTATTATTATAGCAAAACCAGAGGAAATGTCAAGAGGAAAAATGAAAAAAATTAAAAAATTGTGGGCCGGGAAAGCCCGGCCCACAGGAAAGGGGTCAATGGCGATTGGGATCGCCGGTCTTGTCCTGAGGCTGCTCCTGCTTTTTGCTCTGGGGATTTTTGCAGTCCTGGGGGGTGGAAGTCTGGGTTCTGGACTTCTTGGAATCGTTATTCTGGTTCTGCATTCGGCTCACCTCGCTTTCGGTATGGTTAGTTTGCACGGTTTTTCCCGGTATATACAAAAACTTTCTCAAATCAGGGATACCCACCGGGAACATAGTATGGTATAATAAATCGAATCAAGCTACTAGATGTTGCCTGGGGACAGCCTGGGGAACAGAGAAGGAGGTCTGCGTTGTGAGATGCCCCTTTTGTTCGCATCCGGAGAGCAAGGTTGTGGACTCCCGTCCCTCCGACGAAGGGTCCAGCATCCGGCGCCGCCGGGAGTGCCTGGCCTGTCACAAGCGCTTTACCACCTACGAGACCATGGAGAGCCTGCCGCTGATGGTGGTCAAAAAGGACGGCAGCCGCCAGACCTTTGACAAGACCAAGCTGCTCAACGGCATGATCCGGGCCTGTGAAAAACGGCCGGTGGCCTTCAGCACCCTGGAGGAGATGGCAAACGAGATCGAGCAGGTCCTTCAAAACGAAATGGACCGGGAGATCCCCTCCGCCCGCATCGGGGAGCTGGTGATGGAGCGGCTCAAGACGGTGGACGAGGTGGCCTATGTCCGGTTTGCCTCCGTTTACCGGCAGTTTAAGGACATCAGCACCTTTATGGAGGAGTTGAACAAGCTCCTGGCGGAAAAGTGATATAATCCAGGGAGGGGGTGCAGAGTTCGCGCCCCCTCCTTCTTTAAAAGATATTTTTCAGGGTCAGCTGCTCGGCTTCGCTGAGCAGGCCGATCTGGGTGACCAGCCTGGCGTTGGCGGCGGCGTATTCCCCGTACTCCCCGCTGCCCAGCAGGGCCAGCACCTCCCGGAAGCCGGCATAGATCTGGTCGGTGTCGGCGTGGCGGAGCAGGACATGGAGATAGACGTCCCTGTCGCTCCAGTTTTGGAGGGCCTCCTCCGTCAGGGCCGCCGCCTCCTGCCAGCGGTCGGCTTGGGCCAGCTGCTGGGCCCGCTCCAGAGAGCCGGTCAGCCCCCGGGTGAATCCATCCAGGGACCAGGTGTGCAGCAGCGTGCCGGCCAGAAGCCCGGCCAACAGGAGCAGGGCGATCCACAGCCGTTTCACCGCACCGCCTCCTTCTCCAGCAGGAGGACCTGATTGGTCTCGTCCACCGTCATGAGAAAGACGTCCTGGACCCGGCTGACCTTGTGGGCCCGGAGCTGCCGGTCCAGCCAGGTCAGATCCAGGCCCCGGAGGCGCAGGGCCTGACGCATGAGACGGCCGTCGTTAATCAGGATCACCGGCAGCCCAGGCTCGGGCAGGTGGAGCTCCAGCTCCTGAGCTGTGGGAGGCTTCTGGGCGGCGAAGGGAAGGACGGACAGCTGGCCGTTGGTCTCTAAAATGGCGTACTTGACGGTGGACAGGTCGGTGACCCCCTTCATCCGCAGCTCTTCCATCAGCTCATCCAGGGTAAAGCGGTTACGCTTCATCTCCCGCTGCCGCAGCTTGCCGTTGTCCACAATGATGCTGGGCCGACCGCAGAGCACCGCCCGGAATCTGACGCTTTTCATGGTGAGCACCGACAGGGCCATGGTGAGGCACAGCAGGGTGAGGATGGGGATCAGGCCGGTGAGCAGGGGGATGCCGAAATCCTGCATGGGCACGGCGGCCAGATCGGCGATGAGCAGGGCCAGCACCAGCTCCGAGGGCTCCAGCTCCCCCACCTGCCGCTTGCCCATCAGCCGGATGCCGGCAATAATAAAGACGTATAGGATAATGGTGCGCAGAAATGCGATGACCATGGGACGACCTCCTGAATCGCAGGCTTTATGCTTCAGTATGGCCTGTAGGAGCGGCATTATGCGGCCCGAGCCGCAAGGAAAGGATAAAGGTATGAAAAAACGGACCAAAAAACTGCTGTTAGCCGGTGGTGTGGCGGCGGGAGCGTTGCTGTGTGCGGCGCTGGACAGCCGCCTGGCCATACGCGCATATGTGGTGGAGAGCGAAAAGGTGGAGGCCCCCCTCCGGCTGGCGGTGCTCACCGACCTCCATGCCTGCCGGTATGGGAAAAATCAGGCGCAGCTGTTGGCCGCCGTGGCCGCCCAGCGGCCCGACCTGGTGCTGATGTGCGGCGATATCGTGGACGACGAGCCCCGGATGGAGGAGTGGCGGGCCCTGCTTACCATCAAGAAGCTGGCCGAACGCTGGCCGGTGTACTACGCCTCAGGCAACCACGAGTACCGCACCGGCCGGCTGGCGGAGATCAAGAAGCTGGTGGAGGCCTGCGGAGCGGTGGTGCTGGACGGTAACTGCGTCCGCGCCGCGGCGGGTCGGCAGATGGTCCAGATCGGCGGGATCGACGACCCGGAGACAGGGGAGGAGAACTGGCAGGACCAGCTTGCCGCCGCCAGTGCCGCTCTGGACGGTACCCACTTTTCCATTCTGCTCACCCACAGGCCCGAGCGGGTGGACGACTATGCGGCCAGCGGCTTTGACCTGGTGCTGGCGGGCCATGCCCACGGGGGCCAGTGGCGGCTGCCCGGCCTGGTCAACGGGGTGCTGGCTCCCGACCAGGGCCTGTTTCCTGAGTATGCCGGGGGCCGGTATGTCCTGGGAAATACCACCCTCATCGTCAGCCGGGGCCTGGCCCGGGAGAGCACCCGGATACCCCGCCTGTTCAACCGGCCGGAGCTGGTGGTGGTGGATGTGAAGCCACCAAAATAATTATGAGGCCAGCTGTAGTTTTTTGAGACGTCCGGGGCGCATTGACCGTGAAAAAAGAGGGATATGTCCCGGCTTTTGTCCAAAATTACGATTTTAGAAAAGAAGCGGAAAAGGGAGTTGCCGGAGGCGGATATTTAGAGTACAATCGAACAAATACCATGGAAAGAAAGGCGTGATGCAGGAGATGAAGGCGACCTTGATTCTGGAGAACGGCGCCATGTTCCAGGGCGTCAGCATGGGCTCCCCCGCAGACCGGGTGTGCGAAATGGTGTTCAACACCTCCATGACCGGCTACCAGGAGATCCTGACCGATCCCTCCTATGCGGGACAGGGAATCGTGATGAGCTATCCCCTCATTGGCAATTACGGCGTAAACCACGAGGATAATGAGTCCTCCCGGCCCTTGGCTGAGGCATTTATTGTGCGGCATCTGGCCCGGCGGGGCAGCAATTTCCGCTGCGAGGGTGAGCTGGACGCCTATCTGAAACAATATGACATTACCGGGATCGAAGGCGTGGATACCCGGGCTTTAACCAGAATACTCCGCAGTCAGGGGACCATGAATGGTATGATCACCTGTGCGGAGCATTTTCATGTAGAGGAGTGCCTGGAGAAGATCCATGCCTATCGGGTGGAGGGCACCGTGGAAAAGGTGACCCGGAAGGCGCCCCAGCTCTATCCTGCTCTGGGCGAGCAGAAGCTGCGGGTGGCCCTGATGGACTACGGCGTGAAAGAGAATATGATCCGCTGCCTCCAGAAGCGGGGCTGCCAGGTCACCGTCTATCCTGCCCACACCCCGGCGGAAACCATCCTCACCGGCGGCTATGACGGCGTCATGCTGTCCAACGGCCCCGGCGACCCGGCGGACAATGTGGACATTATTAAAGAGGTACGCAAACTCTACGACTCCAGCCTGCCCCTCTTTGCCGTCTGCCTGGGCCACCAGCTGCTGGCTCTGGCCACCGGCGCCGAGACCCGGAAGATGCGCTTTGGCCACCGGGGCGGCAACCACCCGGTGAAGGATCTGGCCGCCGGACGGGCCTTTATCACCAGCCAGAACCACGGCTATGTGGTCACTGCCGAGAGCGTGGACCCCGCTGTGGCGGAGATCTCCCACGTCAACGTCAACGAGGGCAGTGTGGA
>CALWXZ010000078.1 GCA_944385625.1 uncultured Flavonifractor sp. | reverse complement strand
GTCTACCACGTCCTCCATCCGCTCGATATTGATGGTCTGTTCTATCATGGATCGGCCTCGTTTTCTTGTGTGATGGGATCGGGCACAAACCGCCCGATCTCCTCCTGGCACTCCGCCTGGAGGGTGACGGTCAGCACCCCGTCCGCCGTCTCCACGGCATAGTCGGTGCTGACGATCTCCCCCTCCCCTACCGCCTCCTCCAGCACCTCCAGCAGGCGCTCTTTCAGCATGGCCTGCGCCGCGTCCGGCTCCACGGCCAGCTTTTCCAGTTCATAGGCCCGGCAGGTCTCCCGGTTTACGGCCAGGGGCATCTCCCGGCCGCCGGGCAGGGTCAGGGTCCAGGTACGGTCTATTTTATCATACCTGTCGAAAGAAATTCCACCCTTTCCAAAAAAATCGGTTCGCCGGCCCAAAACCGTCACCGACCAGCAGGTGTGCTCCTCCCCGGTGTACCGCTTGACCTGGGCCTCCAGGGGCAGCTGGGCGCTCAGGGTACGCCAGGTGCGGGCATACACCCGGCCGGAGGCCCGCACCTGTATCTGGCCGATCTCCGGCGTCTCGCTGTAGGCCGGGCCCTCCAGGTGGACGGTGCCCGAGATGAGGGTCTCCCCCTCCAGCACCGTGTCCCCCACCTCCACCACCGCCTCGCCGGTGAGGGCCTCCACCCGGGTGATGATGCCGGAGGCCCGGGCCACCACGCTGCCGTACTGGCCGGCGTCCACCAGCTCCGGGGCCTCCACCGCCTCCCGCACCAGCACCTCCGCCCGGGTGCCGTACAGATTGATGGACAGCCAGGACAGCTGGGGCAGCTGGAGCAGCACCTTGTTGCCCACCGCTCGCTCATCCAGGCCGGGGCCGTAGGTGCCGATGCTCAGCCCCTGCCGCCGCAGCTCAGTGAGGATCTGGGCGGTGGACACCTTGGTGTTGCCCTTGACCTCGATGGTGAGGACGAAGGAGGACAGCACGCACACCGCCGCCATGGACAGCCCCATCCCCACCCAGAAGGCGTAGCGCTTTCTAAACCGGGCCAGGAAATAGGGCATCCCACTCCGCCCGGCGGGGGTGACGGTACACAGCACCCGCTCCCCCAGGGCGGCGGCCTGCCGGCTGCCCCGGCGGGTGACGGTAAGCCGCAGGCGGGTGGCCTCCAGCCACTCCACGTTCCAGAACAACACCCCCCGCTGGGCGCACAGGTTGAGGAAGCGCTCCGGAAAAGCCCCCTCCACCTCCAGCCGCACGCTCCCTCGCAGGGCGTTTACCAGCCGCAGCAGCATTTTCCCCCCTCCCTTCTCAGGTCAGATCCACCCCGTCGATCTCGCCGGTAATGAGCAGCTGGCTGGCGTTCATGGACTTCAGCTCCAGGTTGTTCCCGCGCACCTTGACCACCAGCTTGCCGCCGGAGATGTGGATCTCCTGGCTGCCGTAGGCCAGGATGCCCTTGTGGTTTTCCATCCGCAGCTCCCGGCTGCCGGTGAGCTCCACCCTGGGCAGGCCGGCCACCACGTCCCCGGGCAGGTCCAGCACCTCCGCCGTCTTTTCCAGCAGACCGGGCCGCCGCCGGTCTCGTTCCATGGCCTCCACCCCCTCTCCGCTATGCTTATGCGGGGTGGTTGTCCCATTTGACAGGAAAAGGGCGGGCCTTTTGGCCCGCCCCGGGATGGGATATGCGGTTTTTACACACCGGTGAGATCGAAGGGGGGGATGTACTCCGCCTGAGCGGCCTCCGTCCCCTGGGCAAAGCCCTCCAGCCCCAGGTCGGCCATATAGGCCTCCGCCGCCCGGACCTCCGAGGGGCGCAACCGGCGGTTGAGTTCGGGAAACTCCGCCGCCCTCCCCCAGGGGATGTACTGGCTCATGAGGGAAAAAAGTACCTGGCCCGGCGCAAAGTGCTCCGCCACCCAGTCCATCACCCGCTTGGCCTCGGCCAGCTTGCCGGGCAGCAGCAGGTGACGGATGATAACGCCCCGTTTTAACAGCCCGTTTTCATAACAGACAGGGCCGGTCTGACGGAACATCTCCAGGATGGCGCGCTCCGCCGCCTGGGGGTAGTCGGGGGCGTCGGAGTAGCGTCCGGCGTAGTGGTTGGTGCGGTATTTGTAGTCGGGCAGGTAGATCTGGACCTTGCCCTCCAGGGCCCGCAGAGTCTCCACCCGGTCGTAGCCGCCGGTATTGTACACCACCGGCACCGGCAGGGGTTCTCTGAGGGCCTCCCGCACCGCATGGGCGTAGTGGGTGGGATTGACCAGGTTGATGTTGTGGGCCCCCTGCTCGATGAGCGCAAAGAAAATGGCCCGCAGCCGGTCCACCGTGATGGGCTTGCCGAAATCCCGGTGACTGATCTGCTCGTTCTGGCAGAACACACACCCCAGGGAGCAACCGGAGAAAAACACGGTGCCCGAGCCCCTGGCGCCGGAGATGGGGGGCTCCTCCCACAGGTGGAGCGCCGCCCGGGCCACCACCGGCGCCTCGGGCATCCGGCAGCGGCCCTGTCCCTCGGTTTGGGTGCGTAATGCCCCGCACTGCCGGGGACACAGATTACAGATCATCGCGCCGCTTCCTTTCCGCTTTGATGGGGTTCACTTCTGCTTGGGACCCAGATTGCCCTCTTTCCAGTGCTTGCGGCACAGGCCGATGTACCGGTCGTTGGCCCCCAGCTCCACCTGCTCCCCCTCCTTGAGCACGTTGCCCTGCTCGTCAAAGCGGGCGTTGCACAGGGCCTTCTTGCCGCACCAGCAGATGGTCTTGACCTCCTCGATCACGTCGGCGGAGGCCAGCAGCTCCGCCGAGCCTGGGAACAGTTCCCCCTTGAAGTCGGCCCGCAGGCCGTAGCAGATCACCGGGATGTTCCAGTCGTCCACCAGATCGGTAAGGTAGCGCACCTCCTCCCGGGTGAGAAACTGGGCCTCGTCCACAATGATGCAGGCATAGGGCTTGAGCTCTCGGGGGGTCATCTCCATCAGGTCGGAAAAATAGATGCAGTCGTGGCTCAGCCCCGCCCGGGAGGCCACAAACCGGGCCCCGTCCCGCTGGTCGACGGCGGGCTTCACCAGCAGGGCGTCCTGGCCCCGCTCCTCGTAGTTGTAGCGCACCATCAGGGCGTTGGCGGTCTTGCTGGAGCCCATCACTCCATACCGGAAATACAGCTTTGCCATGGTTGTTCTCCCTCTCCTTTGAGCCGTCCCTCCACCGCGGGCTTGAATGCCTGAAAAGCATTGGGTACGGCGTAGTCCCGGTCCAGTTCCTCCAGCGTGGCCCACACCCAGCCCTGGGGCAGGGTGTCCCCGGCCGCCTGGACCAGCACGGCCTTCATGTGCCACTCGATATGGGTGAAAATGTGCTTGCCGGAGGGGCCCTGCTCCAGGGAGCGGGCCTCCACCGGGCAGGGGGCGGGGGTCAGCTCGTTGGGATACTCCCACAGTCCCGCCAGCAGCCCCCGCCCCTTCCGCCGCCGCAGGGCCACAGATTGATCCCGGAAGATGAGGAACACCGTCCGCTCCTCTATCCGCCGGGCTTTTTTGGCCGCCTTCACCGGCAGCTCTCCGGTGCGCTCTGTCAGGCGGGCCGTGCAGAAGTCCCTGGCGGGACACTGGTCACACAACGGTGCGCCGTTGGGCAGGCACACCGTGGCCCCCAGCTCCATCAGGGCCTGGTTGAAGTCCCCGGGGGCCTCCAGCGGCATCACCCGCTTTAGCGCCGCCCCCATTCGGGCCTTTGTTTCCGGCTTCATGATGTCCCCCCCGTCCCCGGTGACGCGGGCCGTCACCCGCAGCACGTTGCCGTCCACCGCCGGAACGGGGATACCAAAGGCGATGGAGGCGATGGCCCCGGCGGTATAGTCGCCCACCCCAGCCAGGGCGTGGATGGCCTCATAGCTGTTGGGAAAGACACCGCCGTGATCCTCCACAATCTGGCGGGCCGCCTTTTGCAGGTTGCGGGCCCGGTTGTAGTAGCCCAGCCCCTGCCACAGCTTCATGAGCCTGTCCTCCTCCACCGCCGCCAGTGTGGCCACGGTGGGCAGCTCCGCGAGAAAGCGGCGGTAGTAGTCCAGCACCGCCGCCACCCGGGTCTGCTGGAGCATGATCTCGCTGATCCACACATGGTAGGGAGTGGGGTCGCTGCGCCAGGGCAGCACCCGGGCGTTCTCCCGGTACCATTGCAGCAGCGGGATGGGGAGCAGTTCCAAGGGTTCCACGGGTATACCTCCAACTGAGTTTGTCCCGCCTATTATATAATGGGCGTCTTTTTTTTGCAATTCTCTGTTCCGACACAAAATTTTCTCCGCCCCCTTGCGCGCCCTGACCGGTTCCCATTATAATGTTAGATAAGCAATCATTTTCCGGGCAGGAGGGATCACCGTGGGCTTGCTGGCAAAGGGGAAGGGCCTCGGGGCCCTGTTCTGGGCCCGGTGGAAGGGGGCCTCCCCCACCATCTTCTTTTACTTAGTCCAGTTTTTACTGGTTATGTGGCTCTTCGGCGCTGACTATGCCATGGTGATGGCCGGCACCACCACACTGTTCCAGATCCGGCGGCGGGAGCCCAACCGGCTGGGGGACTATCTCTCCATGTCTGTCATGTCCATGCTGCTCTGCGTGCTGGCCTTTGCCGCCTGCCAGAACGGGTTGCTGTGCGCCCTGTTGAACTTCAGCCTGCTCTTTGTAATTGTCATCTGGAAGTGCAGCCAGTTTACGCCGAAGGGACACCTGGGCTACGCCATGACCTTCGTTTTTCTGGAGCTGCGGCCCATCACGCCGGAGCAGCTTCCCAACCAGCTGGCCGCGGTGGCCTTCTGCTGCCTGCTGCTGACGGTGGCCCTCATTGTCAACGCCCGGGCGGCCGACATCACCGCCGACCCCTCCGGGCAGATCACCCGCAGTCTTGCCCGGCTGGCCGACCTGCTGGACGGGCTGGCCGGTGGGGGGGACGACCGGGCCGCCGCCCGGGAGCTGTACGAACTGGCCCGTACCTTCCACCGGCAGGGCTACGACCGGCGGCACCTGCTCAACCTGCCCGACAGGCAGAAGCGCTTTTATCATCTGTTTGCCCTGCTCTTCCAGCGGGCCTCCTACCTGGTGGCCGACGGGGCGGCCTGGCAGGACGCCAAAAACATCCCCGCCTTTCCCCGCGCCATGCACACCCTGGCCCAGGTGGTGCGCCAGCTTCAAAGCGCCTGGGAGCCCGCCGCCCGGCAGCGGCTGGCCGCCCGCATCCGGCAGCTGCTGGACCACACCGACCTGCCCCAGAGCCGCCTGCGCATCTTCTACCGCAGTGTATTGCACACCCTGCTGCTGCTCTGCCGGGAGTCCCTCCACACTCAGCACGACCACTTCTTCTCCAGGGTGCCCTGGCGGGCTGTGTGGAGCGATTTGCGCCAGCGGCTCTCCCCCGCCCGGTTTGAGTTCCGCTTCGCGCTGCGGCTGGGGGTGGTGATGCTGGTCAGCGCCACCGTCAGCTACCTGTGGGACTTTGAGCACACCTACTGGTTCCCCCTCCACGCCTTTCTGCTGCTCCAGCCCAGCTATGAGGAGAGCGCCCAGCGGATGGTCACCCGGCCCATCGGCACCGCCATCGGCTGCCTGCTGGTCCACCTGGCCTATCCCCTGCTGCCCGGCATGGCGGGGATTTTCCTGTTCTCCATTATTATGGTCTCCCTGATGTACTGCTGTACCCCCGGCTCCTGGGTGCAGCCCATCTTTTCCACCTCCTTTGCCCTCACCATGGCCACCCTCACCATCCAGACCTATGAGGCCATCTGGCTCAGGCTGTTCTATCTGGCTATGGCGGTGGCACTGGTGCTGGTGGTCAACACCTTCCTGCTGCCCAACCGGCGGGAGCACCAGTTCCGCCGGAATTTTCAGGAGCTCTACCGCCTCCAGGCCTACTACTGGCAGGTCATCCGCCGCAGCCTGCGCCAGCCGGTGGACCCCGCCCTGTTCAGCGAGCTGCTCTCCCAGTTCCATATGGTGTACCATGAGGCCGCCCAGTACACCGACCATGAGCCTCCCGGGCAGGCCGCCCTCCACCGCAGGCAGCTGGTGATCCTCTGGAATATGTTCTCCGAGCTGGAGCAGACGGAGGGCCTGATCCAGTCGGACGCCGTCACCCAGCAGGAGCAGGCGGCTCTGGACAGGGTGGCCGCCGCCCTGGGTCCCTGCGTCTGCCCCCCCACCGATCTGAGCGGAGTCCCGCTGGAGGAGCTGCCCCGTGGGGAGCTTGGCTATGTGGTGCGCCGCTATGTGGAAAACGCCCGAACACTGACGCAGGCCTGATTTTCTTTGCCGCGCCGCAGAAACAAGCTGCGGCGCGGTTTTTTTGCGGGGACGCAATGAAACCGGCCTGCCAAATACTCTAATAGGCAGAAAGGGGGCGCCACCCTTGACCGAACAGGAATTTGCAACCCGGGCCCAGGCCCTTAAAACCCGGCTGTACCGCACCGCCTATCTCTACCTGGGCAGCGAGGCCTACGCCCTGGACGCGGTGGACGAGGCCATCTATCTGGGCCTGCTGCACCACAGACGGCTGCGGCAGCCGGAGCGTTTCAACACCTGGCTGACCCGCATCCTCATCAATGCCTGCAACGCCGAGCTCCGCCGCCGGAAGCGGGAACTGGCGGTGGAGCAGCTGCCCGAGACCCCGGGAGAGACGCTGGACCACCTGCCCCTCCGGCAGGCCATCGCCAAGCTGCCCCGGGAGCTGCGGGCGGTCATCATCCTGCGCTACTTTCAGGACCTCACCCTGGCCGAGACGGCGGAGACCCTGGGCATTCCCGCCGGCACCGTGTCCACCCGGCAGCGCAAGGCCCTGTCCCTGCTGAAACTGGAACTGAGCGAGGAGGTTTGAACCATGGACCGTATGGAAGAATACCGTCTGCTCCGGGAAGCGCTGGAGCGGACGCCCCCCCAGCTGGAATCCGCTCTGCCCCGGGCCAGGGCCAGGCGGCAGCGCCGCCGCCTGGGCCGGTGGATCGCCGCCCCCGCCGGCAGTGTGGCCGCCATGTTCGCCGTCTTTGTGCTGCTGGTCAATCTGGTGACCCCCTTCGCCATGGCCTGCTCCGGCATCCCCATCCTGAAGGGACTCACCGCCGCCGTGGCCTTCTCCCCCAGCCTGAAGGCGGCCATCGAGCACGAATATGTCCAGTGGCTGGGACAGTGCCAGACCCAGGGTGACGTAACCATGGCGGTGGAGTACCTCATCGTGGACCAGAAGCAGGTCAACGTCTTTTTCTCCCTGCGCAGCGACCTGTATCCGGCGCTGAACGGCGAGGGAGAGGTTTTCCTGGCCGGCGGCAGTCGGGCCTCCGCCAGCCTCTCCTTGCCCCAGACCCCTGACGACCCGGAGGAGCTGCGGCGGATCTCCATCGACTTCCGGGAAGAGGACGTGCCTGATACCCTGATCCTGGACTACAAGGTGTGGGCGGAAGACGCTGCCGACGCGGATGCTCCGTCGGAAGATTCCGGCCTGTGGGATGATCCCCCCGCCGGCCCGGACGCGGTGGCCAGCTTCTCCTTTACCCTGCGGTTCGACCCCAACTTTACCAGCCAGGGCAGTCAGGTCACCCTGGACCAGCCCTTCACCCTGGACGGCCAGCATCTGAAGGTGGTGGGGCTGGAGATCTACCCCACCCACGTCCGGGTGGACATCCAGGAGGACGAGGCCAACACCGCCCAACTCAGCAGCCTGACCTGCTGGCTGGAGGATGACAAGGGGGTGCGCTATGACCGGTCCCAGGGGCTCACCGCCCACGGCGGCGGCTCCCCCCGGGTCATCTCCTATCGCTTCGAGAGCAGCTATTTTGAGGATGCCCAACACCTGACCCTCCACATCGAAGGGGCGATCTGGCAGGACAAGGAGGAACACTGGGTCACGGTGGACCTGACCACTGGCCTGACTGATCCTTTGCCCGAGGGCATCACCCTGGCTCGCATCGAGGAAATCGACGGTATCACAACCCTCACCTTCCGGGCCCCCACCCTGGCAAATGGCATGATGTTCCGCCAGGTGGCGGGCAACACCTACCGGGCGCCCGACGGAAGTGAGCGGAACTTCAACATGGCGTCCCATACCATTGCCTTGGATGAGAACGGAAGGGAGCTGGAGGGCGTCTTTGAGGAATCCGTGCCCCTGAAAGACTATCCCTTTGACCAGGTGGAGCTGGAAATCCTGGATTACCATTCCTCAACTCTGGAGGCTCCCATCGTACTTCCTCTGAGCTAAAAAACAAAAAGGGGCCCGGCCTGTTTGACAGGCCGGACCTCGTGCTTTTGATTCAATGCTGCTCCAGCAGCTGCTCCAGCAACTCCACCGCCTCGTACACCATCCGGTCGCAGTGGGGCTTGCGTTCCTCCCCCCGCTCCGCCGCCAGGCGCAGCAGGGTGGCGCAGTCCAGCGCCTTGTTCTGTTCCCGGAACCGGCGCATCAGCTCGGCGGCGGCATCGTTACCTCCGCCCGCCATGCCCAGCACCATCAGCGCGCCGGTCACCGCGCCGCAGGTGGCCC
Organism: uncultured Flavonifractor sp.; assembly: GCA_944385625.1. Taxonomy (GTDB): domain Bacteria; phylum Bacillota; class Clostridia; order Oscillospirales; family Oscillospiraceae; genus Flavonifractor. Next base: position 3,683 of record CALWXZ010000078.1, on the reverse strand, counting down.
CATGCTTCATGCCGGCGCCGAAGTGGGCCCCCAGCTTATAGGCCGCCTCCTTGCTCAGTCCGCAGGCCTCCGCAAAGGGCACCAGCACCGACTGGCAGCAGTTGAAGTGAATATCGGTTCGGGCTCTCAGGCCCTTGGTCTCTTCCATACGGTCCATAGAATCTTCTCTTTCCTTTTCTCGTTAATTAAATACGTCCCCCTGCTCGGCAAAAAGACGTTTCACCCGCGCCAGCAGTCCGGCGTGCTCCGGCTTTGTCAGGCCGGGATCGGCCCGGAGCAGCTCCCCGGCGGCGCTCTGGGCCTGCTTCAGCACCCGCATATCCCCCGCCAGGTCGGCGATGCCCAGCTGGGGCAGGCCGTGCTGCCGGGAGCCGAAAAAGTCGCCGGGTCCCCGGAGGCGCAGATCCTCCTCCGCGATTTTAAACCCGTCGTTGGTTTTTGACAAGACCCGCAGCCGCTCCCGGCTGTCCTGGCTGCGGGTGGAGGTCACCAGCACGCAGTATGACTGGTGCTTGCCCCGGCCCACCCGGCCCCGGAGCTGATGGAGCTGGGAGAGGCCGAACCGGTCGGCGTCCTCCACAATCATCAGCGCGGCGTTGGGCACGTCCACACCCACCTCGATGACGGTGGTGGACACCAGCACGTCCAGCTGACCGGCGGCAAAGGCGCTCATAACCGAGTCCTTCTCTTTGCTCTTCATTTTTCCGTGGACCAGGCCCACCCGCAGTTCAGGAAAGACCTGGGTCCGGAGGGTTTGGGCATAGGTGACGGCGGCCTTCATGGCCCCGGCCCCGCCGGGGTTGTCCCCGTCCTCTTCCCCCTCCTCCACGGCGGGGCAGACAATATAGGCCTGCCTGCCCTCTCCCACCAGCTTGCGCACAAAGTTATACATCCGCTGCCGCTTGTCCTCCCCCACCACGTAGGTCTCCACCGGGGAGCGGCCGGGGGGCAGCTCGTCCACCACCGACACATCCAGGTCGCCGTAGATGATAAGAGCCAGGGTGCGGGGAATGGGGGTGGCCGACATGACCAGCACGTGGGGGGTGCCGGCGGCCTTGGCCGCCAGGGCGGAGCGCTGGCCCACGCCGAAGCGGTGCTGCTCGTCGGTAACCACCAGCCCCAGCCGTGCAAACTTTACCCCCTCGCTCAAAATGGCGTGGGTTCCGATAACCAGATCCAGCTCGCCCAGCTCCAGAGCGGCGTACACCGTCTTGCGGGCCTTGCCCTTCACCGCGCCGGTGAGCAGCCCCACCCGCAGCCCCGCCTTTTCCAACAGAGGGGCCAGGGAGCGGTAGTGCTGCTCGGCCAGCAGCTCGGTGGGGGCCATCAGGGCGCACTGATACCCGTTTTTCCCCGCCAGCCAGGCCCCCCAGGCCGCCAGCATGGTCTTGCCCGAGCCCACGTCTCCCTGGACCAGCCGGTTCATGGGGGTGCCGGAGGTCAGGTCGGCGGCCATCTCCCCCATGACCCGCCGCTGGGCCCCGGTGAGAGCAAAGGGGAGCAGCTTTAAGAAATCCTCCTCCGCAAAGGGCCGAAAAACAAGTCCCGCCGCACTGTCCCGCCGGGTACGCAGCAGGGCCATGCCGCAGGTGAGATAGAACAGCTCCTCAAAGATGAGCCGCCGCCGGGCCACCGCCAGGGCGTCCTCGTCGGCGGGAAAGTGGACGTTGCGGATGGCAAACTCCGTCTCGGCCAGCTGGTGGGCCTGCCGCAGCGGCTGGGGCAGGCACTCCTCCACCTGGGCGGCGCACTCCTCCACGCACCGGAAGGCCAGCCCCGCCAGCAGATTGTTGGACACCCCGTGGGTCAGCCGGTACACCGGCAGAATGCGCCCGGTAAAGCGCACCTTGTCGGCCCGCTCGCACACCGGGTTGGTCATCTGCCGCCGTGCCCCCTGGCCCTCCACCTTGCCGAAGCAGACGTAGGTTTCTCCCGTCCGCAGGGCATCCTTCAAATAGCCCTGGTTGAAAAAGGTGGCGGTGAGGCTGCCGGTGTCGTCCACCAGGCGCACCTTCACCAGCTCCAGCCCCTTGCGGATGCGGGACAGCCGGGGCGGCTCGGCCACCATCAGGGTGAGGCACACCGGTACATCCGCCGGGGCCGAGGCGATACAGGCGCTTTTCCGCCGGTCCTCGTAGTCCCGGGGATAGTAGCGCAGCAGATCCTCCACCCTCTCCAGCCCCAGCCGGGCCAGCGCCTTGGCCCGGGCGGGCCCCACCCCGGGGAGGACCTCCACCCCCATGTTCAGCGTCAGCGACATTCTCCCACCTCTCTCAAAAACCGCCCCAGCGTCCGCCCTGACCCGGGTCCGGTGTGAAAACGGCCTTTTGACAAACTGAGTGTAGCATATTTCCTATTTCCCGGCAAGCGCCCCCAAGGATTCCTGTGGGTCCCGCCAAGAATTGCAATTCTCAAGAAAAACGATTGCAAAAACTTTAGCGTACAGATATAATACTCTTAAACAATGGATTTGAAGCATGGCCCGGCAGGACGCCGGGCGGAACCACCCCCGCCGTATTTCATACGCGGGGGTTTGTGGCAGATTGCAACCCATTTCATTTCACTTCAGAAAGGAAGGACAGCATGGCGGAATGTAAGTTCAACAAGGTCCTGGTGGCAAACCGGGGCGAGATCGCCATCCGGGTATTCCGGGCCTGCTACGACCTGGGCCTGCACACGGTGGCGATGTATTCCAACGAGGATACCTTCTCCCTCTTCCGCACCAAGGCGGACGAGGCCTACCTCATCGGCGAGAACAAATCCCCTCTGGGGGCCTATCTGGACATCCCCTCCATTATCGACCTGGCCAAGCGCCGCAACGTGGACGCCATCCACCCCGGCTACGGATTTTTGAGTGAAAACGCCGACTTTGCCAAGGCCTGCGAGGACGCGGGCATCACCTTTATCGGCCCCTCCTCCACCATCCTGGCCCAGATGGGCGACAAGCTGACGGCCAAGGCCATTGCCAAGGCCTGCGACGTGCCCACCATTCCCGGCTCCGCCGAGCCGCTGAAGGACGGGGAGGAGGCCCTGGAGAAGGCCGTCTCCTACGGCTTTCCCATCATCCTCAAGGCGGCCGGCGGCGGCGGCGGCCGGGGTATGCGCCGCTGTGACAAGCCCGAGGAGGTCATCCCCGCCTTCAATCTGGTGAAGAGCGAGGCCAAGAAGGCTTTCGGCAACGAGGACATCTTTATCGAGAAGTATCTGGTGGAGCCCAAGCACATCGAGGTGCAGATCCTGGGCGACAAACACGGCAACGTGGTCCACCTGGGCGAGCGTGACTGCTCCCTCCAGCGCCGCTATCAGAAGGTGGTGGAGTTCGCCCCCGCCTTCAGCGTGCCCGAGGCCACCCGTCAGAAGCTGTACGCCGACGCCGTCAAGGTGGCCAAACACGTGGGCTATGTGTCCGCCGGTACGGTGGAGTTCCTGGTGGACAAGGATGGCAACCACTACTTCATTGAGATGAACCCCCGCATCCAGGTGGAGCACACCGTCACCGAGATGGTCACCGGCATCGACCTGGTCCGGGCCCAGATCCTCATCGCCGAGGGCCACCCCCTGTCCACCGCGGCCATCGGCATCAGCTCCCAGGACTCGGTTCACATGAACGGCTACGCCCTCCAGTGCCGGGTGACCACCGAGGACCCGGCCAACAACTTCGCCCCCGACACCGGCAAGATCAC
>CALWXZ010000077.1 GCA_944385625.1 uncultured Flavonifractor sp. | reverse complement strand
GGACCCCCTAATGTAGTTCTATTTTCCTACATTAGGGGGCCTTTTGTCTATTGTCCGGTTTTACTGGACCTGTTCAAATCGCGGCAGGTCTTTTTTACCGGGCCGGGAGATTCCCGGCCCGGTTTTCTTTTAATCAAAAATCAGGGTCGCAAAATAGTCCTCCGGCGTCTCTGCCCGGCGGATCAGCCGGGTGGAGCCGTCCTCCTGGAGCAGCACCTCGGCCGAGCGCAGCTTGCCGTTATAGTTGTAGCCCATGGAGAAACCGTGGGCGCCGGTATCGTGGATCACCAGCAGATCGCCGATCTCCACCTGGGGCAGCATCCGGTCGATGGCAAACTTGTCGTTGTTCTCACACAGGCCGCCGGTGACGTCGTACTTGTGGTCGCAGGGGGCGTCCTCCTTGCCCATGACGGTGATATGGTGGTAGGCGCCGTACATGGCGGGGCGCATCAGATTGGCGGCGCAGGCGTCCACCCCTACATACTCCTTGTAGGTGTGCTTGAAGTGGAGCACCTTGGTGACCAGGCAGCCGTTGGGACCCAGCATGAACCGGCCCAGCTCGGTATAGATGGCCACATCCCCCATACCGGCGGGCACCAGGATCTGCTCAAACTGCTGGCGCACCCCCTCGCCGATGGCGGCAATGTCGTTGGCGGGCTGATCGGGCTTGTAGGGGATGCCCACGCCGCCGGAGAGATTGATAAAGCAGATGTCGCAGCCCGTCTCCCGCTCCAGCTCCACCGCCAGCCGGAACAGGATGCCGGCCAGGGTGGGGTAGTAGTCGTTGGACAGGGTGTTGGAGGCCAGGAAGGCGTGGATGCCAAACCGCTTGGCCCCCATGGCCTTCAGCTTCTTGAAGCCTTCAAAGAGCTGCTCCCGGGTAAAGCCGTACTTGGAGTCGCCGGGGTTGTCCATCACCTGGAAGCCCTCGGCGGACTGGCCGATGGTGAACACTCCGCCGGGGTTGAACCGGCAGGAGATGGTCTCCGGGATATAGCCGATGGTCTCTTTGAGAAAATCGATGTGGGTGAAGTCGTCCAGATTGATGGTGGCGCCCAGCTGGGCGGCCAGCTTGAAGTCGGCAGCCGGGGTGTCGTTGGAGGAGAACATGATCTCCGACCCGGTGAGGCCGCAGCGCTGGGAGAGCATCAGCTCGGTGAGGGAGGAGCAGTCGGCGCCGCAGCCCTCCTCCCGCAGGATTTTCAGAATAGCGGGATTGGGAGTGGCTTTGACGGCAAAGAATTCCTTAAAGCCCGGGTTCCAGGCAAAAGCGGCCTTCAGCCGCCGGACATTTTCCCGGATGCCCTTCTCGTCATACAAATGGAACGGCGTGGGATACTGCTGGGTGATGGAGCGCAGCTGCTCCAATGTCACAAAGGGTTGTTTCATGGGTTCACCTTCTTATCTTTTGGTATTTACTATAGTAAAGTTTGGCCCTTCTGTCAATAAACAGATCATAAGGGAAATCTGTTCCTTCTCCAGGATTCTTTGGAAATATATCCAAAGGGCCATATTTTTATTCGTTTGGCTTGTGCAGATCGGGAGATACTGATATAATAATGCTAATTCTAACGTGGGCGGGAGGTGTTCGTCATGCAGATCGCCATCGGTATGCTGCGCGGCGGACGCCGGAGGAAAAGCGATTGTTTTTTCATTGGGAAAAACAGTTGCTTTTTTTCTGCCCTCAAAAGAGAGAGGAGATTGTTATGAGTCAGAATTCCACCCCTGGCAGCGAACCCATCCGGGACGCCCGCGTTCTGGGCCGCCCCAAGATGTTCATCCTGGGCCTGCAGCATATGTTCGCCATGTTCGGCGCCACCGTGCTGGTCCCCATCCTGGTCCAGGCCTACGGTCTGCCTCTGTCCATCCAGACCACCCTGTTCTTCGCCGGCATCGGCACCCTGTTCTTCCACGTCTGCACCAAGCTGAAGGTGCCCGCCTTCCTGGGCTCCTCCTTTGCCTATCTGGGCGGCTTTGAGGCCATGGCCAAGCTGGACGCGGGCAAATACGCCGGCATGGACCCGACCGTCAAGCTGCAATACGCCTGCGGCGGCATTGTGGTGGCCGGTCTGCTCTATGTGGTGCTGGCCGCCGTTATCAAGGTGGTGGGCGTGCGCCGGGTGATGCGCTTCCTGCCCCCGGTGGTGACCGGCCCTATCATCATCCTCATCGGCCTGAACCTGGCTCCCTCCGCCGTGTCCAACGCCTCCACCTGCTGGTGGCTGGCCCTGGTGGCCATGGCCATCATCGTCATCGCCAACATCTGGGGCAAGGGCATGGTCAAAATCATCCCCATCCTGCTGGGGGTGGTGGGCTCCTATGTGGTGGCCGTCATCGCCAACGCTGCCGGGGCCACCGCCCTGGATAGCGCCGGCAACGTGGTGCCCCTCATCAACTTCTCCGGTGTGGCCCAGGCCGCTCCCGTGGGCATCCAGCCCTTTTTCCTGGCCAAGTTTGACCTGACCTCCATCTTCGTCATGGCCCCCATCGCCATTGCCGCCATGATGGAGCACATCGGCGATATGTCCGCCATCTCCGCCACCGTGGGCCAGAACTTTATCGAAAACCCCGGCCTCCACCGCACCCTCATCGGCGACGGCATCGCCACCTCTCTGGCCGGACTGTTCGGCGGCCCCGCCAACACCACCTACGGCGAAAATACCGGCGTGCTGGTGCTCTCCCGGGTATACGATCCCAAGGTGGTGCGTCTGGCCGCCATCTATGCGGTGGTGCTCTCCTTCTCCCCCGCCTTTGCCGCCATCGTCAACTCCATCCCCACCGCCATCATCGGCGGCGTGTCCTTCATCCTCTACGGCATGATCTCCGCCATCGGTGTGCGCAATGTGGTGGAAAACCGGGTGGATTTCACCAACTCCCGCAACCTGATTATCGCCGCCATCATCCTGGTGTGCGGTCTGGGCTTCTCCGACGGCGTTACCTTTGCCATCGGCGAGGTCCACGTGACCCTGACCAACCTGGCCATCGCCGCCATTGCAGGCATCGCTCTCAACGCCGTCCTGCCTGGCAAGGACTATGTGTTTGGCTCCGACGTGACCGAGGGCCGCTCCGGCGACTTCGGCCGCTATTGATCCCCTCCCATCAAACAGCCGCGGTGGACAGCCGCGGTTGTTTTTTCTTCATCTGACCTTATTATTTTTTTCAAATCTGGCGTTTGAATCAAGGTCAGTTCAAAGCTATAATTAGGCTGAAAAAAATCAAAGGAAGTGTTCCCCATGCGACCCCGTTCCAATTCCACGCTGAAAATCGCCGTTTTAGCCATGATGGCCGCCCTTGTATTTGCCAGCAACTATCTGCGCATCACCATGCCCATCAACATTGCCGGCAACACCTCCTTTACCCTGGCCAATATCATGTGTTGTCTGTCCGGCCTGCTGCTGGGGCCTGTGGGAGGGCTGGCCTCGGGCCTGGGCTCCGCCCTGTATGATCTGACCAATCCCCTGTTTGTCTCCGAGTGCTGGCTCACCTTCCTGACCAAGGGCGCTATGGGCCTGGGCGCCGGGCTGGTGATGTGGAAGGTTGCCCACCGGGAGGAGCCCACCTACCCCCGCTGCCTGACCGGCGCGGCGCTGGGCTGCGTCATCTACTATGTCCTCTATTTTGCCAAGAGTTATTTCTACAACGGCCTGCTTGTGGACGGCCTAACCCCCGCCCTGGCCCTGGCCACCCTGCCGCTGAAGGTCCCCGCCTCCATCTTCAACGCGGTGCTGGCCCTGGTGGCCGCCCCGCTGCTGTGCCTGCTCATCCGCAACGCTCTGAAGCGCTCCCACCTGAGGCTGGCCTGAGCCATACAAGAAAAATGCCCGCTGCAAAGGCAGCGGGCATTTTATGTTTTTACAGCACAGCCTTGATGCGCTCCACGGCCTGGCGGGTGGCCTCCGCCTCGCCGAAGGCGGTGAGGCGGATGTAGCCCTCCCCGCTGGGGCCGAAGCCCGCGCCGGGGGTGGTGACCACGTTGGCCTCCCGGAGCAGCTTGTCGAAGAAGTCCCAGGAGCCCATGCCGTCGGGGGTGGCGGCCCAGATGTAGGGGGAGTTCTCCCCGCCGGACACGGTGAGGCCGGCGGCGGCCAGACCGTCCCGGATGATCTTGGCGTTGTTCAGATAGTACTGAATGGTCTCCCGCACCTGAGCGCGGCCCTCGGGTCTGTACACGGCCTCGGCGCCCCGCTGGACCACATAGGGCACCCCGTTGAATTTGGTACACTGGCGGCGGTTCCACAGGCTGTTGAGGGAGGTGCCCTCCCGCTCCAGCTCCTTGGGGATGACAGTGTAAGCGCAGCGGGTGCCGGTGAAGCCTGCGGTCTTGGAGAAGGAGCGGAACTCAATGGCGCAGGTGCGGGCCCCTTCGATCTCAAAGATGGAGTGGGGAATGGCGGGATCGGTGATGAAGGCCTCGTAGGCGCTGTCGTACAGAATGACGGCGCCGGTAGCGTTGGCGTGATCCACCCAAGCCTTCAGCTGCGCCCGGGTGGCCACCGCGCCGGTGGGGTTATTGGGGAAGCACAGGTAGATCAGATCCACCTTTTCCGCCGGAATGGCCGGGGAGAAGCCGTTGGCCGCCACGCAGGGCATATAGATCAGGTTGGTCCACCGGCCGGTGGCGGCATCATAGTCCCCGGCACGGCCCGCCATGGCATTGGTGTCCACATAGACGGGGTACACCGGGTCGCATACCGCCACCACGTTGTCCGTGCCGAAGATGTCGCCGATGTTGCCGCAGTCGCTCTTGGCCCCGTCGGACACAAAGATCTCGTTGGGCTGGATGTCCACGCCCCGGGCCTTGTAGTCATGCTGGGCGATGGCCTGCCGCAGGAAGTCATAGCCCTGCTCGGGGCCGTAGCCGTGGAAACCCTGGGCGGTGGCCATCTCGTCCACCGCCTTGTGCATGGCGGCGGTGACGGCGGCGGGCAGGGGCCGGGTCACGTCGCCAATGCCCAGCCGGATCAGGGTCCGGTCCGGGTTGGCCTCTCCGTAGGCCGCCACCCGCCGGGCGATCTCGGAAAACAGGTAGCTGCCGGGCAGCTTGTTAAAATTTGCATTGATCCTTACCATGATACTCTCTCCTTTGTATTAAGCGGGGTATTCCCCTTCAAAGACCGTATGGGCCGGTCCTGTCATCATCATCTCCGCCTGATCCTCCGGCCAGTCCAGCTCCAGCAGGCCGCCGGGCAGTTCCACCGTGGCCCGCCGTCCGCACCTGCCCTGAACCGCCCCCGCCGCCAGAGCCGCGCAGGCGCCGGTACCGCAGGCCAGGGTCTCGCCGCTGCCCCGCTCCCATACCCGCATCACCAGCCGGTCAGGGGCGGCACAGCGGACAAACTCCGTGTTGACCCCCTGGGGAAAGGCGGGGTGGCGTTCAAACAGAGGGCCCAGCCGGGCCAGCTCCAACTCCTCCGGCCGTTCCACAAAGAGGACGGCGTGGGGATTGCCCATGGACACCGGGGTAACCTGCCAGACCCGCTCCCCCGCCGTCAGCTCCACAACCTCCCCCACCTGGGGGCGGCCCATGTTCACCCGGACGGCCTTGACCAAACCGCCTTGCGTCAGAAGCTCCAGGGCACGCAGCCCGCCGCCGGTGTCAATGGTCAGCGTCTGTTTCTGGCTCAGGCCCTTGTCATGGACGTACTTGCCCAGGCAGCGGATGCCGTTGCCGCACATCTCCCCCTCCGAGCCGTCGGCGTTGAAGATCCGCATACCGAAGTCGGCCCGGTCCGAGGGGCAGATACAGATCAGCCCGTCTGCCCCCACGCCGAAGTGGCGGTCGCTCATCCGCCGGGCCAGAGCGGGCAGATCCTCCGGCAGGCCATCCAAGCCGTTGAGGTAGATGTAGTCGTTGCCCAGGCCCTCCATCTTGGTAAAGCGCATATCGTCCCTCCTGTCCCGGGAAAAAACAGCGGCGGCGGCCCCGTCCCGGACCGCCGCCGCGAGACTTCCCTGTCTCCTGTTATGATATGCCCTTTACCTGTGGTCTAATACCGTTTGGCCGCCGGAAAACAGCTGGTCAATAGTTGATGATGTACTTCTCCCGCTCCCAGGATGACACCCGGGTGCGGTACTCCTCCCACTCCTTCTTTTTGCCCTCCAGGTAGTTCCGGGCCACATGGTCCCCCAGGGTATCCAGGATCAGCTGGTCGCCCTCCAGGGCCTGGATGGCCTCCTCCAGGGAGCCGGGCAGGGCGTCGATGCCGTGGGCCTTCCGGGTGGCGTCGTCCATGGCGTAGATGTTCTCGGTGATCTCGTCAGGGGGCGTCAGACCCTTCTCAATGCCGTCCAGGCCGGCGGCCAGACAGACGGCGAAAGCCAGATAGGGATTGCAGGAGGGATCGGGGGAGCGCAGCTCCACCCGGGTGGACTGACCGCGGGAGGCGGGGATGCGGATGAGGGCGGAGCGGTTGGAGGCCGACCAGGCCAGATAGCAGGGGGCCTCATAGCCGGGCACCAGCCGCTTGTAGGAGTTGACCAGGGGGTTGGTAATGGCCGCCATGCCCTTCACATGGGCCAGAATGCCCGCGATGAAGGAGTAGGCCTCCCTGGACAGGCCCCGCTCCCCATTGGGATCGTAAAAGACGTTCTTGCCGTCCCGGAACAGGGACATATTGGTGTGCATACCCGACCCGGCCACACCGTAAATGGGCTTGGGCATAAAGGTGGCGTGGAGGCCGTTCTTCTGGGCCAGGGTTTTCACCGCCAGCTTGAAGGTCATGATGTTGTCGGCGGCGTGGAGGGCCTCCTCATACTTGAAGTCAATCTCGTGCTGGCCCTGGGCGCACTCATGGTGGGAGGCCTCGATCTCAAACTTCATGGCCTCCAGCGCCATACAGATCTCCCGGCGGGTGGACTCGCCGTGGTCCAGGGGGCCCAGGTCAAAGTAACCGGCCTCGTCGTTGGTCTTGGTGGTGGGCTTGCCCTCCTCATCGGTCTGGAAGAGGAAAAACTCGGCCTCTGGTCCCACATTGAAGGCGTCATAGCCCATATCCCTGGCCTTTTGCAGGGCCCGTTTGAGCACATAGCGGGGGTCGCCGGCGAAGGGGGTGCCGTCGGTGTTGTGTACGTCGCAGATCAGCCGGGCCACCTTGCCATTGTGAGGCTGCCAGGGGAACACGCGATAGGATTTCAGGTCGGGGAACAGATACTGGTCGGACTCGTCGATGCGGACAAAGCCCTGGATGGAGGAGCCGTCAAACATACACTGATTGTTCACCGCCTTCTCAATCTGGGAGGCGGTGATGGCCACGTTCTTCAGCTGGCCAAAAATATCGGTGAATTGCAGGCGGATAAATTTGACGTCCTCTTCCCGTACCAGACGGATAATGTCTTCTTTGGAGTGCGGCATGGCAAGTGCCCCTTTCTTTACTCAAAATCATGGATTGAGATAGCAAAGAAGGCGCTCCGCCCCCCGGGCTGGAACGCCTTTGTTCACAACTGAAGTTAGTATAAGTTCTCTCGATTCTCCTGTCAAGGGAATTGCCCACCAGAAAAAGATTTTTGTGGTAAGCGGCAGGGGGCCCTTCTTCCGCCCTTGCTCCCTTGTGCGGACAGCACAAATCCTGGGGAAAGGTCCCTCTGGAGCCCACAACAGGCTTTAAACCTGACAAAATCTGTGCTAAAATGCAGCTATAAGAACATATCCGTCCAGAGACGGAGAAGGGGATGGTCTATTCATGGAATACCGGATCGAACGGGACAGCATGGGGGAGATGCAGGTTCCCGCCGACCGCTACTGGGGCGCCCAGACCCAGCGCAGCTATCAAAACTTCAAGATCGGCACGGAAAAAATGCCCCGGGAAATCATCCGGGCCTTCGGCATTTTGAAGAAGGCCGCCGCCATGGCCAACCACAGCCTGGGCAAGCTGGACGACGAAAAGCGGAAGGTCATCTCCCAGGCCTGCGACGAGGTAATCGCCGGTCAGCTGGACGGTCACTTCCCTCTGGTGGTGTGGCAGACCGGCAGCGGCACCCAGTCCAACATGAACGTCAACGAGGTGGTGGCCAACCGGGGCAACGAGTTGGCCGGCAGAAAGCTGCTCCACCCCAACGACCATGTCAATATGTCCCAGTCCTCCAACGACACTTTCCCCACCGCCATGCACATCGCCGCCGCGGTGGAACTAGAGGACAAGCTGATCCCCGCCCTGGACGCCCTCACCGCCACCTTCCAGCGGCTGGAGGAGGAGAACCGCGACGTGGTGAAAAGCGGGCGCACCCACCTGCAGGACGCGGTGCCCATCACCGTGGCCCAGGAGATCAGCGGCTGGCGCTCCAGCCTGGAGAAGGACAGGGCCCTGCTGGAGCTGGCCCTGCCTCCCCTCCATGAGCTGGCCCTGGGGGGCACCGCGGTGGGCACCGGCCTCAATGCCCCCAAGGGCTTTGACACCGCCGTGGCCGCCGCCGTGGCCAGCCTCACCGGCAAGAACTTCGTCACCGCTCCCAACAAGTTCCACGCCCTCACCAGCAAGGACGAGCTGGTCTTTGCCCACGGGGCCCTGAAGGCCCTGGCCGCCGACCTGATGAAGATCGCCAACGACGTGCGCTGGCTCGCCTCCGGCCCCCGGTGCGGCCTGGGGGAGCTCCACATCCCGGAGAACGAGCCCGGCTCCTCCATCATGCCCGGCAAGGTCAACCCCACCCAGTGCGAGGCGGTGACCATGGTGGCCGTCCAGGTCATGGCCAACGACGTGGCCGTGGGCATGGCCGCCTCCCAGGGCAACTTTGAGCTCAACGTCTTTATGCCGGTGTGCATCTATAACTTCCTCCAGTCGGTGCGGCTGCTGGCCGACTGCATGGACTCTTTCAACCGCAATTGCGCCGTAGGCATCACCGCCAACCGGGAGAAGTGCCGCCACAATCTGTACAACTCCCTCATGCTGGTCACCGCCCTCAACCCCTACATCGGTTACGACAACGCCGCCAAGACCGCCAAAAAGGCCCACGCCGAGGGCATCTCCCTCAAGGAGGCCTGCGTCAGCCTGGGCTTCCTCACCGCCCAGCGGTTTGACGAGGTGTTTCATCCCGAAGAAATGGTATAAGAAAGAAGGATCATTATGGATATCAACGAGCAGGCCCTGAAGCTCCACTACGAGCTCCAGGGCAAAATCGAGGTGGTCTCCCGCAGGAGCATCCAGACCCGGGAGGACCTGTCCCTCATGTATACCCCCGGCGTGGCCGAGCCCTGCCGGGTCATCGCCAAAGACTATGAGCAGTCCTTCCGCCTCACCCGCCGCAGCAATTTGGTGGCCGTCATCACCGACGGCTCCGCCGTGCTGGGCCTGGGGGACATCGGCCCCGCCGCCGGTATGCCGGTGATGGAGGGCAAGTGCGCCCTGTTCAAGGAGTTCGGCGGCGTGGACGCCTTCCCCATCTGCGTGGACACCAAGGACGTGGACAAGCTGGTGGAGACCATCGCCCTCATCTCCAAGAGCTTCGGCGGCATCAACCTGGAGGATATCGCCGCCCCCCGCTGCTTTGAGGTGGAGCGCCGCCTGAAAGAGGTGTGCGACATCCCCGTGTTCCACGACGACCAGCACGGCACCGCCATCGTGGTGGCCGCCGCCATGCTTAACGCCGCCAAGGTCACCGGCAAGACCCTGGGCCAGATGAAGATCGTCATCAACGGCGCCGGCGCTGCCGGCATCGCCATCGGCAAGCTGCTTATCTCCATGGGCTTTGGCAACATCGTCATGTGCGATATCAACGGCATCATCTGCGAGGGAGACGCCGGCCTCAACGCCGGCCAAGAGGAGATTTCCCACATCTCCAACCTGAACCACGAGCACGGTACCCTGGCCGACGCCCTCAAGGGGGCCGACGCCTTTGTGGGCGTGTCCCGGCCCAACCTGGTAACGGCGGAAATGGTGTCCACCATGAACCAGGGCATCGTCTTCGCCATGGCCAACCCCACCCCTGAGATCATGCCTGACGAGGCCAGGAAGGGCGGCGCCGCCGTCATCGGCACCGGCCGCTCCGACTTCCCCAACCAGATCAACAACGTGCTGGTCTTCCCCGGCATCTTCAAGGGGGCCCTGGCCGTCCGGGCCAAGGAGATCACCGAGGGCATGAAGATCCGGGCCGCCCACGCCCTGGCCGACCTGGTGCCCGCCGACCAGCTCAGCGCCCAGTATATCCTGCCCTCCGCCCTGGACAAGAGCGTGGCCGACGCCGTGGCCGGCGCCGTGGCCCAGGAGGCCAGAGAGCAGGGCATCGCCCGCATCTGATTTTATTGCAAAAGCGCCGCAGAACCAACTGCGGCGCTTTTTTTCAATCGGCCCCGGCGCGCCCCCTCTCCCTCAGCGCCCGGATGTAGTTGACCCCGAACAGCAGCCCCGCCAGCATCAGCGAGGCCCCCAGCCCGGAATAGAACACCGCGATAAAGACCTCCGGCGCCACTCCCGACGCCCGCAGGCCGATGCCGCCGGTCATCATGATCGCCATGATGAGAAAGGCCTTTCCGTCAAAAAAATGCAGGAAGAACTTCCGCTCCTCCGGATAGGAGGTGATCCGGGCGGTGTGCTTGCGTACCAGCTTTCCAAAGACAAACCACTGGAACACCACAAAAACAGCCGCCGACAGCAGCAGATTCCACACCGTCACATAGGCCGGGTAGGCCAGCAGGCCGATCCGCAGGATGTTGAAGCCCGCCCCGCACCACACCAGGCAGGCCAGGAGCAGCAGCGTATGTCGTTTGACCTTCATGGATGATCCCCCTTAAATGAACTTTGTTCATTATATAGAGCGACCGGTCCGCTGTCAACCCCGGCACAGACAGCAAAAACGTCCCCGGCCCGCACAGCGGACCGGGGACATTTTTCTGTCCGCAGACCGCCGGTTCAGCGGTTGCGGTTGAAGATTTTGAAGATATCGTCGAAGGGGTCGTCCTCCACGGGGGCGGCAGGGGCCTCCTGTCCGGCGGCGGACTGGGCGGCAGGCTGGCCGCCCGCCTTCTTCTCCGCCGCGGCGGTGAAGGGCTTGTTGGGCATGGCGCCCTCCTTCTCCTCAAAGCCGGTGGCAATAACGGTGACCCGGATCTCGTCCTCCAGGGTATCGTCGAAGGCGGCGCCGAAGATGATAAGGGCGTCGGGATGGGCGGCCTGCTGCACCAGATTGGCGGCGGTCTCCACCTCCTCCAGGCCGATGTCCACCGAGCCGGTGACATTGACCAGCACGCCCTTGGCGCCGTTGATGGAGGTCTCCAGCAGAGGGCTGGAGATGGCCATCTTGGCGGCCTCCTCGGCCTTGTTCTTGCCGGCGGCCCGGCCCACGCCCATGTGGGCCATACCGGCATTCTGCATGACGGCGGTCACGTCGGCAAAGTCCAGGTTAATGAAGCCGGTGTTCTTGATGAGGTCGGAGATGGACTGCACCGCCTGGCGCAGCACGTCATCGGCGATCTCGAAAGCATTCTGGAAGGTGATTTTCTGATCGGTGGCGAACTTCAGCCGCTCATTGGGGATGATGACCAGGCTGTCCACCCGGGTGCGCAGCTCCTCAATGCCCTTTTCCGCCTGCATCATCCGCCGGCGGCCCTCAAAGTTGAAGGGCTTGGTGACCACGCCCACGGTGAGGATGCCCATCTCCTTGGCGATGTCGGCCACAATGGGGGCCGCGCCGGTGCCGGTGCCGCCGCCCATACCGGCGGTGATGAACACCATATCGGCGTCCTCCAGGGCTTTGGAGACCGCGTTGCGGCTCTCCTCGGCGGACTTGCGGCCCACCTCGGGATCGCTGCCCGCGCCCTGGCCGCCGGTGAGCTTCTCACCGATCTGGATTTTAAAGGTTGCGCTGGAAACGGCAAGCGCCTGCTTGTCCGTATTTACAGCGATAAAATCGACACCCTTGGTTCCGGACTTCACCATCCGGTTGACTACGTTGTTGCCGCCGCCGCCGACACCGATCACCTTGATTGTGACCACATTGTCCGGCCCGGTGTCCAGTCCAAACGCCATAACTGCTCCTCCTATGTAGAACGTATTCGTGACATACACACGTTAAAAAGCAGGACCTGTTATCTTTGGTCCTCCTGGTGGGAAGATACTATATCTAGTTGATTTATTGTATCTCTCTTTTGCTTCGAGGTCAATAGCTCCCTCCGGATTTTAGCAAAGTTTTGGAACATCCGGGTGCCAAAGACCACCACCGCCGCCAGGTACAGGGGAATCCCCAATTTCTGCCCCAACCAGGTGAGAAAGGCCGCGATGGCGGCGTTGCCGATGGTGCCCGACAGGAACACCGACAG
>CALWXZ010000076.1 GCA_944385625.1 uncultured Flavonifractor sp. | reverse complement strand
TTGGCCCGGCGGATCTTGTTGTGGCAGTTGAAGCCGCAGTAGATGCAGTAGTTCTCGCAGTAGTTGGAGATGTAGATGGGGGTGAATAGGTACACGTTGTCCCCGAAATACCGCCGCTTCTCCAGCCGGGCCTTTTGGGCCATCTCCTCCAAAAAGGGCTCCGCCGCCGGGGAGAGAAGGGCTGCAAAGTGCTCCGGGGTGCGCACCTCGGCGTCCAGGGCGGCCCGCACGTCCTGCGCGGTGTAGGCGGCCTCGTCATAGCCCGCCCGGGCCGCCGTCACCTGGAGGCGCACGGCGGGGTCGATCTGCTCCATGTCGGGCAGGTAGGTCATGTGGTCGATCTTGTCCTTGACCTCCACCACGGTGATGCCTTCCATCGGCTGATCCATATGTCATTCCTCCTCTCAGTCCGCCAGAAATCCGGTGAGGGGGGAGGACGCCGCCGCCCCGTGGTCCAGCACCCGGCCCAACCCCGCCAGATAGGCCGCCCGGCCCGCCTCAATGGCGGACTTGAAGGCCCCGGCCATGGCGGCGATGTCCCCGGCGGTGGCAATGGCGGTGTTGGCCATCACCGCCGCGGCCCCCATCTCCATGGCCTCGCAGGCCTGGGAGGGGCGGCCGATACCGGCGTCCACAATGACGGGTAGGTCGATCTCGTCGATGAGGATGCGGATGAATTCACGGGTGGCCAGCCCCTTGTTGGAGCCGATGGGGGCCCCCAGGGGCATGACGCAGGCCGCCCCGGCGTTCACCAGGTCCCGGGCCACGTTCAGGTCGGGGTACATATAGGGCATGACCACAAAGCCCTCCCTGGCCAGCGCCTCGGTGGCCCTGATGGTCTCGAAGTTGTCGGGCAGCAGGTACTTGCTGTCCCGCATGATCTCGATCTTGACAAAATCCCCGCAGCCGCAGGCCCGGGCCAGCCGGGCGATGCGCACCGCCTCGTCGGCGTTGCGGGCGCCGGAGGTGTTGGGCAGCAGGGTGACCCCCTCAGGGATGTGGTCCAGAATGCTGTCGGTGTCGGAATTGGCCCGGCGGAGGGCCAGGGTGATCATCTGGGCCCCGGCGTGCTCCACCGCCGCCCGGATCAGGTCCAGGGAGTATTTGCCCGAGCCCAGGATAAACCGGGAGGTAAAGGCGTGTCCGCCCAAAATCAGTTGGTCTGCCATCGTTATTTCTTCCTTTCTTCGGTGTTTTACGGCTGGCTTTCTCCCAGCAGCAGCCGCATGACCATGGTGGCCTGGTGGGCGGCGCACACCGCCACCCGGGGGGCCATCAGCCCCCGGCCCTGGGCCACGTCGCTCTCCCCGTCTCCGCAGAGGTAGAGGCGGCCCATGGCCTTCCGGGTATGGATGGCGTTGGCCGAGCCGGTCCCCGCCATGCCGGAGCCGGACACCAGCAGGGTGTCCGGCAAACCGGTGAGCACCGCCTGGACCATCATGGCCTTCTCCTCGGCCTTGTCGAAGGCCTCGCACACCACCTGACACCCCCGAAACAGGGTGCAGGCGTTGTCCGCCGTCACCCTGACGGTATGGGCCTCATACTTCAGATACGGGTTGATCTGCCTGAGCTGCTCCACCAGGGCCTGGGTCTTGTACCGCCCCAGGTGTGGGAGGAAATAGTGCTGCCGGTGCAGGTTGGTCACATCCACCTGGTCAAAGTCAGCCAGTACCAGCCGCCCCACTCCCAGCCGTGCCAGATGGACGGCGATGTGGGAGCCCAGGCCCCCCAGGCCCGCGACGCCCACCGAGGCGGCGGCGAATTTCCTCTGGTTCTCCGCCCCGTGGCGGGCGATGAGGGCCCGCTCCAGTTCCTGCCGGTCCATGCTCTAACCTCCCCCCACGAAGCGCACCACCTCCAGCTTGTCCCCGTCGCACAGGGGGGTGGCGGAAAAGTCCTCCCGCCGGAGAATGGCGCCGTTGTGCTCCACCGCCACCCGTTCCGCCTTCCATCCCTGCCGCTCCAGCAGGTCGGCCACGGTGCCCAGGCCCCGCAGGTCCACGGGCTGGCCGTTGACTTGCAGCATAATAACCCTCCTTTCAGATGCAAAAAAGGCGCCACGAAGCAGCTACACCCGCGGTGGTGTACCCCTTCGTGACGCCTTTTGGCTTCACTCTGTGCTATACGATAGCACCAGTTTTTTCACTTGTCAAGGCGCAATTTCCCCTCTGCCTTCAGCTCCGTGGATAGTCGCTGGGACAGTCCGGCCAGTGGGGATAGTCCATCCAGGTGTGGCGGTACATATGCTCGTCGGACACCAGGAAATAGTCGTAGGAAATATAGCTCACCTGGTCGTCCCAGGTGGGGTCCACATTGTACCAGCTCCCGTCGATCTTCACCTTCACCCAGCCGTGGGGTCCGGTAGAGCCGCCGGAGGTGGCCTGGCCGTAGATCTGCTCGCAGTCGATGCCGCTGAGATAGCACAGCAGATCCATGGCCTGGATATAGCCCTGGCATACCGAGGCCCCGTCCACCAGCGCGCCATAGGCCGTATGGCTCACGTCGCCCCGGTCGGCGTAGGTGACGGCGCCGCACAGGTAATCGTGGATGGCCTTCACCCGCTGATATTCGCTCATGGAGGGGTCCACCAGCCCGTCGTGGACTTCCACCGCCTTCTCGTAAAGGGCCATATCCTGCTGGGACAGGGCGGACAGCTTGCCCTCCATATAGGCCATGACCCGCACATTGTCCCGGTAGGTGATTTTCATCTCCAGACTGCCGCTGCCTGTGACCCAGGTGGACTGCACCCGCTCCACATCGGGGAAACGGCTCTCCCGGATCTCCGCGCCCAGGTTCTTTCCGTAGTCCTGCTCCTGGCCCGGGGGCACCGAGACGGTGACCTGGGATAGCCGCCCGTCCACAATGGCGGCAAATTTGCTCAGCATATCGTCCCAGCTGCTCACGGCGACCTGGCTGCTCACATGGTATACCGGGCCGGGCGTCAGGGCGGGGGTGGGAGTCGGCGCAGGCGTGGGAGTCGGTGTGGGCGTGGGAGTCGGCGCAGGTGTGGGGGTGACCGCCGGATTGGGCGTGGGCATCTCCCGGTTCTCCAGGGCGCCGGCGGCCTCCAGCACGCCGTAGAGGGTGGTGTCCGCCCCCGCCACCATGACGTTGAGGATACTGTAGGACAAAATGGCCATATCCTTCCGGCGGAAGGTATCCACCCGGTCGTAATCCCTGCCCTCGATCAGGTCCACCTGAGCCGCGGTGGCGTGGGGGTTTCTCCAGTCCACCTGGTCATAGCCGATGGCCCGCAGCAGCAGGGTCAGATACTCCCCCTGGGAGATCTCATTTTGAAAGCCGAAGGAGGTGGAGGACACGCCGTTGCTGATGCCCGTGGCGTAGGCGTAGCCCACATAGGGGTCCGCCCAGCCGTCCACATCTGTAAAGGGGTGGCTGTAGCCCCCGGCCAAGGCCCGCTCCTTGCCGCCGGTCAGCCGGACCACCATGGTGATGGCCTCTCCCCGGGTCATCTGCCGCTCCAGGCTGAAGTCCGGGGTGCCGTCGGCCTGGACACCCGCGCCGTCCAGCAGGCCCAGGCAGTACAAAAGCTCCGCCGACTCTCTGGCGTTGCGGTCATAATCGCCGGAAATGGCGGCGGCGGGTACGCTTCCCACCAGCAGACACAGCGCCAGGGCTATGGTACATACGCGCTTTTTCATGGCGGTCCCTCCTCGCTCTCCAATTGGGGTGGGGTCGGACGGCCCCGCTTCCGCGGGGCTTGGACTGTGACGGACGCGGACTTACAGGGCGGCCTCCAGCTTGGCCCGGATGGCCTTCAAAAACTCCAGGGAGTTGACGCCCCGGGCGGGGATCTCCCCCTCCCACAGGCCCACCAGGTCCCGGGTCATGACGCCCCCCTCGATGGTGTCGATGGTGGCCCGCTCCAGCTTGTCGGCAAAGGCCATCAGCCCGGCGTTGCCGTCCAGCTCTCCCCGCTTGCGCAGGGCGCCGGTCCAGGCGAAGAGGGTGGCCACCGGGTTGGTGGAGGTCTCCTCCCCCTTCAGATACTTGTAGTAGTGGCGGGTGACGGTGCCGTGGGCGGCCTCGTACTCGTAGTTGCCGTCGGGGCTCACCAGCACGGAGGTCATCATGGCCAGGGAACCGAAGGCCGTGGACACCATGTCGCTCATCACGTCGCCGTCGTAGTTCTTGCAGGCCCAGATAAAGCCGCCCTGGGACCGGACCACCCGGGCCACCGCGTCGTCGATGAGGGTGTAGAAGTACTCGATGCCCAACTCGTCAAACTTGGCCTTGTACTGCTCATCGAAGATCTCCTGGAAGATATCCTTGAAGGTGTGGTCGTATTTCTTGGAGATGGTGTCCTTGGTGGCAAACCACAGGTCCTGCTTGGTGGAGATGGCGTACTGGAAGCAGGCGTGGGCAAAGGAGCGGATGGAGCTGTCCTTGTTGTACTGGCCCTGGAGCACGCCGCCGCACTCAAAGTCATAGATGGTCTGGCGGAACTGCTCCTTGCCGTCGGCATCGGTAAAGACCAGCTCGGCCTTGCCGGGGCCGGGCACCCGGTACTCGGTGGACTTATATACGTCGCCGTAGGCGTGACGGGCGATGGTGATGGGCTTTTTCCAGGTCTTGACCACCGGGGAGATGCCCTTGACCATGATGGGGGCGCGGAACACGGTGCCGTCCAGGATGGCCCGGATGGTGCCGTTGGGGGACTTCCACATCTGGGAGAGCTTGTACTCCTCCACCCGCTGGGCGTTGGGGGTGATGGTGGCGCACTTGACCGCCACGCCGTACTTCTTGGTGGCCTCGGCGGAGTCCACGGTCACCTGGTCCCCGGTCTCCTCCCGGTGGGGCAGGCCCAGGTCGTAATATTCCGTCTTCAGGTCGATATAGGGCAGGAGCAGTTCGTCCTTGATCTGCTGCCACAGCACCCGGGTCATTTCGTCGCCGTCCATCTCCACCAGCGGGGTGGTCATCTGAATCTTTTCCATGGTCTCCTCCTTGTGTTTCCAACAAATTCGGAAAAATTATACCTCCATTCCATGGAAAAGGCAAGCGGCATATCCCCCGCAATCCTGTGTGTTTTGCCCATTGCGACCCCGTCTGTGCCGGTAGTATACTTCTTTGTATGCAATCCAACAGAGAGAGGGACCTTCCGTGTTTACTAAGCAAGCCCTGCGAAAGCTCATCATCCCCCTGATTATCGAACAGTTTCTGGCCGTCATGGTGGGCATGGCCGACATCATGATGGTGTCCTCCGCCGGGGAGGCCGCCGTGTCCAGCGTGGCTCTGGTGGATCTCATCAACGTGCTTATCATCAACGTCTTCTCCGCCCTGGCCACCGGCGGCGCGGTGGTGTGCGCCCAGTCCATCGGCGCGGAAAACCTGGACCGGGCCAACCGGGCGGCCAACCAGCTGATGTACATTGTCACCGCCGCCGCTCTCATCATCATGGCCCTGTCCCTCACCCTGTGCCGCCCCCTGCTGGGGCTGCTCTTCGGCCAGGTGGAGCCGGCGGTTATGGAGGGGGCGGTGACCTACTTTATCATCTCCGCCCTGTCCTACCCCTTCATCGCCCTCTATAACGGCTGCGCCGCCCTGCTGCGGGCCATGGGCAACTCCAAGGCCTCCATGTACGTCTCCGCCTGGATGAACGGGCAGAACATCGCGGGCAACGCCATCTTTGTCTTTGTCTTCCACCGGGGGGTGGACGGGGTGGCCCTGTCCTCCCTGTTCTCCCGGATCGTGGCCGCCGCCATCATGCTGGTGCTCCTCCACAGCCACCACAACCCTGTGCGGGTGTCCGGCCTGCTCCGGTTCCGGTTTGAGCCGCCCATGATGGGCCGCATCCTCCGCATCGGGGTGCCCAACGGCCTGGAGAACTGCTTCTTTCAGCTGGGCCGGGTGCTGCTGGTGAGTCTCATCTCCACCTTCGGCACCGCCCAGACCGCCGCCAACGCCGTGGCCAACAACATCGACAACTTCGGCGTCATCCCCGGCACCGCCATGGGCCTGGCCCTCATCACCGTGGTGGGCCAGTGCGTGGGGGCGGAGGAGTGGGACCAGGTCCGCTCCTACACCGTCAAGCTGGTGAAGCTGGCCTACCTCTTCACCTGGATTCTAAACAGCATTCTTCTGCTGGGCCTGCCCCTGATCCTTATGCTGTACAGCCTGACCCCCGAGACCCAGTGGTACGCCACGGTGCTCATCTTCATCCACAACGGCTGCGCCATGGTGTTCTGGCCCATGTCCTTCACCATGCCCAACGCCCTGCGGGCCACCGGCGATGTGAAGGTGCCCATGGTGATCTCCATCTGCTCCATGCTGGCGGTGCGGCTGGGGTGCAGCTATATCCTGGGCATCCACTTCGGCCTGGGGGTTATCGGCGTGTGGATCGCCATGGTGGGGGACTGGATCGTGCGCATCTGCTTTTTCGTGCTCCGGGCCCGGCAAAAGCTGTGGCTGGAGCACCGGTAGGTCTTGTGTACCCCCTTCTTTTCCTGTATAATGTGTTACATTGTATCCATCTGTAGAAAAAGGAGTGCTGCGCCATGCTGCAAACCGTGATCCCCCAGGGGTACGCCCCCTGTCTCAATCTCTATGACACCCAGAAGGCCATCGGCCTTTTGAAACGGCTGTTTGAGGACACCCTGGGGGGCGCCCTCCACCTGCGCCGGGTGTCCGCCCCCCTGTTTGTGGAGGCCTCCACCGGCCTCAACGACGATCTGAACGGGGTGGAGCGCCCCGTGTCCTTCGACATCCCCGACGCCGGCCGGGACGCCCAGGTGGTTCACTCCCTGGCCAAATGGAAGCGCATGGCCCTGTACCGCTACCAGTTCTCAGTGGGCGAGGGTCTGTACACCGACATGAACGCCATCCGCCGGGACGAGGAGCTGGACAACCTCCACTCGGTCTATGTGGACCAGTGGGACTGGGAGAAGGTCATCGCCCCCCGGGACCGCAACGCGGACTATCTGAAGGCCACCGTCACCACCATCGTCAAGGCCATGGCCGAAACCCAGGCCACCCTGCGCTCGGTGTTTCCCCAGCTCACCGCCCTGCCCCCCCTGAATACCGACGTGTCCTTCGTCACCACCCAGGAGCTGGAGGACCGCTGGCCCGACCTCACCCCCAAGCAGCGGGAGGACGCCTGGGTCAAAGATCACCCCACCACCTTCCTCATGGGCATCGGCGGCGCCCTCAAGTCTGGCAAACCCCACGACGGCCGGGCCCCCGACTATGACGACTGGACCCTCAACGGCGACATTCTGGTGTGGAATCCGGTGCTGGGCCACGCCTTCGAGGTGTCCTCCATGGGCATCCGGGTGGACCCCGCCGCCCTGGACAGGCAGCTCACCATCGCCGGCTGCGACAACCGCCGGGCGCTGCCCTTCCACAAGATGCTGCTGGAGGGCAAGCTGCCCCTCACCATCGGCGGCGGCATCGGCCAGTCCCGGCTGTGTATGCTGCTGCTGGGCAAGGCCCATATCGGCGAGGTCCAGGCCAGCGTCTGGGATGAGCGGACCCTGACCGCCTGCCGGGACGCGGGCGTCATCCTGCTGTAATTCTCCGCCGGCCTGTCAAGGGGTTTGGCGCGGTTTTGTCACTTTTGACAGCCACAATCTTCCTTTCATCAAAGATTTTCCATCAAACACCGGTCTGTCTCATGCAGATCGGTGTTTTTTCTCCAGATCGCATGATTTCCTCCCTCTTTTATCCTTTATATACCCCGTTTCCATTTTCCGTCGTTTTGCACTAAACTGGCCAGTCCCTGTTGACATGATAATGGTCAGTAACTATAATTTCAGTGTGTTTAGGTGAGATCATGTGTGTCCCCGCAGAAATGTTGAGAGAGTGAGGAGGTATTTGTATGTTCAAAAAGTTTACGAACGGATGTGTTCGTGTAGTCAACCGCTGGCTGCCCGACCCCTTCCTGTTCGCCATCATCCTGACCATCGTGGTCTTTATCGCCGCCATGGCGGGTACCCAGCAGGGCCCCCTGGAGCTGATCTGGTCCTGGGGCGGCAAGGGCGATGTCAAGGACGGCTTCTGGAGCCTGCTGAGTTTTGCCATGCAGATGGCTCTGGTGCTGGTACTGGGCTCCGCCATGGCCTCCGCCAATGTGTGTAAGCGGGCCCTGGGCGCCATTGCTTCCCTGGCCCACAACAAGCGCTCCGCCATTCTGGTCACCACCTTCGTGTCCACCATCTGCTGCTGGCTCAACTGGGGCTTCGGCCTCATCGCCGGCGCCCTGCTGGCCCGCGAGGTGGCCAAGCGGGTCCGCGACGTGGACTATCCTCTGCTGATCGCGTCTGCCTACTCCGGCTTTGTGATCTGGCACGCCGGTCTGTCCGGCTCCATCCCCCTGCAGATCGGCGCCATCGGCGGCACTGAGATCCTGGGCGTCAACTATTACGCTCCCACCAGCGCCACCATCTTCCACCCCATGAACCTGCTGATGGTGGGTGTGATCCTGGTGCTGATGCCTTTCGTCAACTACGCCATGCACCCCGACAAGGATCACGCCATTCTGGTGGACCCCGCCCTGCTGGTGGACGAGAAGGAGCGGGAGTACAAGGTTGAGACCCCCGCCGACAAGATCGAGCACAGCCGCATCCTGTGGTTCATCACCCTGGTGCTGGGTTTTGCGTACATCGTGTACTACTTCGCGCAGAAGGGCTTTAACCTGGACCTGAACATCGTCAACATGATCTTCCTGTTCCTGGGCATCCTGCTCCACGGCGATCTGCGCAAGTATGTGGACGCCATTACCGACGCCGCCTCCGGCGCCGCGGGCATCCTGCTGCAGTTCCCCTTCTACGCCGGCATCATGGGCCTGATGGTGGCTTCCAACGCCGACGGCGTGTCCCTGGCCTCCATCATTGCCCACTTCTTTACCAACGTGTCCAACAACATCACCTTCCCGCTGCTCACCTTCCTGTCCGCCGGCATCATCAACTTCTTTGTGCCCTCCGGCGGCGGTCAGTGGGCTGTCCAGGCCCCCATTGTCATGCCCGCCGCCACCGATATGAGTATCGAGTACGGCCGGGCCGCCATGGCCATCGCCTGGGGCGATCAGTGGACCAACATGATCCAGCCCTTCTGGGCTCTGCCTGCTCTGGGTATCGCCGGCCTGTCCGCCCGCAACGTCATGGGCTATCTGGTCATTGTCACCATCTTTACCGGCGTTGTGGCCTGCGGCGGCTTCCTGCTATGGGGTATGTTCTTCTAAACCGACCTGTATTGATCCCACCAAACTGTCTTGCAAGAAACGGGGAGCGTCCATCCGGCGCTCCCCGTTCTTTTGGTTGTGCGCCGTCTGTTCCTGTGTTATGATGGGGAAAACACCTTTTGCCAAAGAATTGGGAGGTTTTCTATGGAAATTCTGGTAGTGGACGGCCAGGGCGGCCGCATCGGCCAGCAGCTGGTACGGGGGATTGCCGCCCGCCATCCCACACTGAGCATATTCGTGGTGGGCACCAACGGCATGGCCACGGCGGCCATGCTGAAGGGGGGCGCCGTTCAGGGCGCTACCGGGGAGAACGCCCTGCTGGTGGCCTGCCGCCGGGCGGACGTGATCCTGGGGCCCCTGGGCATTGTCATCGCCGACGCTCTGCTGGGGGAGATCTCCCCGGCCATGGCCGCCGCCGTGGGACAGAGCCGGGCCAAAAAGATCCTCATTCCCATGAACCAGTGCGACAATATTGTGGCCGGCGTGGCCGAGCTGCCGGTGAGCAAGCTGCTGAACAGCGCCCTGGATGAACTGGACAAGCTGCTGAATCCCTGAGCCCCACATAGGATGGACCGCGGAGCCCTGCTCCGCGATCCATTGTTTGTGAGGTGCTCTCTGTGAAGCAGATTTTGCACTGTATTTTTCAGGTCCAGAATCTGGTCACCCTGATTCTGACCGTGGCCTTTCTCCACCTGGCCATCTCCGGCCGGGTGGCCGCCGACCAGTTTCTCACCATCTTCTCGGTGGTGATCGCCTTCTATTTTGGCAGTCAGGCCCAAAAAAACCAATCCACATAGCAGAAGCGGCCGCCGGGAGGCGGCCGCTGTCTCTTTTTTATGCCTATTCCAGGATCAGAAAGTCCTTTATAATCTCCTCTCCCCGGGCGTGGACCCGGTCAAAGTCCACATGGGGATTGTAGACGGCCTCCAGCTCATCGTGGATGGCCTTGGCCTGGGCCAGAGAATCCACCGCCTCCTCCATCAGGGCGGCGGTCACCTTGCGGGCAAACCGCAGCCGTCCCCGGTTCCGCCGCAGCAGCTCCGAATCGGCCATGGCGTCCAGCCGGATGCGGCGGTGGGGCCGATGGGGCCAGGGCAGCTCCGGGGTGGTGCTGACGAAGGCCAGGGAGAGGGAGGGCACCAGCAGATGGGCCATCCGGTCTGGGAACATGGGATCGGGGCAGGCCACCACGTCGTGGCCCAACCCCATGGCCCCGGCGGCCAGAGCGGTGAGCATGGTGTGGGCCAGGCCGTAGGTGTCGCTGAGCTCATATACCCTGCCGCACTGGGCCTCCACCGTGCCGTACTCCCGCAGCACCCCCTGCCAGGTCACCGCCCCCAGAAACCGCTGGACCGACCGGCCGGGCTGCTCCCCCTCCCGTTTGACTTCCCGGGACAGGATGCCCCTGGCCCGCTTGGCCATTTTGGCCTCCAGCGCGGGGGTGAGCAGCAGAGCCCGCCCGTCCTCCTCCAGCTGGGCGGCGGCGGTGAGGCAGCGGTAGGCCCGGCTGTAGCAGGCCTTGTAGCCCTTCATGCACCCCTTCAGCTCATCTCCCACCGTCTGGAGGGCCGCCCGGTCGTAGTACGCCCCCAGATCCACATAGCTCTCCACCAGGCCGGGATATCTGGGCTCCACCACATGGGGGGCGGTGCCGTCCACCACCGCCGCCCCCAGGGCGGGAATGACCACCGCGTCCAGGGAGTCGGGGTCCCCGGAGCAGCGGATGTACTCCACCGAATGGCCCTGCTCCTCCAGGGCCCGCCCCACCTGCTTCATTAGGGTGGACTTGCCGCAGCCCGGCCCGCCCTTCAAAATGCGGATATCCCGGGCCGAGTCCGGGTCCAGCATCTGATCGTACAGGGAGTAAAAGCCGGTGGGGGCATTGGCCCCCAGGTAATAACAGATCCTTGCCTCTGCTTCCATAAAAAGACCCTCCAAGCGTAAGTTTCTCACTCTCAGGCTATGCACAGGCAGGTTGGGCGGTGCGCCGGTCACACCTTGTCCCGGTAGAAGTAGAGCAATTCCTCCACCAGCATGGCCGCCGCCGGGGACAGGGGGCTGGCGCGCCGGTAGATGAGGTAAAACTGCCGCTCCAGCAGGGGGCTCTCCGGAGCAAAGATCAGGATTTTGCCCTCCCGGGCCGCCTCCCTGGCGGCGCACTCCGACAAAATGGAGATGCCCAGGCCGTTTTTCACCCCCTGGAGGATACTCTCGGTGCTCTCCAGCTGGGCGGCCAGGGTCAGGCTTTTCAGCTCCAGGCCGATCCCCTTGAGATACTGCTCGGCCTGCTTGCGGGTGCCCGAACCCGGCTCCCGCACCAGGAAGGGGGCCCGCCGCAGGATCTCAGGGGTCATCTGCCCCTCCAGGGCCTGATATTCCTGGGTGTTGGGGGTGGCAATGACCAGCTGTTCGGAGAAAAAGGGGACGCACAGCAGTCCCGCCCGCTGGACCGGCGCCCCCACCAGGCCCAGCTCCGCCCCATTTTCCGCCATCCACTGGACCACCTGGCCGCTGTCCCCCTGCCGGACCTGGAAAAACACATGGGGATACCGCCGGCGCAGCAGGGGCAGGATCTGGGGCAGCAGGTACTGGGAGGGTACGGTGGAGGCCGCCACCGACAGAGTCCCCGCAATGGTGGAGGCGGCGGTACGCACGTCCTGGGCCGCCCGCTGGCACAGCCCCAAAATTTCGGCGGCATACCGGCCCAGCACCCGCCCGGCGGCGGTGAGCCGCAGCTCCCGGGTGGAGCGCACCACCAGCTGGACGCCCAGCTCCTCCTCCAGGGCGGCCACATGGGCGCTGACGGTGGGCTGGGTGAGATAGAGGGCCTCCGCCGCCTTGGAAAAGCTGCGCTGACGGGCTACCTGCAAAAATGCCTCCAGTTGTTTCAGCTGCATAACAGACCTCCGATTGCTTTTTTTCACGGAATGGGGTACACTGTTGGTACTATACCAACAAGGGGTGATGAGATGCCGTACGAGAAGCTGCGCCTGACCGCCATGACCACGGCCGGTGGGTGAGGGGCCAAAATAGGGCCGGGTGTCCTAAGGAATGTATTG
>CALWXZ010000075.1 GCA_944385625.1 uncultured Flavonifractor sp. | reverse complement strand
AGGCCTCCGCGCCGGCGCTTATGCGGACAAGACCAACGAGCCCGCCATCAAGCGCATGATCCCCTACAAATAAGATAATTCCGATTTCACCTTAACATAGGAGGCTTTTTACAATGGCTAGAGTTAAAGGCGCGATGATGACGCGCAAGAGAAGAAATAAGATCCTCAAGCTGGCCAAGGGCTACTGGGGCGCCAAGAGCAAGCACTTCAAGATGGCCAACGAGCAGGTCATGAAGTCCCTGACCTACGCCTACACCGGCCGCCGGCTGAAGAAGCGTGACTTCCGCTCCCTGTGGATCACCCGTATCTCCGCCGCCTGCAAGATGAACGGCATGAACTACTCCACCTTTATGAACGGTCTGAAGAAGGCCGGCGTGGAGATCAACCGCAAGATGCTGGCCGAGCTGGCTGTCAACGACAAGGCCGCTTTCACCACCCTTACCGAGATGGCCAAGGCTCAGCTGGCCTGAATTGGAAACCAAAAAATTCCTGTGTTCCCCTCCGGAACACAGGAATTTTTTTATGCCAAAGTCTGCACACGGGTACACAGCCTCTCCATCAGGGGGCTGTTGTGGCTGACGATAAGCAGTCCCAGGTTGCGCCTCTCCGCCTGGTCCAGCAGGAAGGTCCAGATCTGGGCCTGGGTGATGAGATCCAGCATGGCGCTGACCTCGTCGCACAGCAGATAGCGCACCCCGGGCCGCAGGGCCCGGGCGATACAGAACCGCTGGAGCTCGCCGCCGGACAGCTCGGTGGGGTACCGCTCCAGCCAGGCGGGCTGGATGTGGAGGGCCTCCAGCAGCCCCTCCTCCACCGGTCCCCCCTCCTTCAGGGTGTCCCCCAGCTTCATCAGCGGGTCCACCGCCGTCTCCGGGTGCTGCCAGATCATCTGCACCGGGCAGATACCCCGGTACGCTTTCAAAGGCCTGCCGTCCACCAGCACCAGGCCGCTGTCAGGCCGCTCATAGCCCGCCAGCAGCTTGCACAAGGTCGTCTTGCCCCGTCCGCTGGGACCGGCCAGGCCCAGCCGCTCCCCCGGCTCCAGTGTCAGATCGATACCCTCCAGTACCGGCTCTTTCCCCTTCCGGCGGTAGCCAAAGGTCAGTTGTTTTGCCTCCAGACTCACGGCCGTTCCCCTCCTTCCGGATACAGACAGCGCACCAGACCGCCGTCCAGCGCTCTATAAGGCACCGGGCCCAGGCACTCGGGCCTTCCCTTGGGGCAGCGGGGCGCGAAGGGACACCCCTCCCCCACCTGGCCCGGCCCCGGCTGGGCCCCGGGGATGGGGACAAAGCCGTTCTGGGGCAGAGCATTCCACAGAGCCCTGGTGTAGGGGTGGCGCAGCTTGCCCGCCGTAAAATCGGCGGCGTTGGCCTCCTCCACCGTCTCGCCGGCGTAGAACACCGCCACCCTGTGGGAAATGGTGAGAGCCAGCTCCAGATCGTGGGTGATAAGGAGCACCCCCGCCCCGCCGTCGGCCAGCTCCCGGAAGTGGCTCAGCACCCGTTTGGCGGACCGGGCGTCCAGGCCGGGGGTGGGCTCGTCGGCGATGACCAGCTTGGGGGTGGCCGCCGCCGCGGTGGCGATGAGCACCCGGCGGGCCATGCCGCCGGACAGCTCAAAGGGGTAGCGCTCCTCGGTGTCCGTCCCCAGGCCGTAGCGCTCCAGCACCGCCCGGCTGGCCGCCTTTGCCGCCTGGTCCCGGCGGCCCTTGCGGATCTGGGGCCCCACCTTCATCAGCGGGTCCAGATAGGTCACCCCCTGGGGCACCAAAACAATCTCCTTGCCCCGCACCGCCGCCGCCCGCTGGGGGGTAAGGGGCTGGCCTAGAAAGGTGATCTCCCCTGCCATGTGGCTGTTGTAGGGCAGGATACCCAGAATACCGTGGGCCAGCAGGCTCTTGCCCGAGCCGCTGGAGCCCACCACCGCCACCACCTGGCCGGGGGCGATGGTGAGGGACAGGTCCTGAATCACCGGCAGCAGCACCTGCTTTGTACCCCGTCCATACTGGGTGAAGGAGATGGACAGGTCCTTCACTTCCAAAATCGGCTGCATATCCATCCCTCCTCACAGATGTACGCTGGCCGGGTCCAGCAGTTTCCGCAGCTGTTCCCCCATGGCGGCAAAGAGCACCACCACCAGCACCAGACTCAGGCCCGGGAACACCGCCAGCCACCACTTGCCGGTGGTGAGATAGCTCATGCTCTCCGACAGGATCACGCCGATGGCGGGCTGCTCCGGCGACAGGCCGAAGCCTAGAAAGGTGACGCTGGCCTCGTGAAGGATGGCGTGGGGGAACTGGAGCACCAGTCCGGTGAGGAACTGGGGCAGCAGATGGGGCAGTAGGTGCCGCCGGGCAATGGTCAGCCGGGACACCCCCAGCTTCTCCGCCGTGCGGACGTAGACCGCCCCCCGGAGCTGGAGCACCTCCCCCCGGATGACCCGGGCCAGGGAGGGCCAGTGGCTGAGGGCCACCCCGGCCACCACCCCCACGAAGCCCTTGCCGAAGGCCAGGGAGATAAGCATGACCAGCAGAATATGGGGAATGCCCATGACCAGGTCGATGCACCAGGAGATGACCCCATCCACCCAGCCGCCGCACACGGCGGAGGCCACCCCCAGCAGCAGGGCGATGACGGCGCTCACCCCGGCGGTCA
Organism: uncultured Flavonifractor sp.; assembly: GCA_944385625.1. Classification (GTDB taxonomy): domain Bacteria; phylum Bacillota; class Clostridia; order Oscillospirales; family Oscillospiraceae; genus Flavonifractor. Next base: position 9,660 of record CALWXZ010000075.1, on the reverse strand, counting down.
GCAGGCCGATGCGGATGCTGAGGGACAGGCCGGTGAGGGTGCGGGAGAGCATATCCCGGCCCATCCAGTCGGTGCCGAAGAGGAACCGGCCGCAGGGGGCCAGGTTCTTGCGGGTAAAGTCGGTGACCATGGCCTGCCCGCCCAACAGGCCGCCAGCCACCGCCACGACGCACAGCACCACGGCGGCGGCACACAGCAGAAAGAGGGCGTTCTTCCGCCCGTTCCAGCGTCTCATTTCCGGGCTACCCCCCTTCTGATCTTGGGGTCCACCACGCCGTAGAGCAGATCGGCGATGAGGTTACCGCCGAACACGATGGCGGCGCTCACCACCGTGATGCCCAGCAGCAGGGGCAGGTCGGACCCCAGACCGGCGTTGACGGCGGCCTGGCCCAGACCGGGGTAGGAGAACACCTGCTCCACCAGCACCGAGCCGCCAAAGATCTCGCTGATGGAGGCAAATTGCAGGGTGATGGCGGGCAGAGCCACGTTGCGCAGGCCGTGGCGCAGCACGATGGACCGGGTGGACTCCCCCCTGGCCTTGGCGAAGAGCACATAGTCGCTCTCCATGATGTCCGCCATTTTCTCCCGGGTGTGCATGGCGATGTTGGCCACGCCGGTGATGCTCAGGGTAAGGGCGGGCAAAAAGGCGTGGTAAAGCCGGTCGGACAGGGTGACGCTGGCGGCGTCCGCCCCGATGGGCACCGACAGGCCGATGGGAAACAGCCCCAGCCACACCGAGAAAATCACCAGCAGCACCAGGGCCAGCCAGAAGGCCGGGGTGCTGGAGATAAGCCAGCAGTATCCCCGGATCAGCTTGTCGGCCAGCTTTCCCCGTCTGGCCCCCGCGATGACGCCCAGGGTCAGGCCCAGCACGCCGGAGATCACCCAGGCGAAGGCCATCAGCCACAGGGAGCTTTGCAGCCGCTGGCCGATGACGGTACTCACCGGCTGGCGGTAGAGCAGCGAGGTGCCCATATCCCCCCGAATGAAGTCACCCAGCCAGCCCAGGTACCGCTCCACCGGCGGGGTGTTGACTCCCCAGTAGTCCTCCAGCTTGGCGATCTGCTCCTGGCTCATGGTGCCCAGGGCAGCCTGACCCACGTTGGTCTGGAGGGGGTCCAGGGGGGAGGCCGACATGAGCAGGAAGGCGGCCAGGCTGACCCCCAGCAGCAGCAGAACCATGCGGATCAATTTTTTGCCCGTGAACATCAGGCGGTGCTTCAAGGGAATTCCTTCTTTCCGATTGGGATGGGGCAGGGCGAGGGGCGTCGGGGACGCCGCCCCCTACAGGCTTGTGCGCGGCTTATCCCCAGCTCCACTGGTCCACGTTGTTGACGATGGACCAGCCGTGGCCGTGGGGATGGATCTTCTGCTCGGCCACCTGGAGGCCGTCTTTCACCCAGTACAGGTGGCTCACATTCACCAGCCACACCCAGGGGATGTCCCCGTCCTGGGTAACGCCGGTGGTGCCGTCCCACTGGGCCTTCTGCCACAGCTCATAGGACTCCTCCAGATCGGAGCACTGGAGGGCCTGATCCATGTAGGCATCCACGGTGGGGTTGGAGTAGGGGGAATACTGGGCGGTGCCGGTATCTCCGATGGTGTGGTAGATGTTATAGAGTTCCATGGGGGTGTGGGCACCCCAGCCCCAGATGAGGGGCTCGGTAAGGGCCCGGTCATAGGCGGTGTCCCAGCCCACCCCCTCCATAGTGCAGGAGATGCCCAGTTCCCCCAGCTGGTTGGCGAAGTCGGCGCACAGGGCCTGGCGGACCGAATCGCTGGTGGGATAGAGCAGGTTGAGGGTGGCCTTCACGCCGTCCTTCTCCCGGACGCCGTCGGCCCCCATGGTCCAGCCCGCCTCATCCAGCAGGGCGGCAGCCCCCGACCGATCATACTCCACTTCGGAGGCCGGATTGTACCAGGGCATCTGATCGCACACGCTGTAGGCGGGGGTGCCGTAGCCGTTGAGCACGTTGTCGATCATCTCCTGCCGGTCGATGCCGATGTTGATGGCCCGGCGCACCAGCACGTCGCCGGTGAGGGTACCCTCGATCACCGGCAGATTGAAGCCCCGGTTGTCCACGCTGTCATAGGCTGCCAGGCTGTAGCCGGCAGGGCTCTGGTCGGAGTAGGTGGCGGAGGTGTAGGCCAGATCCACCTGGCCGGCCTGGACCGCCAGGAAGGCGGCGTCCTCCTCCATAAAGAGGATGGTCACCTGCTTCATTTTGGGGGGCTGGCCGTAGTAGTCGGGGTTGGCCTCCAGGATCACCTGTTGTCCCTTGTCCCACTGCTTGAGGATGTACCGGCCGGAGCCGATGGGACTCTGGCCATAGGTGGCGGGGTCGTAGGCGTGCTCAGGTACAATGCCCACGATGGCCATGGTATAGGGCCAGATGGAGAAGGGGGTGGCCATGTGAAAAACCACGGTGGTGTCGTCCACCGCCTCGGCCCGGTCCAGCATGGTAAAGTCGTTGACCGAGCTGGCCGCCTTGACTGTATTGTAGGTAAAGGCCACATCCTCGGCGGTCAGGGGCTCGCCGTCGGTGAACTTCACGTCGTCCCGGATCTTGACCGTCCAGGTCAGGCCGTCGTCGCTGACCTGGACGTCGGTGGCCAGATCGTAACCGATGGTCAGGTCGGTGTTGGTGACGGTGAGGGTGGACTGGATCAGGGGCTCATGGACGTGCTCCCCGGCCCCCCAGCCGTAGGCGGGGTCGAAACCGGCCTCCGGCTCGGAGGTGGTGCCCATGGCGATAACCACGCTGTCCTTGCTGCCGGTCTGGGGGGATGTGGTGGCGGCGGTCTTTCCGCCGCCGCAGCCCGCCAGCAGGCCGGCGGTCAGGGCCAGGCTCAGGATGAGGGTCAGAATCCGCTTCATGATCGTCTCCTTTCGCTTACAGGCCCTTGTTCACTTCTTTCAGTACCGCTGCCAGGGGCAGAGCGTTTTCGCGGGCCAGGGCGGCGGCATCCTCATACTCCGGCTTGGCGCGGGAAATGCCAAAGCCCTCCGCCGTTTTCACCCGGACGGCCCCCCAAGGGGTATCCACACGTTTGCTGCCGGGGGTAAGGAAATACTTCTCGCACCGGCGCACCCGCAGGCCGTTGGTGGTGGTGTGGCGCAGGACGGCCTGGGCCAGCTCCTTCTCCTTCCCCACCTGGCACAGCACGGTGAGCACATGGCCGGGGCGGCCCTTTTTCATGACGCCGGGAATGGTATACACGTCCAGGGCCCCCGCTGCCAGCAGCTGCTCGGCGGCAAAGGCCAAGGCCTCGCCGGTCATGTCATCGATGTTGCACACCAGCTCCACAATCTCGCCGTTGCCCCCCTCCTGGCTCTCGCCCCAGAAGGCCCGGACGCAGTTGGCCTGCGTAAACTGGCGGGTGCCCACGCCGTAGCCCACCTTCTCCACATTGAGCACCGGCATGGAGCCGAAAGACTGGGCAAAGTGGGCCAGCAGAGCGGCTCCGGTGGGGGTACACAGTTCGCCCCGGATCTCCCCGCCATAGGTGGGCACACCGGAGAGCAGAGCGGCGGTGGCGGGGGCGGGCACCGGCATAATGCCGTGGGCGCAGCGAACGGTGCCGCTGCCCACATGGATGGGGGACACCACGATTTTGTCCGGTTTGAGCAAATAGAGGGCATAGCACACACCGGCCACGTCGGCCACCGCGTCCAGGGCCCCCACCTCATGGTAGTGGACCTCTCCCACCGGGCAGCCGTGGGCCTTGGCCTCCGCCTGGGCAATGGCGCCGTACACCACCTTGGCGTGGGTTTTCACCTCCTCCGGCAGGGGCAGATGGTCGATCAGATGGGCGATGTGGTCCGGGGTGGCGTGGGGATGGTGGTGATGCTCATGGTCGTGGTCGTGGGGATGGTCATGGTCATGATGATGCTCATGGTCATGGTCGTGATGGTGCTCGTGGTCGTGCTCGTGAGGATGCTCATGATCGTGGTGATGATGGAGATGCTCGTCCTCCTCCTCCCCGTGGACGGTGACCTTCATATGGGTGCCGGTGATGCCGCTGGTGACGGCGGAGGCGGCCTCTACCCGCACGCCGGGCAGGCCCAGACTGTTCATGGTATCCAGAAAGCCCTGCTTGTCCTCCAGCAGCTCGTACAGGGCGGACATGAGCATATCCCCCGCCGCCCCCATATTACATTCGATATACAAGGTTTTCACTGTAATCCCTCCATCTGATTAATCATGCTGGCCAGATAGCCGGCGCCGAAGCCGTTGTCGATGTTGACCACGCTGCACCCGGAGGCGCAGGAGTTAAGCATGGCCAGCAGGGCGGACAGACCGCCGAAGCTGGCGCCGTAGCCCACGCTGGTGGGCACCGCCACCACCGGGCAGTCCACCAGCCCGCCGACCACCGAGGCCAGGGCCCCCTCCATCCCAGCCACCGCGATGACGCACCGGGCGCTCATCAGCGGCTCCAGATTGGACAGCAGCCGGTGAAGTCCCGCCACCCCCACGTCGTACAGCCGGGTGACCCTGTTGCCCATCACCTCGGCGGTGAGGGCGGCCTCCTCCGCCACCGGCATATCGCTGGTGCCGCCGGTGGCCACCACGATGTGGCCCAGCTCCTGCCGGGGGCCGGGGAAGGCCACGCCCAGCTTGGGGATGGGCCGGTAGTCCAGGGGGACGGACTGCTCCACAATGCGGGCGGCCTCCTCTCCCATTCTGGTAATCAGGATATTATGGCAGCCCCGCTCCCCCATGGCGGCGGCGATACCGGCAATCTGCTCCGGGGTCTTGCCCGCGCCGTAGATTACCTCCGCCGCGCCCTGGCGGACCGAGCGGTGAAAGTCCACCTTGGCGTAGCCCAGATCCTCAAAGGGCTTTTCCTTCAGCTCCAGCAGGGCGGCCTCCGGACTGGTGTTTCCCGCCGACACCGCCCGCAGCAGCTCCAGGATATCGTGCTTGTTGTCCATTTGCTTACCTCCCCTTCAGATCCAGCAGAACGGCGGAAAAATCCGCCTCCAGCGCCTGGGTGATGGCAGTATGCTCTCTGGCGGCCTTCTCCATCTGCTCCGCCGGCAGCTGGATACGGGCGGCCTCCCCCAACAGCCGCACCCGGAAGTCGGTGAAGCCCAGCCGGAAGAGGGCATCCTCCCCCCGCTCCACCTTCTCCAGGGCCTCCCGGGTGATGGCGGTGCCGGTGGGCACCCGGGTGGCCAGACAGGCATAGGCCGGCTTGTCCCAGGTGAACAGCCCCGCCTCCCGAGAGAGCCGCCGCACCTCATCCTTGGTGAGGCCGCACTCCCGCAGGGGGGAGCGCACCTCCAGCTCCCGCAGGGCCTGCATCCCCGGCCTGTCCCCCGCGTCGTCCGAGGCGTTGGTACCGTCCAGCAGCACGGCGTAGCCGTCCTCCGCCGCCCGCTTCCGCAGGGTGGTGAACAGGGCCTTCTTGCAGTAATAGCACCGCCGGGGGCCGTTGGCCGCCGCCTCGGGTACGCTGAGTACATCGGCCTCCACCACCGTCATGGGCGCCGCCAGCTCCCGGGCCAGCCGCTTGGCGTCGGCCAGCTCAAAGGCGGGCTGAAAGGCGGTATTTACATAATAGGCCCGCACGTCGCAGCCGTAGGTCTTTGCCGCCCACAGCAGCAGGGCGGAATCAGTCCCGCCGGAAAAGGCCAGCGCCGCCCGGGGAACCTCCTTGAAAAACTGTTCCAGCGTCATATCCGCGCTCCTTTGCAAAAAAAGAAGGTATCCGCTCCCCTTGGGGGAACAGATACCTTCCTGGTATACTTAACATAAGTCAAATCACATACCGGTCCTTTTCTGCGTGTGCCGCGGCTCTGGCCGCGCCCCCCGGCTTCCTGCCGGAATCTTGGCCGCAATTTCCAGTACCCGAATATATTACCATAACTCTGCGCTTATTGCAAGTCTTTTTTGTTCATTCCGTCTCATCCTCCAGTCCCTCCGGTGCCAACTCCCCCAGCACCTCCCGCGTCAAAGGAAAGACGTGGGTCCCCTTCAGATAGACCAGGCTGAACTCCCGATCCTCGTCCAGACAGTCCAGGTGAAAAAAGGCCAGCTCCGGCCGGCCGGCCGCCACCGGCTCGTAGGCAAAGGTCACACCGTCCCCCGCCTCCACAAACCGTATGATGAGGGAAAACTGGTTGGCGCAGATGACCCTGGAAAACAGGTCCAGGGAATATCCCCGCTCGGCCAGCACATTCTCCAGGATGCCCCGGGTGCCCGACCCCTCCTCCCGCACCACCAGGCACTGTCCCGCCAGCTCCTCCAGAGAGACGGTGCGCCCGGAAAAGGGGTGGTCCTTCCGGCACAGCCCCACGAACCGGGCCCGGCGGAACAGGCGGCTGCCGAATTTACTCCGGTCAAAGGCCCCCTCGATGAGGGCAAAATCCAGCTGCTCGTGCTCCAGCAGGTTCAGTAGGACGGAGGTGTTGTCCACCGTGATGTTCAGGCTGTCCCGGGAGCGCCTGATATACCGGCCCAGGGCGTCGGCCAGCACAAACTCCCCGATGGTCTTGGTGGCCCCCACCCGCACCTCCCGGGCGGCGGGCCCCGCCAGCTCCTGCTGGAGCCGCTGCTCGTTGTAGAGAGCGGCCCGGGCATATTCCGCCACCCGCCGGGCCTGGGCCGTGGCGTGGAGCCGCCGGCCGTCATAGACAAACAGCTTGCAGCCGTATTTCTCCTCCAGGCCCCGGATCTGCTGGCTCACCGCCGGCTGGCTCAGACAGAGCTGCTCCCCGGTTTTGCGGTAGTTCATGGTTTCATACAGCGTCAGAAAAGTGCGGATTCGATAGTCCACCAAAGCCCCTCGCTCCTCATAAGAAAATTCGATCATCTGATAAGTTTTAAAAACTTTATTTAATTGTATCAGGGTGATATACTGACTTCAAGCGAACTGACTTAAAATTTTTGCCAAGGGGGAGCTAGTATGCGTATTCTGGTGATCGGCGGTGTGGCCGCCGGAACAAAAGCCGCAGCCAAAATCAAGCGGCAAGACCGCAGCGTGGAAGTAAAGGTTCTCAACAAGGGCCGGGACATCTCCTATGCCGGGTGCGGCCTGCCCTACTATGTGGGCGGACTCATCGGCACCCGGGAGGAGCTGATCGTCAACACGCCCCAGAAGTATGCCGGTCTCACCGGCGCTCAGGTGGTCACCGGCTGTGAGGTCACCCATGTGGACCCTGCTGCCAAGACCGTCAGCGGCCTGCTGGAGGGCCAGCCCTTCACTGAGAGCTATGACAAGCTGATCATCGCCACCGGTGCCGCCCCCTTTATCCCCGATATGCCCGGCAAGGATCTGCCCGGCGTGTTCCCCATGCGCACCCCCGACGACGCGGTGGGCCTGCGGGACTATGTGAGTGCCAACAGCTGCCGCCGGGCGGTGGTGGCGGGCGCCGGCTTTATTGGCCTGGAGATTGCCGAGAACCTGATGGGCCAGGGCCTGGACGTGACTGTGGTGGACTTTGCCGAGCAGATCATGCCCAACGCCTTTGACCCCGAGATGGCCGACTTTGCCCGCCGCAAGCTGAAGGAGGCCGGCATCCGGGTGATTACCGGCCAGCGCATCCAGTCGGTGACCGGCACCGACAGAGCCACCGGCATTGTCACCGATGGCGGCGTCATTGCCGCCGACGTGGTGGTGATGGCCATCGGCGTGCGCCCCGCCACCGACTTTTTGAAAGACACCGGCATTGAACTCTTCAAGGGCACCGTAGTGGTGGACAAGCAGATGCGCACCAGCCTGCCCGACATCTACGCCGCCGGCGACTGCGCCATGGTGTACAACCGCCTCACCGGCAAGCCTCAGTGGTCCGCCATGGGCTCCACCGCCAACATCACCGCCCGGGATCTGGCCAAGACCATTACCGGCACAGAAACTTCCTACAGCGGCTGCCTGGGCACCGGCGTGGTCAAGCTGCTGCCCCAGCTCAACGCCGGCCGCACCGGTCTCACCGAGGCTCAGGCCAAGGCGGAGGGTTACGATCCCATCACCGTGGTGTGTGCCAGTGACGACAAGGCCCACTACTACCCCGGCGCCTCCAGCTTCCTCACCAAGCTGATCGCCGACCGCAACACCCGCAAGCTGCTGGGCATCCAGGTGATGGGCTCCGGCGCGGTGGACAAGATGGTGGACATCGCCGTGGTGGGTCTGTCCGCCGGACTGACCCTGGATGCCTTCGACAACCTGGACATGGCCTACGCGCCCCCCTTCTCCACCGCCATCCACCCCTTCGTTCAGGCCTGCTGTGTGCTGGAGAACAAGCTGTCCGGCGCCCTGGAGTCCTTCACCCCCGCCGAGTATCTGGCTGGCGCCGCCAAGGACTACAAGGTCATTGACGTGCTGCCCACCCCCTCCATCCCCGGCGCCCACTGGGTGGAGCTGGGCAAGGTCAACGGCCCGCTGGAGGGTATTGACAAGGACGAGAAGCTGCTGCTGGTGTGCAACCGCGGCAAGCGGGGCTACTTCCTCCAGAGCAAGCTGAAATATTATGGCTACACCAATACCAAGGTTCTGGAGGGCGGCGTCACCTTCAACCAGGTGAAGGTGCCCCGGCCCGCCGGAGCCGCCCTGCCCCCCGAGGAGGTCAAGCGCCTCAAGGGTCTGGGCTGTCTGTGGGACAAGCGGACGCCCGACTGCTTCAACGTCCGGGTCATCACCCGCAACGGCAAGCTGACCACCGCCGAACATACCGCCGTGGCCGAGGCCGCCCAGAAGTTCGGCTCCGGCGAGGTCACCATGACCACCCGCCTGACCCTGGAGATTCAGGGCGTGCCCTATGAGAATGTGGAGCCCCTCATTGAGTTTTTGAACGCCGCCGGTCTGGACGCGGGCGGCACCGGCTCCAAGGTGCGCCCGGTGGTGTCCTGTAAGGGTACCACCTGCCAGTACGGCCTCATTGACACCTTCGCCCTCAGCGAGAAGCTCCACGAGCTGTTCTACAAGGGCTACCACGACGTGTCTCTCCCCCACAAGTTCAAGATCGCCGTGGGGGGCTGCCCCAACAACTGCGTCAAGCCCGACCTGAACGACCTGGGCGTCATCGGCCAGCGCCTGCCTGAGCCCGATCTCAACAAGTGCAAGGGCTGCAAGGTGTGCCAGATTGAGAAGGCCTGCCCCATCCACGCCGTGTCCATGCAAGACGGCAAGGCCATCATCGACACCGAGGCCTGCAACCACTGCGGCCGCTGCCTGGGCAAGTGCCCCTTCGGCGCCTACACCGAGAGCACCTACGGCTACAAGATCTATCTGGGCGGCCGCTGGGGCAAGCGGGTGGCCGCCGGCCGGCCCATGTCCAAGATCTTCACCAGCGAAGAGGAGGTCATCGCCCTGGTGGAGAAGGCCATCCTCCTCTTCCGGGATGAGGGCCAGACCGGGGAGCGCTTCTCCGACACCATCGCTCGGCTGGGGTATGACTATGTGGAGGACAAATTGCTCCACGGCTCCATCGACAAGCAGGCCATTATGGACAAGACCGTTATCGGCGGCGCCAGCTGCTGAGCCTTGCCCGGCCTGATCCCCACATAACAGAAGGTCCCCGGTCCGCCGCCAGATTGGCAGCGAACCGGGGACTTTTACTCCACAGAAAATGCCGCACAGATGTGAACAGGTCCAGTAAAACCGGACAATAGACAAAAGGCCCCCTAATGTAGGAAAATAGAACTACATTAGGGGGTC
>CALWXZ010000074.1 GCA_944385625.1 uncultured Flavonifractor sp. | reverse complement strand
AGAAGATCGACTCCGCCATCTTCCCCGGCAGCCAGGGCGGCCCTCTGGAGCACATCATCGCCGCCAAGGCGGTGGCCCTGGGCGAGGCCCTCAAGCCTGAGTTCAAGACCTACCAGCAGCAGATCGTGAAGAATGCCGCCGCCCTGGCCGACGCCCTGCTGAAGGAGGGCTTCGACCTGGTCAGCGGCGGCACCGACAACCACCTGATGCTGGTGGACCTGCGTCCCGCCCACCTGACCGGCAAGGAGATGGAGCACCGGCTGGATGAGGTCAACATCACCGTCAACAAAAACGCCATCCCCAACGACCCCGAGAAGCCCTTCGTCACCTCCGGTATCCGGGTGGGTACTCCCGCCGCCACCACCCGTGGCTTCCAGGAGGAGGACATGAAGGTCATCGCTCAGGTCATGTGGCAGACCGCCACCAATTTCGAGGGCAATCAGGACAAGCTGCGGGCCCAGGTGGCCCAGCTCACCGCCAAATACCCCCTGTACGAATAATCGAACGTGTGTTAGAATGGAGCGGAAGCAATTCCGCTCCATTCTGTGTTGTAAGGGAGGTCGTTGCCATGTCATACCGGCCTTTGGCGGACGAGATCCGTCCCCAGTCTCTGGACCAGGTGGTGGGCCAGCGCCACATATTGGGGGAGGGAGGGCTGCTCCGCCGCATTATTGAGGGGGGTAATATCCCCAACCTGGTGTTTTACGGCCCCTCGGGCACCGGCAAGACCACGGTGGCCAACATCATCGCCAAGCGCACCAACCGGCCCCTCCACCGGCTCAACGCCACCACCGCCTCCATCTCCGACATCAAGGAGATCATGGCCCAGATCGGCACCATGCTGGCCCCCGACGGGGTGCTGCTCTACCTGGACGAGATCCAGTACTTTAACAAAAAGCAGCAGCAGTCCCTGCTGGAGTTCATGGAAAACGGCAAGATCACCCTCATCGCCTCCACCACCGAAAACCCCTATTTTTATGTCTACAACGCGGTGCTCAGCCGCTCCAGCGTCTTCGAGTTCAAGCCCCTCACCGCCGCCGACGTGCTCCCCGCCGTGGAGCGGGCCATCAAGCTCATGGGGGAGCGGCTGGAGGGGGAGGTGGTGTGCGAGGACGGCGTGAAAGAGCACATCGCCTCGGCCTGCGGCGGGGACGTCCGCAAGGCCATGAACGCGGTGGAGCTGCTGCTCAACTCCGCCAAGCGGGAGCAGGGGAAACTCCTTGTCACCCTGGCCGACGCCCAGACGGTGGCCCAGCGCTCCGCCATGCGGTATGATCGGGAGGGGGACGACCACTATGACATCGCCTCCGCCCTGATGAAGTCCCTGCGGGGTTCCGACCCGGACGCCGCCTGCCACTATCTGGCCCGGTTGCTGGAGGCGGGGGACCTGATTACCGCCATCCGGCGGCTGCTGTGCTCGGCCAGCGAGGACGTGGGCATGGCCTATCCCCAGGCCGCCCTCATCGTCAAGGCCCTGGTGGACAATGCCCTCCAGCTGGGTCTGCCCGAGGCCCGGCTGCCCCTGGCACAGGCGGCCATTCTGCTGGCCACCGCCCCCAAGTCCAACTCGGTTTACAAGGCCATTGCCGCCGCCCAGGCCGACATCCGCAAGGGCAAGACGGGGGACTACCCCCGGCACCTCCAGAACGTCCATGCCGATTCGGCGGGGATGGAGCGGGAGCAGGGGTATCTCTACCCCCACGACTTTCCCAACCACTGGGTACGGCAGCAGTACCTGCCCGACGCCCTGGCGGGGACCCGCTATTATCGATACGGGGATAATAAGGTGGAGCAGGCCGCCAAACGCTACTGGGATGCCCTCATGGGAGAGAAGTCCTAACTCCGGGTTGTCCGCATAATCTCCCTCCCAGCCGCATATAGATAGCCCACACTCATACAGAAGGGATGCGGGCCGGCATGGGAGAGCAGCGAGGCAGGGTTACAAGCAGAAGAGCGGGACAGAACAGGCGGAAAACGGTGCTGGGCCCCCGGGAAAAGCGGCGGATCATCCAGCTTGTGGTCTGCCTGGCCCTGTTTCTGGCGGTGTTTATCGGTAAAGGAATCTTCCCGGAGCGGATCGCCGCTCTGCGGGGGCAGGTGCTGGTACTGCTGCGGGGGGACACGGACTTTCAGGCGGTCTTTTCCGACCTGGGCCAGTCCATCTCCAAGGGGGAACCGGTGCTGGAGACGCTGGGGGATGCGTGGAACCGGGTGCTGGGCGGGGAGGAGACCCAAACCGCCGGCCCGGCGGAGGAGAACGCCCTCTATGCCGCCCAGGCGGCCTGGCTCAGCGGCTTTGGCCGTCAGGCGGGCGCCGGGACGCTGGGTCTGAAGCTGGACCCACAGGCCACCCCGGCGGTGGTGGCTACCCCGGCGCCCCGGCCGGAGGCTACCCCGACGCCCACGCCCACCCCGGAGCCGGCGGTGGAGCACGTGGACTACACCGGCCCCGCCCTGCCGGACAACACCTCCATGGACAAGTACCGGCTGGACCTGGAGGAGACGGTGAGCCCGGTGATGGGGGTGCTGACCTCCCCCTTTGGCTGGCGGGAGCACCCGGTGGACGGGGAGGAGAAGTTCCACAACGGGGTGGACCTGGCGGTAAACACCGGCACGGCGGTGAAGGCCTTTGCCGACGGCGTGGTGGACTATATCGGAGACGACCCCGACCAGTACGGCCTCTACCTCCAGATCAGCCACGCCAACGGAGTGAAGAGTTTTTATGCCCATTGCAGCCAGCTGCTGGTTCAGCAGGGCCAGACGGTGGCGGCGGGGGAGACGGTGGCCCTGTCCGGCGATACCGGCAACACTACCGGCCCCCACCTGCATCTGGAGCTGCGGCTCAACGGCGTGCGTATCAATCCCATCTACTATATCGAAACCAGCTGAATGAGGTGGGGACGCTGGGAGATCACGGCGGGGGCCCTGATGCTGTGGGCCCTGCTGTACTACCTGGACAGCGGCGGCATGGTCCTCCAGGCCCTGGGGGCCTGCGCCCTCCATGAGCTGGGCCATTACGCCGCCATCCGGCTGCTGGGCGGTCAGGTGGCCCGTCTGAGGATCTCCTGCGTTGGGGCGGAGATGGTTCTGTCCGCCCGCCATCCCCTGGGCCCCGCCCGGGAGCTGGCGGCGGTCCTGGCCGGGCCGGCGGCCAATCTGCTGTGCGCCTGGCTGTGCGCCGGACTGGGGGAGGGGTGGTATTGCTTTGCCGGCCTCCACCTGGCTCTGGGCCTTTTTAACCTGCTGCCGGCGGGGCCGTTGGATGGAGGCAGGGCGCTGGGGTGCCTGCTGGCCCTGGCGGGGAGAGAGGACTGGGCTGTGCCGGCGGTGGGCCTGCTCTCCGCCGGGCTGTCCATGGGGCTGACCATGGGGGCGCTGCTGCTGTGGCGGGCGGGGGAGGGCAACCTGACCCTGCTGCTGGCCGCCCTGTGGCTGGCCGCCGGGCCGCTGCGGAAAGCGGGGAAAAAATGAAAAATCTGCTTGCAATTTACCACGGGGCATGATATACTATCTCGGACTCAATAAAGGGCGGTCCTCTGCGGCTGCCGTCCCGGGTAGGGCGGCGGAATATGGCCGGCAAGAACGCCTATCAACAGGAGGAAAATCAAATGGATCTTATGCAGGCTTTTACCGCCAAGTATCAGAAGGCCGAGCCCCCCGTGGCCAATGTGGGCGACACCGTCCGTGTACACGTTCACATCAAGGAAGGCAACCGTGAGCGTATCCAGGTCTTTGAGGGTACCGTCATCGCCAAGAAGCACGGCGGCATCGAGGAGACCATCACCGTCCGCCGCGTGTCCTACGGCGTCGGTGTGGAGAAGGTCTTCCCCATCCACGCCCCTGCTGTGGAGAAGATCGAGATCGTCCGCAAGGGCAAGGTGCGCCGCGCCAAGCTGTATTACCTGCGGGACCGCGTGGGCAAGAGCGCCAAGGTCAAGGAGCGCATCTAATCGCATTGGATTTGTCCGAAAAAGGGGCCTGTTGCAAACTGCAAGTTGCATGACTGCCCTGTCATCTGCGCAAATAATGGCCGCCGTCAGGCGGCCATTATTTGTATCAATCCGTGCCTTTTCCAGGGGACGAATTGCCGTCTGATGTGCAAAATGACGGATAGATGGCGGGATTATGCAAAACAGCTGAATTGCAACGGGCGCCTTTTTTGCTTTTTTTAGCAGATCAGTCCGTTTTCGTTGTAGAAATAGCTGAAAATTTATGGTTAAATCAGTGCATTGCTCTGAAAATATTATTTTTTGAAGGGATAGAACCTGAAACTTAAAAAAATTTAAGCATTTATGATATGGATAAATTACCAAAGGGTTGCAGAGGGTAAAATGCAAGATTTAATACTTTATCTTGCAAAATTAAATGATCCGTGTTAATCTGAATCCATCGAACGGAAAGAGAGGGGTGAAACACTTTTTATTCGTCAGCAGAGAAGGAAGAGCAGAATGGGAGGCGAAACTATGATAGGTAAAAAGTTCCGAAGGGTATTCAGTTCCGTTTTAACGGCCACCACACTTCTCTCGCTTGTGCCGGCGGCCTCGGCGGCAGGGACGCAAGCGGCGGACAGCGTGTATCTCAACGGCAACATCTATACGGTGGATGAGTCGTTTTCCGTGGCTTCCGCCCTCGCAGTCAAGGGGGACCGGCTGGTGTATGTGGGTGACGAGGCCGGCGCGGAGACCTATATCGGGCCCAACACCAAGGTGGTGGATCTGGGCGGCAACACTGTGATTCCCGGTCTTATTGAAGGGCATATGCACATCAATGGCCTGGGTGAGAGTCTGCTCCAGATCGACGCCTTCTGGAAGCCCAAGGAGGATATCCTGGCGGCGGTGGCGGCCGCGGCGGCCGAGGCCGAGCCGGGCCAGTGGATTCGGGGCCGGGGCTGGCTGAATACCGTGTGGGATGACACCAGCTATCCCACCAAGGAGGAGCTGGATGCGGTAGCCCCCAATAACCCGGTGTACCTCACCCGGGCCGACGGACATATGTGCTGGGTAAATTCCATGGCCTTTGAACTGGCCGGCATTACCAAGGATACCCCCAATCCTCAGGGCGGCGAGTATCTGAAGACGGAGGACGGCGAACTGCTGGGCTGTGTGACCGACACCGCCATGAGCCCGATCTCCGCGCTGCTGCCCAGCTACACCATTGAGGAGCAGAAGCAGGCGCTGCTGCTGGCTCAGGATCAGCTGTTCTCCTATGGCCTCACCTCCGCCATGAACGCGGGCACCTCGGTAGAAACCCTGAATGAGGTATATAAGCCTCTGTATGAGGACGGCAGCCTGAAATTGCGCTCCTATATTCTCATGTCTCTGTCCTCCACCGAGGGCGAGCAGGCCGACTACCTGCGCAATACCGAGCCTCAGAGCGGACTTTATAATTATCACATGGACGTGCGGGCCGTAAAGCTCTTTGGCGACGGCTCTCTGGGCGCCCGTTCCGCCGCCATGCTGGAGGACTACAGCGATCGGGCGGGACACATTGGCAACTACCGCTCCACCGACGAGGAGATGTACGAGCTGGTGAAGCTGGCCTATGACAACGGCTACCAGACCGGCTGCCACGCCATCGGCGACGGCGCCAACCACCAGATCCTGGACGCCTATGAGCGCGTGATGGAGGAGAATCCTCAGGAGGACCCGCGCCTGCGCATCGAGCATTTCCAGATTCTGACCCTGGATGACATCCAGCGGGCCATTGACCTGGGCGTTCTGCCCGCCATGCAGACCACCCATGCCACCTCCGATATGCTGATGGCAGAGGACCGGATTGGCGCTGAACGGCTCAAGGGCGCCTATGCCTGGCGCACCATTTTGGACAGCGGCTCCATCATCATCAACGGCTCCGACGCTCCGGTGGAGCTGGTCAATCCCTACCACGGCCTGTATGCCGCCGTGACCAGAAAGGATCGCCTGGGCGAGCCCCCCGAGGGCTGGCACGCTGAGCAGTGCATGACCCGGGAGGAGGCCCTGCGCTCCTTCACCATCTGGGCCGCTTACGGCGAGTTTAACGAGGATATCAAGGGCTCTCTGGAGGCGGGGAAGCTGGCAGATTTCGTGGTCATCGACCGGGACTATATGACTTGCCCCGAGGAGGATATCAAGGATATCCAGGTGCTTACCACTGTTTCCGGCGGCGAAGTGGTCTATACCATGGACGCGTCCAAGACGCCTGTCATGTGGAACGGCCTGCCCCTTACCTTTAATAGTGCGCTCTACACTGAGCCGGGCTATATGTATGTTCCCCTCAACGACACGGTGAACGGCATCGGCGCCACCCAGAGCAAGGCGGACGGCAACGTCACTGTGACCCTGGAGGACAAGTCGGTCACGCTGCCCGTCAAGACGGTGGACGGCGTGGACTATGTGTGGGTCCGCGGCCTCTTTGAGGGCCTGGGCCGTAACGTGACCTGGTACGCGCCCAGCGGATGCGTTTCCGTGGGCTGGCTCAAGTAAATTTCCCCTGGTTTATCAAGCGGCTCCGGACTGATCCGGAGCCGCTTTTTTTGTGCGGGTTGGCTCTTTTCAAACTACTATATCTTGTGTATAATGGAGGATAAAATGTGAGTTGGCCCAAACAGAGGAGGCGGGAATATGAACATCCAGTGGTACCCCGGCCACATGACGAAAACCCGGCGGCAGATCCAGGCCGACCTGAAATTGGTGGACCTGGTGGCGGAGATCATCGACGCCCGCATCCCCATCTCCAGCCGCAACCCGGACATCGACGAGATTGTGGGCGATAAGCCCCGGCTCATCATTCTCAACCGGGCGGACCAGGCCGACCCGGCCATGAACAAGGTGTGGGGAGACTGGTTCCGAAAGCGGGGCTGGTGGGTCATGGAGACCAACGCCCGGGACGGCAAGGGAGTCAACCAGTTCTCCGCCGCCATCAAATCAGCCCTCAAGGACAAAATCGAGCAGTGGCGGGCCAAGGGCCTGGTGGGCCGCCCTGTCCGCGCCATGGTGGTGGGGGTGCCCAACGTGGGCAAGTCCACCTTCATCAACCAGGTGGCCAAAAAGAAGTCGGCCAAGGCGGGGAACAAGCCCGGCGTCACCCGGGGCAAGCAGTGGGTCAACGTGGACGCCGGCCTGGACCTGCTGGACACCCCCGGCATCCTGTGGCCCAAGTTTGAGGACGAGACCACCGGGATGCACCTGGCATTTACCGGGGCGGTGAAGGACGAGATTATGGACCGGGAGACCCTGGCCTGCCACCTGCTGGACATCCTGGGCCAGCGCTACCCCCAGGCGGTGGCCGCCCGGTACAAGGTAGAGCCCCAGCCCGGCCAGCCCGGCTGGGAGCTGCTGGAGGCCTGCGGCCGGAAGCGGGGTTTCCTTGTCTCCGGCGGCGAAGTGGACACCGAGCGCATGGCCCGGGTGCTGCTGGAGGAGTACCGCAGCGGCAAGCTGGGCAACTTTACGTTGGAGATTCCCCAAGAGGTGTAAAGGAGATATACTATATGGATCTTTGGGAGCTGGAGCGGAGCTGCTGGGGCCAGGGCCACGGTCTGGTGTGCGGCTGCGACGAGGCGGGCGCCGGCCCGCTGGCCGGCCGGGTGTACGCCGCGGCGGTGATTCTGCCCCGGGAGCTGGACATCCCCGGCCTCAATGACTCCAAAAAGCTGACCCCCAGGAAGCGGGACCAGCTCTATAATATAATTATAGAGCGGTCCCAGGCCTGGAGCGTGGCCTGGGTGGAGGCGGAGGAGATCGACCGGACCGACATCCTCAGCGCCCGGATGAACGCCATGCAGCGGGCCATAGACGGCCTGGGCATTGCGCCGGATTTCGCTCTCATCGACGGCAACCGGGACCACGGGCGCCACGGCGCCATCACCACGGCCCACGCAACGATTGTAAAGGGAGATTCCCTGTCGGCGTCCATTGCCGCCGCCTCCATTTTGGCCAAGGTGAGCCGGGACCGGTATATGGAGGAGATGGCGGCAGAGTACCCCCAGTACGCCTTTGAGCGGCACAAGGGCTACCCCACCAAGCTCCACTATGAACGGCTGCGGCAGTATGGGCCCTGTCCCATCCACCGCCGCACCTTCCTGAAAAAGCTGTGAGCGGGGGAGAGGCCAGGCTGCTGGGCCGGTGGGGGGAGGCCAAGACGGCGGAGCTGCTGCGAAAGCGGGGCTACACCATTCTGGCCGCCGGATATCACTGCCGGTTTGGGGAGATCGACCTGATTGCAGCATATGACAAGTATTTGTGCTTTATAGAGGTGAAGCTGCGGAAGGACGCCTCCTTTGCCCCCGGCCGGGCGGCTGTGGACAGGAGGAAGCAGCAGAAGCTGCGTACCACGGCCCAGTGCTGGCTGGCGGAGCACCCGGAGGTGGAGCTCCAGCCCCGGTTTGACGTGGCGGAACTGTACGCGCCCCAGGGCATGGACACCCGGGCGCCCGAGTTTCACTACTGGGAAAACGCATTTTAAAAGGAGGCGGGCGAGATGCCGGACGTGGACGTCTTTGACGGGCACTGCGACACGGTGCTGAGGTGCTGTCTGGAGGGGGGCGGTTTTGGGCGCAACCCATATCATGTGGACCTGGAGCGGGCGGGAAAGTACCGGCGGTACGCCCAGTTCTTCGCCCTCTTCGGCCAGCCGGAGGATTTTCCCGGCCTCACCATGCGGGATACCTTCCAACGCTTGTACGGCCTCTTTTCCCGGGAAATGGAGGTCAATGCCCGCCGGATCACCCACTGCCGCGGGGCGGAGGAGGCGGAGGCCGCCTTCGCCGCCGGGAAGATGGCCGCTTTTTTGTCAGTGGAGGGGGCGGAGCTGCTAGACTGCTCCCCGGAGCGGCTGGAGGAGGCCCACGCGTTGGGCGTGCGGGCGGTGAACCTGACCTGGAACCGGCCCAACGCCCTTTCGGGCACCAACGCCGAAGAGGGCCAGCGGGGGCTGACCGCCCAGGGCAGGGAATTTGTCCGCAGGGCGGAGCAGCTGGGGGTGCTGGTGGACGTGTCCCACCTGTCTGATCCCGGGTTCTGGGACGTGGCGGAGCAGCTCTCCGGACCCTTTTTTGCCAGCCATTCCAACGCCAGGCGGGTCTTTTCTCATCCGCGGAACTTGACCGATGAGCAATTTACTGCCATAATAGAGCATGGCGGCGTGGCGGGAGTCAACCTGTTCGCCGAATTCGTGGGGGGCCCGGCCGACCTGGAGGCCGTGGCGGCTCATCTGGACCACTGGCTGGAGCTGGGAGGCGCGAAACATATCGCCCTGGGGGGCGACATGGACGGATGCAGTCCCCTGGCCGGCGGCATGGCCGGAGTCCAGGACTATGAACGGCTTTACCACTTCCTGCGGTCGCGGGGCTACGACCAGGCCCTGGTGCAGGATCTGTTCTTCAATAATCTGATGAGGGTAGTGAGCAAAGTATGTACTATGTAAGCACGAGAAACAAGCAGGACCGCTGCACCGCAGCCCAGGCCATTGCCCGGGGCCTGGCCGCCGACGGCGGTCTCATGACCCCCGAGGTGTTCCCCAAGCTGTCCCCCAACGGCCTGAACACCATGCGGGATATGTCCTATCAGCAGCGGGCGGTCTTTGTGATGAACTCCTATCTGGACGACTTCACCTCCTCCGAGCTGACCTCCTATGCCGCCAAGGCCTACGGCGGGTCCAAGTTCGACAGCAAGGACGTGGCCCCCGTCCGGCAGGTGGACGAGAGCACCTACTGCCTGGAGCTGTGGCACGGTCCCACCTGCGCCTTCAAGGATATGGCGCTGCAGATGCTGCCCCACCTGCTCACCGCTTCCCTGAAGAAGAATCAGGAGACCAAGACGGTGTGCATCCTGGTGGCCACCTCCGGCGATACCGGCAAGGCCGCTCTGGAGGGCTTCCGGGACGTGGATCACACCCGCATCCTGGTGTTCTACCCCAAGGACGGCGTGTCCGCCATCCAGGAACTGCAGATGAACACCCAGGAAGGGGGCAACGTGGGGGTGTGCTCCGTGGTGGGCAACTTTGACGACGCCCAGACCGGGGTGAAGAAGCTCTTCTCCGACGAGGCCCTGCGGGAGCAGCTGGCCGAGCGGGAGTATTTCCTGTCCTCCGCCAACTCCATCAACTGGGGCCGGGTGCTGCCTCAGATTGTCTACTATATCTCGGCCTACTGTGACCTGATGCGGGACGAAAAGATCCAGAAGGGGGACCCCATCAACGTCTGCGTCCCCACCGGCAACTTCGGCAACATCCTGGCGGCCTACTACGCCAAGGAGATGGGGGTGCCCATCAACAAGCTGATCTGCGCCTCCAACTCCAACAACGTGCTCACCGACTTTATCCGCACCGGCCAGTACGACCGCAACCGTACCTTTTATAATACCATGTCTCCCTCCATGGACATCCTGATTTCCTCCAACCTGGAGCGGATGCTCTTTTCCCTCAGCGAGCACGACGACGCTGAGGTGCGGGGCTACATGGACCAGCTGAACACCAGTGGAATGTATAAGGTAAGCCCCGCCATCCAGACCAAGCTCAACCGGATCTTTGCCGCCGGCTACTGTGACGACGCGCAGACCCAGAAGGTCATCGGCAGGATGTGGCAGGAGCATCAGTACCTCATCGACCCCCACACCGCCGTGGCCTTCGACGTGCTGGACCAGTACCGGAAGGAGACCGGCGACGCCACCCCCGCGCTGGTGGTGTCCACCGCCAGCCCCTTCAAGTTCTGCGACAGTGTGCTGGGCGCCCTGGGCGTCACCGAGCTGGCGGAGGGGACCGCCATCCTGGACCAGCTGTCCGAACTCACCGGCGTACCGGTGCCCGCCCCGCTGGCCGCGCTGAAGAACAAGAGCATTCGCTTCCACCAGACCGTCGCCAAGGACCACATGGTGGACCAGGTGTTGGAGATGCTCAAGTAAATGGCCCTGTTTGTCATCGGCGACACCCACCTCTCCCTTCGGTCCAACAAGCCGATGGACGTATTCGGCGGCGGCTGGGAGGGCTATGTGGACAAGCTGCGGAAGGGCTTTCAGGCGGTGGGACCGGAGGACACGGTGGTGCTGTGCGGCGATCTGTCCTGGGGCATGAGCCTGGAGGAGGCGGAGGCCGACTTCGCCTTTCTGGACGGCCTGCCCGGTGGGCGCAAGCTGCTGCTCAAGGGCAACCACGACTACTGGTGGAGCACCGCCGCCAAGATGAACCGGTTTTTCGCCGAAAAGGGCTTTTCCACCCTATATATCCTGCACAACAACTGCTATGCGTACGGGGAGTACGCCCTGTGCGGCACCCGGGGCTGGTTTTACGAGGAGACCGGGGACCAGAAGGTGTTCAACCGGGAGCTGATCCGGCTGGAGGCCTCCCTGAAGGCGGCGGGGGAGAGGAGAAAGCTGTGTTTTCTCCACTACCCGCCCCTGTACCAGGGGTACCGCTGTCCGGAGATCATTTCTCTGCTGGAGCGGTATCAGGTGGAGGGGTGCTATTACGGCCATCTCCACGGCGGCAGCCACCGCCTGGCGGTGGAGGGCAGGTACGGCCCGGTGTCCTATCACCTGGTGGCGGCGGACTATGTGGACTTCCGCCCCCAAAAAATCCTGGAATAAATAAAAAAAACTATGGCAATTTCCGCGCATATCTGATAATATATAACGGATAACGCGAAAGCTGCCCCGTCCTGACCGCTGGTCCGGGCCCCGGGGCTGACAGGAGGAAGTTAACAAGATGAATGTCAAAAGCGTCGAGAAGCAGGAAAAAAGCGCCGTGCAGCTGGTCATCGAGATTGGCGGCGAGGAGTTCGAGGCCGCGGTCCAGAAGGCTTATCTGAAGCAGCGCGGCAGCATCAGTGTGCCCGGCTTCCGGAAGGGCAAGGCTCCCCGGAAGATCATCGAGGGTATGTTCGGCTCCGGCGTGTTCTATGAAGATGCCATCAACGAGCTCTACCCCAAGGCCTATGCCGACGCCGTGGAGCAGGAGAAGCTGGACGTGGTGTCCTGGCCCAACGTCGAGGTGGTGGAGGCCGGCAAGGACGGCCTGACCTTCAAGGCCACCGTTACCGTCCGTCCCGAGGTGAAGCTGGGCGAGTACAAGGGCCTCACCGCCGAGAAGGAAGCGGTCAAGATCACCGACGAGGACATTGACAACGAGCTCAAGCCCTACATCAATCGGGCCACCCGTATGGTGACCGTGGAGCGTGAGGCACACAACGGCGACACCGTGGTCATCGACTTCGAGGGCTTCAAGGACGGCGTTCCCTTCGACGGCGGCAAGGCCGAGGGCCACAGCCTGGAGCTGGGTTCCGGCTCCTTCATCCCCGGTTTCGAGGATCAGCTGGTGGGCACCAAGGCCGGCGACGAGAAGGACGTGAACGTCACCTTCCCCGAGGACTATCACGCCGCTGAGCTGGCCGGCGCTCCCGTGGTCTTCAAGGTGAAGGTCCACGAGGTCAAGGAGAAGCAGCTGCCCACCGTGGACGACGAGTTTGCCAAGGACGTGTCCGAGTTTGACACCCTGGAGGCCTTCAAGAAGGA
>CALWXZ010000073.1 GCA_944385625.1 uncultured Flavonifractor sp. | reverse complement strand
GCGGGCCCGACGCCTGCGATATGTGTACCGCCTGTATGTGTCTCAACTGCCTGTGCGGCGGCTGCGGGAACTGAGCCGTGGCGGGGCGTAATTCCTACCGCGGCGGCGCGGGCCGGACGGCGCTGGTGGGTCTGCTTACCGGCCTGTCCCTGATCTCCCTCTACCTGGCCTTTCTGGCGCCGTCGGGAAAACTGGCGCTGGTGGCGGTGGCGGGGCTGTTTCCGGCGGGGGCGGTGGTGTCCGCCGGTCTGGCCGCCGGCTTCTTCTGCTACGGGGCCACCGGTATTCTGGGGCTGCTGCTCATTCCCAGCAAGAGCGTGGGACTGCTCTACCTCATCTTCTTCGGGCTTTGGCCCATGGTGAAGAGCCTGCTGGAGCGGCTGCCCAGCCGGGTCATGGAGTGGGTGGGCAAGCTGGCCTGCTGCAATGCGGCGCTGGCGGTGCTGTGGTTTGGGCTGCGCGCTCTCTTTCTGCCCTTCCTGCCCGCTACCCTCAGTGAGGGCTGGATGGTCTTTGCCGCCGGAAATGTGGGCTTTGTGATCTATGACGTGGGCTTTTCCAAGCTCATCGCATTCTATGTGGCCCGGGTGGACAGGGTCTTGCGGAAGAATCGTTAGTTTGATATAATACATTGGATTAGATATTTTCCTTCCGCCTGTCCCGCCGGTTTGGGGCGGCGGGAGGCACTTTACAGGAGCAAGGGGGAACCCTATTTTGGTCAAGAGTATGACCGGTTACGGTCGGGGAGAGGCCAACTGCAACGGCCGCCCCATCACGGTGGAGCTGCGCTCAGTGAACAACCGCTATCTGGACTGCACCGTCAAGCTGCCCCGCATCTATGTGTTTGCCGAGGACGCGGTGAAGCGCCGGATTCAGAGCCGGATCTCCCGGGGCAAGGTGGATGTATACATCACCATCGGCCCCTCCGCCAATGGCGACGTGACCATCTCGGTGAACAAGCCGGTGGCCGAGGGCTACCTTGCCGCCCTTCAGGACCTGCGGGATACCTACGGCCTGCGGGACGATATCTCGGTGTCTCTGCTCTCCCGGTTCCAGGACGTGTTCCTGGTGGAAAAGACCCAGGAGGATCTGGAGGCCCTGTCCGCCGACATCTGCTCGGTGCTGGACCTGGCCCTGGATGACTTTGACGCCATGCGGGCTCGGGAGGGGGAGAAGCTGTGCCAGGACGTGCGCTCCCGGGCGGCCACCATCGAGGGCCTGGTGTCCAAGGTGGAGGAGCGTTCCCCCGGCATCGTGGCCGACTACCGGGCCAGGCTGCTCTCCCGCATGAACGAGGTGCTCCAGAACACCCAGATTGACGAGGGCCGCGTCCTCACCGAGGCGGCCATTTATGCCGACAAGGTGGCGGTGGACGAGGAGACCGTCCGCCTGCGCAGCCACCTGTCCCAGCTGGAACATATGCTGGGCCAGGGCGGGGCCATCGGCCGGAAGCTGGACTTTTTGATTCAGGAGTTCAACCGGGAGGCCAACACCATCGGCTCCAAGTGCAGCGATATTGAGACCGCCGGCTATGTGGTGGACATCAAGGCCGAGATTGAGAAGATCCGGGAACAGATCCAGAACATCGAGTAAGGAGCGGCCCCATGAAACTGATTAACATCGGCTTTGGCAACATGGTATCGGCGGGGCGGCTTATTGCCATCGTCAGCCCGGAATCCGCCCCCATCAAGCGTATGGTGCAGGAGGCCCGGGACAAGGGCAGCCTGATCGACGCCACCTATGGCAGGCGTACCCGGGCGGTACTCATCATGGACAGCGACCACATCGTGCTCTCGGCCCTCCAGCCGGAGACGGTGGCGGGCCGTCTGGGCGGAAAAGAGACAGAAGCCGCAGAGGAGGAAGAGGCACCTTGATGGGAAAAAAGAAAGAACGGGGCACGCTGATCGTGCTCTCCGGCCCTTCTGGAGTGGGCAAGAGCACGGTAATTGCCGAACTGCTGGGGGAGCGCAAGGACATCCATTTTTCCGTGTCCTTCACCACCCGTCAGCCCCGGATGGGGGAGGAGGACGGAGTAAACTATAACTTCGTCTCCCGATTGGAATTTGAACGGATGATCGCCAACGACGAGCTGTTGGAATATGCCGAATATGTCCATAATTATTACGGCACCTCTCTGCGGGTGATTCGGGAGAAGCTGGATGCCGGCATCGACGTGCTGCTGGATATCGAGGTTCAGGGCGCCGCCAAGGTGCGCTCCAAATGCCCCGACGCCGTGTGTATCTTCATCGTGCCCCCCTCCTTTGAGGAGTTGTCCCGCCGGCTGCACCGCCGGGCCACCGACAGCGAAGAGGTGATCCAGGGCCGCCTGCAAAAGGCCCGGGAGGAGTACCGGGAGATCTCCAATTATGACTATCTGGTGGTCAACGACAAGGTGTCCGAGGCGGCGGCGGAGATCATCGCCATTCTGATCGCCGAGGGCTGCCGCACCAAAAACCGCATGAATCTGGTAGAAGGAGTCTGATACGATATGATGCTCGAACCCCCTATGAATCAACTGCTCAAGCAGGTGCCCAGCCGGTATATGCTGGTGAATGTGGTGGCCCAGCGGGCCCGTCAGGTGGCCACCGAGGCGGAGGACGCCGGCATCTCCCTGGAGGATAAACCCGTCACCATCGCCATCCGGGAGGTGGCCGAGGGCAAGGTTCATCCCAATCAGGAAGAGGCCTGATATGAGAGAATGGAGAGGCAAGCGACAGGCTTTCCGGTCTGCCGCTTGCCTCGGGCTGTCCTTAGGGGAAATGGGGAGGAGATGGACATGGTAGCGAAAATTGCCCTCAAAGCCGCCACCTACGCCATCGACAAGCCCTATGACTACGCTGTACCCGCTGAACTGACCGGCCTTTTAAAGCCTGGTATGCGGGTCATTGTGCCCTTTGGCGCGGGCAACCGCCGCACCGAGGGCATCGTGCTGGCTCTGGAGGCACACAGCCCGGCGGGGCTGACTCTGAAGCCGGTGCTGACGGTGCTGGATGAGGAGCCGGTGTTGAACCGGCAGGCCATTCGTCTGGCGCTTTGGATGCGGGAGCGGTGGTTCTGCACCGTGTATGACGCGGCCCGGGCCATGCTGCCGGCGGGACTGTACTATGCCCTCCAGGACCAGTGGAAAATCGCCCCCGGGGTGGACCGGGAGGGGGCCTATGAGGCCGCCGGTAAGTCGGACCACGCCCGCCATGTGGTGGAGCTGCTCTTTGCAAACGGCGGCAGCGCCGAGGTGACCACCATCCGGGAGGCCTTCGGCACCAGGGACCCCAACCCCGCCCTCAAGCTGCTGCGGGACAAGGGAATCATTACCCTGGAGACCAGCGCCCAGCGGGGGGTGGGGGACAAGACCGAGCAGGTGGCCTCCCTGGCCATTCCCGCCCAGGAGGCCCTGGACCTGGCCGCCGCCCGGCGGCGGACCGCCCCGCTGCAATACGCGGTGGTGGAGCTGCTGTGCGCCGTGGGGGAGGCCTCCACCAAGGAGCTGCGCTACTTTACCGGGGCCAGCCCCTCCACCCTTCGCGCCCTGGTCAAAAGCGGGATGCTGACCCTGGAAAAGCGGGAGGTCTACCGCCGGGTGAGCGTGGAGGGGACGGCGCCCGGGGAGGAGCCCGTGCTCAACGCCCAGCAGCAGGCCGCCTTTGATGGACTCAAAGCGCTGGCTGCCGGCAACGGGCCCGCCGCCGCCCTGCTGTACGGCGTCACCGGCAGCGGCAAGACCCAGGTCTATCTGAAGCTGATCTATGATACCCTGCGGCGGGGCCGTACCGCCCTGGTGCTGGTGCCTGAGATCTCCCTGACCCCTCAGCTCATGCGGCTGTTCGCCTCCCATTTCGGGGAGCAGGTGGCCGTGCTCCACTCCTCCCTGCGGGCGGGGGAGCGGTATGACGAGTGGAAGCGCATCAAAAGCGGGGAGGCCTGTGTGGTCATCGGTACCCGCTCCGCCGTGTTCGCTCCCCTGAAGGACCTCGGCCTCATCGTGGTGGATGAGGAGCAGGAGGGGAGCTATCAGTCGGAAAACATACCCAGATACCACGCCCGGGAGGTGGCCAAGTTCCGCTGTGTCCAGCAGAGGGCGCTGCTGCTGCTCTCCTCCGCCACACCCTCGGTGGAGACCATGTACCAGGCCCGGAGGGGGGCCTATCACCTCTTCACCATGACCCAGCGGTACAACCAGCGGCCTCTGCCGCCGGTGGAGATCGTGGACATGAAGAGGGAGCTGCGGGAGGGCAACGGCAGCGACCTGAGCGGCGTACTCACCCGGGCCCTGGAGGAAACCGAGGCCCGGGGAGAGCAGGCCATCCTGCTGCTCAACCGCCGGGGGGCCAGCCGGATGGTGACCTGCGGGGAGTGCGGACAGGTGCCCACCTGCCCCCGGTGCTCCGTCCACCTCACCTACCACTCGGCCAACGGGCGGCTCATGTGCCACTACTGCGGCCACACCCAGCCCCTGCCGGCCGCCTGTCCGGTGTGCGGCGGCGCCCTGAACTTCATTGGGGCGGGTACCCAGAAGGTGGAGGAGGAGCTGCGGGAGGCCCTGCCCGGGCGGGCGGTGCTGCGGATGGACGCCGACTCCATCTCGGCCACCCACAGCCATGAGAAGCTGTTCGCCCGGTTTGAACAGGAGAACATCCCGGTGCTGCTGGGCACCCAGATGGTGGCCAAGGGCCTGGACTTTCCCAATGTGACCCTGGTGGGGGTCATCTCTGCCGACCAGTCCCTGTACGTGGACGACTACCGGGCGGGGGAGCGCACCTTCTCCCTGCTCACCCAGGTGGTGGGGCGGGCGGGACGGGGTGAGAAGGGGGGACGGGCCATCATCCAGACCTTTACCCCCGACAATGATGTGATCCGCTGCGCCGCCCGTCAGGATTACGACGCCTTTTACGCCCAGGAGATCGCCCTGCGGAAGCTGCGGGGCTGCCCGCCCTTCCGGGACCTGTTCGTGCTCACCGCCTCGGGTAAGCTGGAGGGGGCGGTGCTGCGGACCTGTATGCGCCTGCGGCGTACCCTGGAGGGGTGGCTGAGGCTGCCCGCCTATCAGGCCCTGGAGATCCGGCTTCTGGGTCCCGCCCCGGCCTCCATCGCTAAAATCAACGAGCGCTACCGCTACCGGCTCACCTTGGCCTGCGCCAATACCAGGCCGGTACGTGAGATGATCGCCGCCCTGCTGCGGGCGGCCCAGACCGATAAGGAAAACAAAGGGGTGTCGGTGACTGCCGACGTGAACCCACTGGATTAGGAGGAACATCATTATGGCTCTGCGTACCATTCTCACCGACGACGATCCCGCCCTGCACAAGGTCTGCCGTCCTGTGACCAAGTTTGACGGGCGGCTCCACGACCTGCTGGACGATCTGAAAGAGACTCTGGCCCACGCCAACGGCGCCGGACTGGCCGCCCCCCAGGTGGGTATCCTCCGCCGGGCGGTGGTCGTGGTGGACGCCGACGGTCAGATGCTGGAGCTGGTCAACCCGGAGATCATTGCCCGGGAGGGGGAGCAGGAGGGCTTCGAGGGGTGCCTCTCCGTTCCCGGCCGCTGGGGCGTGGTGAAGCGCCCCCTGAAGGCCAGAGTTCGGGCCCAGGACCGGGACGGCAACTTCTTTGAAGCGGAGGGGGAGGAGATCGTGGCTCGCTGCTTCTGCCATGAGATCGACCACCTGGACGGCCACCTGTTCACCGAACTGGCAGGCCGGCTGTATACCAACGAGGAGCTGGACGAGCTGATGGCGGAGGAGGACGAGGCATGAAAATCCTCTTTATGGGCACCCCCGACTTTGCCGTTCCCTCTCTGGAGGCGCTGATTGGGGCGGGCCATACCATCTGCGGCGTGTTTACCCAGCCCGACAAGCCCAAGAACCGGGGGATGAAGCTCCAGGCGCCGCCGGTGAAGGTGTGCGCGCTGGCCCACGACATCCCGGTGTACCAGCCCACCAAGCTGCGGGACGGCGCCGCCCTGGCCCTCATCCAGGAACTGGACCCCGAGCTCATCGTGGTGGCGGCCTACGGCCGCATCCTGCCTGACGACATTCTGGCAGCGCCCCCCAAGGGGTGCATCAACGTCCACTCATCCCTGCTGCCCAGCTACCGGGGGGCCGCCCCCATCAACTGGGCGGTGCTCAACGGGGACCAGGAGACCGGCGTGACCATCATGCACATGGCCCACGACCTGGACGCTGGGGACATCATCTCTCAGGCCGCCACCCCCATCGATCCCGACGAGACGGTGGTGGCCCTCCATGACCGGCTGGCTGTGCTGGGGGCCAAGTTGCTGGTGGAGACGGTGGCCCAAATCGAGGCCGGTACTGCTACCCGCACCCCTCAGGACCATGACAAGGCCACCCTGGCCCCCATGCTGGGCCGGGAGCTGTCCCCCATGGATTTCAGCCGCACCGCCCGGCAGCTCCACAACCAGGTGCGGGGGCTGATCCCCTGGCCCGCCGCCGTGACTACCCTGGGAGACAAGCGGTGTAAAGTATTTAAAACTGTCGTTACCAAGGACCATGCCAACGCTGCCCCCGGCACCGTTCTGGCCGCCGGCAAGGAGGGGCTGGCGGTGGCCTGCGGGGAGGGCACCGTACTGCGCCTGGAGGAGATCCAGCCTGACGGCGGCAAGCGCATGAAGGCCGCCGACTTCCTGCGGGGTCATCCCATGGAGGTGGGGACTGTGCTGTCCCTGCCGGAGGAACACCAATGAATTTGATCTGGACCCTGGCGGTCACCGGCGCGGTGGCCGCCCTGGGCCTGTATCTGGTGCTGCGGTGGCTGGGCGGGGCCGGAGTGCCGGTGCCCCTGGCTGGGAAGACGCCCGCCCCAATGGGCGCTATCCCTGACCGTGCAGAATGTGTAAAGGTATTCTCCATTGCATTTATTTTTCGGATTCTGATCTTTCTGATCGTGGGTCTGATCGCCTGCTTCGTCCTCTACCCAGGGTCCGGACCTGACGCTTTTCTGTGGATCTGGAAGAGATGGGACGGCCTGCACTACGTCAATCTGGCAGAATTGGGTTATGCCGGCTATGTGGAGGATGGAAGAAATCTGTTTCTGGTGTTTTTCCCTCTGTACCCCTGGCTGATGCGGGTGATTTCCCTGATAACGGGCAATACTATGGCGGCGGGGCTGCTGCTGTCCTTTGTGTGCTACGGGGCGGGCTGCGTCTTTCTCTACAAGCTGGCCGCCTTTGAGCTGGGCAGGGAAGGAGCCCGGCGGACGGTGCTGTTCCTGTCGGTGTACCCCTACGCCTTCTTTTTCGGCGGGCTGATGACCGAGAGCCTGTTTCTCCTTACCACCGCCGCAAGCCTGTGGTACATCCGGCGCCACCGCTGGTGGCTGGCGGGGCTGTGGGGGCTGCTGGCCGCCCTGACAAGGATGCACGGCATCCTGCTGGTGGGGGCGGCGGCCGCCGAGCTGGTGGAGCATATGGGCCGCTTTGACTGGAGGGCCATCGCCCGCAAGCTGCCCGCCCTGCTGCTGCCCGTGGCGGGCACTCTGATCTACCTGGCCCTCAATTGGTATGTGACCGGCAACCCCTTTGCCTTTACAATCATGCAGCGGCACTGGAGTCAGGGCTTCTCTCCCATCGCCGATACCCTGTGGTATGTGCAGCAAAACGCCCTGCACTATCCCGCCGAGCTGGTGCGGTACCAGATCTGGGTCCCCACCATCCTGCTCTTCCCAGTGTTCTTCGCTCTGCTGGTGTGGGCACGGAATAAGTTCCGGGGTATGTACACCCTGTACGGCTTTGTGTACCTGGTGCTCAACTACTCCCTGTCCTGGCTGCTCAGCGCGGGCCGCTATCTGTCCTGCGCCCTGCCCTTTTTCCTGTTTGCCGCCGCCCTCACCAGAGGACGGCCCAGGCTGACGGCGGCGCTGACTGTCGTTCTGGGGGCGGGATTTTTGCTCAATCTGTTCTGGTTCCTCACCGGGGGACAAATCATGTGATCTTACCTGGAGGCCGATCATGTACTTTTTTAACTATGTGGACCCCTACTACTGGATGATTCTGGTGCCCGCCATGCTCATCGCCCTGCTGGCCCAGATCAACGTGTCCTCCACCTTCAACCGCTATTCCCGGGTGGCCAGCCGCCGGGGACTCACCGGGGCCCAGGCCGCGGAGGAGGTCCTGCGGGCTCACGGCGTGTACGGTGTGCGCATCACCCGGGTTTCCGGCAGGCTGACTGACCACTATGACCCCAAGACCAACACCATCCGCCTGTCCGACTCGGTGTACGGTTCGGCCAGCATCGCCTCGGTGGGGGTTGCCGCCCATGAAGCGGGCCACGCCGTCCAGTACGCCCAGGAGTACGGCCCCATCAAGCTGCGGGGGGCCATCATCCCCGTGTGCAATTTCAGCTCCCAGATCTCGATCCTGCTCATCATCCTGGGCTTTGTGATGTACTCCCGGCCTCTGTTCGCCGTGGGCGTGATTCTCTTCGCCGTGGCCGCCTTCTTCCAGGTGGTCACCCTGCCGGTGGAGTTCAACGCCTCCCGCCGGGCCATCCAGTCCCTTCAGAGCGCCCATATGCTGGACGACCAGGAACTTCGGGGGGCCAAAAAGGTGCTGGGAGCCGCCGCCATGACCTATGTGGCCGCTCTGCTGGTGTCCATCGCCCAGCTGCTGCGGTTTGTGCTGGCCTTCAACAGCCGCCGGAGGGATTGATATGACTGCCAGAGAAGTGGCCCTCCGGGCCCTGGTGGCCTGCGAAAAGCAGGGCGCCTGGTCGGATGGCTTTTTGAAAAAGACCTTGAAAACCGCCGGCCTGGACAGCCGGGACGCCGCTCTGGCCACCCGGCTGTGCTTCGGGGTGCTCCAGAACAGGCTGCTGCTGGACCACTACCTGAGCAGGCTGTCCACGGTGAAGCTGGATAAGATGGAGCCCGCTGTCCGCAACAGCTTGCGGCTGGGTGCTTATCAAGTACTTTTCCTTGACAGAGTGCCCGACCACGCCGCCGTCAGCGAGGCGGTGGATCTGGCCCGGAAGGGCTCCAGGAACCCCCGTTCCGCCGGTCTGGTCAACGGGGTGCTCCGCTCCCTGGTCCGACAGAAGGACGGCCTGGAGCCGCCGGAGGACCCGGCGGTACGCTACAGCCATCCTCAATGGCTGGCCGACCTCTTCACACGCCGGCTGGGCAGGGAGGAGGCCGCCGCCCTTATGGCGGCCGACAACGGAGACCCCCCCACCTGCGCCCAGGTGAACACCACTAAAGCCACAGTGGAAGAGGTGACCCAATCCCTCCGGGCGGAGGGGGTGGAGGTGGAGCCACACCCCTGGCTGCCCGACTGCCTGCTGCTGTCTCACACCGGCAGCCTGGAGGAGCTGACTGCCTTCCGGGAGGGCCTCTTTTACATCCAGGACGCCGCCGCAAAGCTGGCGGTGCTGGCCGCCGATCCCAGGGAGGGTATGGCGGTGCTGGACGCCTGCGCCGCCCCCGGCGGCAAGTCCTTTGCCGCCGCCATTGCCATGGGGGGCAGGGGGCGGGTGGTCTCCTGCGACATCCACCCACATAAGATGGACCTGATCCGGGCGGGGGCCAAACGGCTGGACCTGGACTGTATCACCGCCCAAGTACTGGACGGCAAGGAGTGTAAAGAAGAATACCTAGACGGATTTGACCTGGTGCTGGCCGACGTGCCCTGCTCGGGGCTGGGCATCATCCGCAAGAAGCCGGACATCCGCTACAAGGACCCCAAGCCCCTGGAGGGGCTGCCCCGGGTCCAGAAGGCCATTTTGGATAACGTGTGCCGCTACGTCAAGCCGGGGGGTGCGCTGCTCTATGCCACCTGCACCCTGCTGGAGCGGGAGAATGAGGACGTAGTGCGGGCATTTTTAGACAAGCATAGAGACTTTACATTAGAGGGCTTCCAGGTGCCCGGAGACTTTGAGGGGGCCAGGGAGGGCATGGTGACCTGCTGGCCCCACCGCCACGGCACCGACGGATTTTTCTTCGCCAAGCTGCGGCGGATGCGTGGGGTGTACGAGGTCCGGCCCAACGAGGGTATGGGGCCCTTCACCCTGGGCATGACCCAGGCGGAGGCGGAAGAAGTTCTCCGGAAGCTGGGCGAGGACGAGAGCCAGGCTGTAGAGGTGTGGCGCCGCTTCGGCGGGTACGGCTCGCCCCAAACCTTCCAGTTGGAGTATGAGGACGGAAAGCTGAGCCGAATTGGCCTGGACCGGAGCCAGGATCTCAAGGTCCTGTACCACGGGCTGGATCTGATGCGTACCCATGTTGAGGATCTGATCCCTGCTCTTGCCAAAGAGGCCGATTATGTGTGCGACTGTGAGGACCATGAACTTGGCTGTACCTATGAATTTCCCGCCCTGGGTCTGGTGCTGTGGCGGGAGAGCGCCTACCACCCCAAGCTGCTGGCGTACCCGGAATTTCAGGAGCTGATCCAGGAGCTGCCGGAAAATCTGGAGTATGAGCAGGACAACGGGTGGTGCTTTGCCCAGGTGTGGGTCCAGACCGGGGCCTTCCGGGCCCAGTATCCTCTGGAGCCAGGCCCGGCCCCTTATGCCCACCCCGTCAAGCCAGCGCCTCCGGAGCGGGAGCCCACGGCGGAGGAGATGATTGCGTTCCTCCATAGAAAATACGGACTGATACCGCCGGAAAGGCCCGGCAGGGGAGAGTAACATGACTGACATCAAATCCATGGATCTGGCGGAGATGACCGCCTATTTCAAAGAGCTGAGGGAGCCCGCCTTCCGGGCCAAGCAGGTCTTTCAGTGGCTCCACCGGGGGGTTCGCTCCTTCGATGAGATGACCAACCTGTCCAAGGCCCTGCGGGAGAAGCTGAAGGCCGAATGCCTGCTGTGCCCGCCGGAGGTGGAGCGCAAGCAGGTGTCCGCCCTGGACGGCACCATTAAATATTTGTGGCGGCTTTCCGACGGAAACTGCATCGAAACCGTTTTGATGCGCTACCATCATGGGAATACTGTGTGTATCTCCTCCCAGGTGGGCTGCCGCATGGGGTGCGCCTTCTGCGCCTCCACCCTGGGCGGCAAGGTGAGAGACTTGACACCCGCTGAAATGCTGGACCAGGTGCTCTTTACCCAGATTGATTCCGGCCTGCCTATCAGCAACATCGTGCTCATGGGCATCGGCGAGCCGCTGGACAACTTTGACACGGTATTGCGTTTCCTCTCCCTGGTGAACAGCCCGGACGGGCTCAACATCGGGATGCGCCACATCTCCCTGTCCACCTGCGGGCTGGTCGAAAAAATTGACAAACTGGCCGAGTATCAGTTACAATTAACCCTATCGGTATCCCTCCATGCCCCCGACGACGCCACCCGCAGCAGGCTGATGCCGGTGAACAGGAGCGTGGGGGTGGAGAAACTCTTTGACACCTGCCGCCGGTATTTTGAGAAGACCGGGCGGCGGATCTCCTACGAATATGCCATGGTGGACGGGGTGAACGACGCCGACTGGCAGGCTGACCTGCTGGCCAGCCACTTGAAGGGCACCCCGGGCCATGTGAATCTGATCCCCCTGAACCATGTGGCGGAGAGTCCGCTGAAACCCAGCCGCCGGGTGGCTCAGTTCCAGAAGCGGCTGGAGTCCCACGGGGTCACCGCCACGGTGCGGCGCAAGCTGGGGGGAGATATCGACGCCTCCTGCGGTCAGCTCCGCAGGAAGGCCATGCTGCATACCGATGCGTAAGCTGCGCTGGCCGGAGAGCGCCAGTTCCATTGTTTTGCCGGAGGCCTTGGCAGCTGGGCCGGACGGACGGAAAAGAGGCTGATTCACTATGATTAATGCGTGGGGCATCACCGACAAAGGCGTGGTGCGAACCCAGAATCAGGACGGGTATTACTTAGACGTGCCCTCGGAGCACCTGGCAGTGGGTGTGGTGTGCGACGGCATGGGAGGGGCCAAGGCCGGTAATATCGCCAGCCTGATTGCTGTGGAGACCTTTGTGGACACCCTCCAGCAGGTCCAGGGCGAACCGGACACGCCGCCGCCGGCGGTGCTGGCCCGGGCGGCGGAGGAGGCCAACAGCGCCGTATACCGCCGGGCCAGTTCCGACCCCGACTGCTTCGGCATGGGTACCACCATGGTGGCCGTTCTTGTGGTGGAGAACACCGCCTATCTGC
This sequence comes from uncultured Flavonifractor sp., assembly GCA_944385625.1. Taxonomy (GTDB): domain Bacteria; phylum Bacillota; class Clostridia; order Oscillospirales; family Oscillospiraceae; genus Flavonifractor. The sequence continues at coordinate 447 of CALWXZ010000073.1, read as the reverse complement.
TGAATATCGGCGACAGCCGGGCCTACCACATCAACCAGGAGGGCATTGCCCGGCTGACCCGGGACCACTCGGTGGTGGAGGATATGGTGGCCAGAGGGGATATCACCCCGGAGGAGGCCCGCACCCATCCCCGGAAGAACCTGATTACCCGGGCCCTGGGGGCGGAGGAGCGCATCCGGGCGGACCTGTATGAGAAGGAGTTGCAGGGCGGGGACTATCTGCTGTTGTGCTCCGACGGGCTGAGCAATATCCTCTCCGACCAGGAGCTGCTCTACGAGGTCATCCACGGGGGAGAGCCCGCCGACTGCTGTCAGCGGCTGCTGGACATCACCATCTCAAGGGGGGCGCCGGACAATGTGACGGCTGTCCTCTTCCAGATCCTTTGAAAAGGGGGTAATGAACTATGGATCAGTACATAGGGAAATTACTCGACAACCGATATGAAAT
>CALWXZ010000072.1 GCA_944385625.1 uncultured Flavonifractor sp. | reverse complement strand
GGAGAGCAGTCCCGGTCCACGCTCATGACGGTGGCGGTGACCACCACGTCGTTGCGGAAGTCGTAGGGGAACAGGGGGCGGATGGACCGGTCGATGACCCGGCTGGCCAGCACGGCGGGCAGGGAGGGCTGGCCCTCCCGGCGCATGAAGGAGCCGGGGATGCGGCCCACGGCGTACAGCTTCTCCTCAAAATCCACGGAGAGGGGGAAGAAGTCCACGCCGTCCCGGGGACGGGGGGACACGGTGACGGCCACCAGCACGGTGGTCTCGCCGTAGGTGACCATGGCGGACGCGGTGGCCAGCTCGGCCACCTTGCCCACGTCGATGGTCAGGGGACGGCCCGCCACCTCAGTCTTGTACACATGACGGTTGGTAAATTCCTTGTGCTTGATCACGGTTGACATGGGGAAAATCCTCCTTTTCATTGGTGTTTTCCCACCCGCCAGAGCCTGACTCTTTTAGCACTTGAATCCGGGTCCGCAGGCCGTCAGGCCCGGATTCAACTGCTAAAAGTATGCTCTGAGGAGTGGGAAGAAGGGGTGGCACGGAGGTCCGCGCCACCCCTATTCAATACAACATTACTTACGGATGCCCAGCTTGGCGATGATGGCACGATAGCGCTCAATGTCCTTGGCCATCAGGTAGTCCAGCATCTTGCGGCGCTTACCGACCATCTTCAGCAGGCCCCGGCGGCTGTGGTTGTCGTGCTTGTGGATCTTCAGGTGCTCGGTCAGCTCCTGAATCCGGGCGGTGAGAATGGCGATCTGCACCTCGGGAGAGCCGGTGTCGGTGGGATGGGTGCGGTTGGCTTCGATAACAGCGGTCTTTTCGTCCTTACGGATCATGGTTGGGTTCCACCTTTCTTAAAATGTGCCCGCGGGCTGCGTGACCGGCCGGTGTAAGCCGGGAGACGAAGTCCGGGGTAATGGCGTCTGCTCACAGACTTAGGTATTTTATCATAGTCTGGCCCCATTGTAAAGGATTCATTCGGAAAATTGAAGGTCTTTTTTTGCTTTTTTACCGGTATAAATCCCTCTCCGGCTCCCGCAGCCACTTGCCGAATTTGTAGTAGATCAGCATGGCCACCGAGGTGGTGATCCAGGTGATGGGGTAGCTGGCCTCCACCATGATAATGGTGTGGTGGACGGGCACCACCAGGAAGAGCCACGCCAGGCGCAGGCCGCACACCCCGAACACCGAGATGAGCATGGGCACCAACGACTTGCCCGCCCCCCGGATGGCGCCGGGCAGCAGCTCCACCAGGATGTAGGTGATGTAGCAGGGGGCCAGGAACACCACCATCTCCACCCCGATCTCCAGCACGTCCGGGTCGGGGGTGAAGATGGACAGGATGGGCCGGGCCAGCAGCACCAGAAAGGCGCTCATGGCGATGGTGATGACGGCGCTCATAGCCACCGAGATGCCCACGCTCTTTTTCAGCCGGTCGTACCGGCCCGCCCCGTAGTTCTGCCCGGCGAAGGTGGTGAGGGCCTGGGACAGGGCGGTGATGGTCATCCAGAACAGAATGTCCATCTTGCCGTAGGCCGTCCAGGCAGCCACAGCGTCGGTGTCAAAGGAGTTGATGGCCGACTGGATGACGATGTTGGAGGCGGAGTACATCACCGACTGGAGGGCGGTGGGCACCCCCACCTTCAAAATGGCGGACAGGGGCTGTCGGTGGAGCTTGAGGGCCGAGGGGAAGAGCTGGAAGGAGGCCCCCTGGGAGCGCATCAGGGAGACCACCACCAGCACCGCCGACAGCACCTGGGAGGCCACGGTGGCGATGGCCACCCCCAGGATCTCCAGGGGGATGACCACTACCAGCAGCAAATCCAGCACGATGTTGCACAGGGAGGCGGCGATGAGAAAGTAGAGGGGCCGCTTGGAGTCCCCCACCGCCCGGAGCACGCCGGTGCCCATGTTGTAGATCACGTTGGGGATCATGCCCAAAAAGTAGATCCGCTGGTAGAGGATCGCCCCGGGCAGGGCGTCGGCGGTGGTGTCCATGGCCCGGAGGGCCCAGGGGGTGAGGACAAAGCCCACCACCATAAAGACCGCCCCGATGATGACCGACAGCAGCATGGCGGTGTGGACGCTCTTGTGGACCTCCTCCCCCATGCGGGCCCCGAAGCGCTGGGCGATGACCACCACCGCCCCGGCGGCCAGGCCGGTGAAGATGCCCACGGTCAGGTTGACGATGACGCCGGTGGAGCCCACGGCGGCCAGGGCCACCTTGCCCACGAACCGGCCCACCACCACCGTGTCCACCGTGTTATATAACTGCTGGAAGAACGTGCCGAACCACAGGGGGAAGAACAGGGCCAACAGCTGTTTCCAGATCACGCCCTGGGTGATGTCGCCCACCGGACGGGCCAGACGCATGACAGATCCCTCCAAGAAAGTAAACTGAGGCGGCCAGCGCCGCAAGAGGATTGTACACGCTTTGCGGACAAAAGGCAAGGGGGGCGGTCAATCCCGTCCCCCTTCTGTTACGGCTGTTCCGGCCCGAACAGCTTGGCCTTGTAGTAGCTCTCCGCATTGTACAGGGCGGCCACAGGGTTGTGGCCCAGCACCCGGTCCTTGGCCACCAGGGTGGTGACCAGGGCGTCGGAGTATTTGTAGAACATACTGTCGTGGCCCACGCACAGGCCCACCACGATGTTGAGCTGGGTGCCGGCGGCGTTGAGCATTTTGGCCTGGAAGATGGGGTTGCAGGCGTTGGCCCCCACCGCGTTGCAGGCCTCCGGGATGCCCAGGTCCACCTTCTTCACCATGCCCGCCTTGCACCCCATGCCGAATACCTCAAAGCCGTGGGAGCGGAGGATGCGGGCCAGGATGCGGGACTCGTGGAGCAGGCCCACGCAGGTGGCGATGCCCAGCTTGTGGAAGCCCAGCTTCTTGGCAAAGGCCACAATCTCCTGGACACGGGTGTACTGGCAGTAGTGCTGGCACTCCACCTCGGCGGCCGCCACCATGGCGGCGTGGTTGTCCGGCTCCTGATAGCAGGCCACCGCCTCGTCCAGCACCTTCTGCTCCAGGTTTTTGGACAGGCAGAAGGGAGGAAAGGCGTCGGAGTGGTTCAGGTCGTTGCAGGCGGCGGAGCCGCAGTCGATGCAGCTGCGGGTGCAGGTGTTCTCTTCCATAACAATCCTTCTTTTTCTCTTAAAATGGCATTTTCACAGGAACAAAGACCGCTTTCCGGGTATCATTCAGGTGGAACGGGCCTTCTTTTTAAGCGCCAGCAATCCGATGACCAGCACCGCGGGAAAGGCCGTGGCAATCAGCAGCCCCGCTTTCAGATTGCCCCCCGCCAGTTCCGAAAGACTGCCCACCATGGCGGGACTGACCGTGGCGCCCAGATCTCCGGCCAGGGCCAGGAATGCAAACATGGCGGTACCGCCCCTGGGGCATTTCTGGGCGGAGATGCTGATGGAGCCCGGCCACATAATGCCCACAGACAGGCCGCAAAGGGCGCAGCCGGCAAGGCCCAACATGGGGGACGGGGACAGGGAGGCCAGCAGGTAACAGCCGGCACACATTACGCCGCAGAGGAGCATAACCCTGGTCAAATGCAGCCTCTCACTGAATTTGCCGTACAGCATACGGGAGGCCCCCATAAACAGGGCGAACAGGCCCGGTCCCGCCAGGTCGCCCACCGCTTTGGAGACGCCCAGCGCGGACTCGGTAAAGGCGGAGGCCCACTGGGCCATGGTGGCTTCAGAGGCGCCGGTACACACCATGAGCAGGATGATGAGCCAAAACAGCGGCAATCTGAGCAGCTGGCCCACGCCCATGCTCTTCCCCTCTTCCACCAGCCGCTCAATGGGGCAGGTGATGAAATTCCAGGTGTTATACAGCGGCACCAGCGCCCAAAGGAGGGTCAGGATTTTCCAGTTCTCCACGCCAAAGAGGGCGAAAAAGAGGGTGGAGCCTGAAATGACCCCCACCGCTCCCCAGCAGTAGAAGGAGTGCAGGAGACTCATGGCTCCGTCCTTATGCTCAAAGGGACAGGCCTCCACGATGGGGCTCACCAAAACCTCAATGAGCCCGCTGCCCACGGCGTAGAGTACCACCGAAATGAGAATCCCCGCGAATGGAACGGGCAGCAGCTCCGGCAGCACCGCCATGGATGCAAGGCCGGCTGCTGAGACCACTTGGGAGACCACCACGCAGGTACGGTATCCGATTTTGTCGGCAAATTTGGTGGCCGCAAGGTCGATGAGCAATTGGGCCAGATAAAACACCATGGGTATCATTGCGATCTTTTCCAGGGTGATCCCGTAAGTGCTCCTGAAGGTCAAAAACAAAAGCGGGGCAAAGTTTGCGGATATGGCCTGGGTCACAAAGCCGAGATAGCAGGCTGCAAGTGTTTTTTTGTAATTTTTTTGCTTTGCCATGACGGTCTCCTTCCAACTCGAGTCATCTGTTCGAGTTGGGATTATAGCATCACATCACGGCAAAACAAAGCCACAAAAGCGCCAGAAACAAGCACTATTTACCCAAATCGCCGCCATGCCTGGGGGTATGTCCATAGACTTGCTTAAATTTGCGGCTGAAATAGCCCACCGAATGGAATCCGCAGGCAGCGCTGATCTCCTGAAGGGTGAGGGTTTTTTCACTGAGCAATCTGCGGGCCGTTTGAAGCCGGTATTGGATCAGCGCATCCACAGGGGAGCAGCCCAGATAGGCGTGAAAGCAGCGCCCCGCTTCGCTGCGGCTGATGTGGGCGGCCCCCGCAATCTCCTGGAGGGTGACAGGTTGGGCGTAGTGTTCATAGATGTAGGTGAGCATTTTTTGGAGCCGTATCTGACTTTTCATCTGGACCCGGGTGGCTTCGGACTTCGGGAAGCGCTCCAACTGACAAAACAGCGCCTCAAATATGCAGCTCAGGTTGCGCTGTACCGCCATCTCATAGCACTGCTCCTGCTGGCGCAAACAACGGCAGGTGTCCTGGATAAGCCGGTTGATTGCCCGGTGGGCGCTGTCTTGGTGCCGGAATAGGATAAAGGGCAGTGAATTGCACTGGGCCACCGGCTGAATGTATTTTTGATAAATGGTGCTCTGTTCCGGCGCGACGGCAGCCCCGGAAAAGAGGATAATGGGGATGGGATCGGGACTCTCGCCGGACAGCTGCCGCACTCTGTGCAGCATATTTCCGTTGATAAATATGCTGTCTCCCGCCTCCAGCGTGATGTGCTGCTGCCCCACCTGGTACTCCAAAACACTCCTTGCGGCGGTGGCGATTTCAAAGTCGGGATGCCAGTGGACGGGCCCCGCCCAATCGGGCAGTTCAGCCAGCTCGTCATGATAATAGCTGACGGGAAATTCCGCAGCCCTGTGGGGGATCTGCTCCCGCAATTGATGGTCCAGTATAATAGGCATCCGTTGATCGCTCCCGTATAACGCGTTTCCCATTGCGGCAAATATGCTTGAATTTCAGCCTGGGATACCGTCAAATCCAGGCCCTCAGGGGCAGCTTCACAGGGATATGGTCCCGGCCCTTGTTCTGACCAGCCGGGCGGCGGTCTCCACATGGACGGTGCGGGGGAATAGGTCCACGGCGGTGGCGGTGTCCAGCTGGTAGCCCAGGGCGGCAAACCGCTTCACGTCCCGGCCCAGGGTGGCCGGGTCGCAGGAGACGTACACCACCCGCCGGGGGGCCATGGCGGCGATGGTGGCCACCACGTCCTCCGCCAGCCCCTTCCGGGGCGGGTCCACGCAGATCACGTCGGGGCGCACCCCCTCCCGCTCCAGCTGCCGGGCGGCCTCTCCGGCGTCGGCGCACAGGAAGCGGGCGTTGGTAATACCGCTGCGGCGGGCGTTGCGGACGGCGTCCTCCACCGCCTGGGGCACCACCTCGGCTCCCCAGACCTTGGCCGCCTTCCTGGCCATCACCAGGGAGATGGTGCCGATGCCGCAGTACAGATCCAGCACGGTCTCGGTGCCGGTGAGCTCCGCCAGCTCCAGGGCCTTGCCGTAGAGCACCTCGGTCTGGTCGGGGTTGACCTGGTAGAAGGAGGGGACGGACAGCTGGAAGGTGGAGCCGCACAGGGTGTCGGTCAGAAAGTCCCGGCCCCACAGAGTGCGGTAGCGCTCCCCCAGAATCACGTTGGAGTGGCTCTGGTTCACCCCCAGCACGACGCCCACAAGGCCGGGCTCGGCGGCGCGGAGGGCGCTTACCAGCTCCCGCTCCCGGGGGACCCCCACGCCGTTGACCAGCAGGCAGCACAGGCTCTCCCCCTGTCGGTTGGTGCGCACATACACATGGCGCACCAGGCCGGAGCGGGCCTTCTCGTTGTAGGCCGGGATGGCATACTGCACCATCCACTCCTTCACCGCCCCCCGCAGCCGGGAGGCCGCCTCACTTTGCAGCAGACAGTCTTTTACGTCCACCACCTTGTGGGTGCGGGCCTGGTAGAAGCCGATGCGGGGGCCGGGGGAGACGGGGAACTGGGCCTTGTTGCGGTAGCGGTCGGGGTGGGCGGCCCCCAGAATCTCGGTCACGCGGATATCCGCGCCCCCCAGACGGCGCAGGCAGTCCTCCACCCGGGTGCGCTTGGCCTCCAGCTCCTCGGCGTAGGTGATGTGCCGGAAGGCGCAGCCGCCGCACCGGTCATAGTAGGGACAGTCGGGGTCGATGCGGGCGGGGGAGGGCTGGGTGATTTCCTTCACCACGCCCCACAGGGCGGAGCGGCCCACATGGGTGAGCCGCACCTGACACAGCTCCCCCCGGACGCCCCCCTGGACGAACACCACCATGCCGTCCAGCCGGGCCACGCCGGCGCCGTCGCTGCTGTAGCCCTCGATGCGCAGGGGATAGGTATGGCCCTCCAGAGGCTTATTGGGCTGCATACATACTCACATCCTTCAGCGCGTCATAGGGGATGGTGACCTCCACCGGGGAGTGGACGGCGGGGAGGGTGTTGCCCTGAATCCAGAACACATAGCCCTCGGAGGTCAGGCAGAACTGCTCGGGCTGGTAGGCCGCCGCCACGGCCGCCTGGGTGAAGTCCCCGGCGGACAGCTCCGGGCTGGCCAGGAAGGCCTGCACCACCCGGTCCTGCACCGCCTGGGCGTCGGTAAAGAAGTCGGTAAAGGTCAGCTTGATGCCGGTCTGGGGGTCGAAGTTCTCTCCCAGCTGGAACACGGTGGGGTAGGCCGCCCCGCTGTTGATATACCAGCTCCGGCGGATGCTGATGACCTGATCGGTGGAGAGCACCACCTCATAGTTCATCTCCTCGCTCACCGGGGTGAAGGGGAAGCCGGCGGCCTTGGACACGTCGTAGTCGGCCACCACCTGCTCGTAGCTGGCCTCGGCGCTCTCCATGCGGCTGGCGCCGTCGGCCTTGTACCAGTCGTTGATGGCCTGGCCGGCGGGGCAGGTGTCGGTATTCTGCACCATGGGCAGGGTGTAGTACACCGTCATGACCTGGGTTCCGTCCCCGGCGGTATAGTCCTGGGTAAAGACCTGCTCCCCCCACTGGGGCGGCTCCGGGATGGGGGTGGGCTCCGGCGTGGGGGTGGGACTGGGGGTGGCCGTGGGGGCGGGTACGGCGGTGGGGGAGGGGGTGATCTCCGGGGCCGGTCCGCTACAGGCGGTCAAAAAAAGGGCCAGAGCCAGGGCGGACACCCCGGTCAGAATGGTCTGTTTTTTCATGGTAACCTCCATTGTGCCGTGGGCGGCGCGCCGCCCGGGGTTTCGATGTGGTTTCCCATTGTAACATCCCCACCCCCCTGCCGTAAATGGAAAAAACCATTTTGTAAGCATTTGTGACCATTTGCCCCTCAAGCCGCACCGCTGAGCAGGGCGGCCAGCACCCCGCAGCAGGGCAGGGTGAGGATGGACAGCAGGGTGCTGACGGTGACCAGCTGGGCGCTGGTGGCCACGTCCTGGCCATACCGCTGGGCGAACATGGCGGTGATGCTGGCGGTGGGCACCCCGGCCAGCAGCACCAGGGTGCAGTACAGGTCCGCCTCCGGGTGGAAGGGGTAGAGGATGAGGGCGGCCAGCAGGGGCATGGCCGCCAGCTTGAGCAGGCAGGCCACCAGGATGGACCGGTTGCGGAATACGGCGCCCCAGTCGGCCGAAGCCATCTGAGCCCCGATAATCACCATGGCCAGGGGGGTGTTCATGCTGCCCACAAAGCCCACCGCGTTGCCCACCATGGGGGGCAGGGTGATGCCGCACAGAAAGAGCACCAGGGCCACGATGGTGCCGATGATGCCGGGATTGAGGACAGCCTGCTTCAGGGAGACCTGCCTGCGCCCCCCCATCAGCACCACCCCGTGGCTCCAGTTGAACACGTTGAAGACCACCAGGTTGATGATGCCGTACACCAGGGCGTGCTCCCCCAGCACCAGCTGGATGAGAGGCATCCCCATAAAGCCCACGTTGCCGTAGAGAGCGCCGAAGCGCAGAGCCTTGCCGGTGGCGGGATTCTGCCGCCGGAACAGGGGCACGGACAGCAGACAGCAGAGCACATACAGCCCCGCCACCAGCAGGGCGGCATAGCCCATGGCCCCCAGCAGGTCGGGGGTGCGCTGGATCTGGAGGGCGTCCACCAGCATACAGGGGAGGACCGCCGTCAGCAGCAGGTTGGTCATCTGGGGGATGCCCTGCTGGGTCAGCAGGCCCCGTTTGGCCAGAAGAAAGCCCACCGCCATCATCAAAAACATGGTCCCCACCTGGGAGGACACCATCAGCAGATATTGCACCATCGCAAGTTCCCTCTTTTTAATTCCTTGGAAATTGGTTCTATTCTATCACCGAACGGAAGCGGAGGCAAGCGGTGCAAAGCGGCCACCACCTGCCGGATTACCGGCTGGTGGTGGCCAAGGGACTGGGGGAGGGCCTGATTACAATTGTCTATGAACTGCGCAAGGACAAGCGGAACATTGCCCGGCTGACCTTTGCCAGCGGCGTCTGCGCCCGCAGGCACAAAAATCTCAGCGTCCCCTTCCCCCCGCCGTTATTGATATTTTTTCCCCACCAGATAGAGCGGCAGGAACAGCCCGCCCAGAGTGAGGGCCAGAATGACCCCTGTCTGCGCCATTTCCCACGGCGCGGGGCAGAGCAGGCCCAGGGCCAGGCACAGCAGGGGCAGCGCGGCCATGATGGCGCAGGCCCACGCCCGGCCCACCGTAACGATGTGGGGCCAGTTGCGGTTGTTGAAGGTCAGGCCGGGCACATTCATGCGCAGCGGCCCGTCCCGCACCATGCCCAGGGGATACTGGTCGTAAACCTCCGGCAGGACGAGCCGGGTGAAGAAGCAGAACCAGGCCCCAAAGACCGCCCCCAGGAGCACCGCCGTCCACAGCGCCTCAGGCACGCCGGTCCAGGTCCAGTTGGCCCACAGCCCCAGCGCCCCCACCAGCAGGGAGAGGGCATACCACACCGGCCAGGGGCCCTTCTCCTGCCAGGCCCGCTTGGGCCTGCCCCCGGCGCAGCGGATGGCGGTCTGCACCACCGCCTCCACCGCCTCCGGCTCCATGGGCTGCGCCTGCCGCCGGCAGAGGAGCAGCTCGGTGGCCGTCACCCCCAGCAGCTCCGACAGGGGGATGAGCAGGGCGGTGTCCGGGATGCTGGCCCCCGTCTCCCACTTGCTCACCGCCTTGTCGGTGATATGCAGCCGCTCCGCCAGCTCCCGCTGGGTGAGGCCCTTCTCCTTTCGCAGCGCGGCCACAAAGGCCCCAAAGGCCCGCTTATCCAGGTCGTACATCTCCATCACCTCGCCCCCCAGCATACCCCACGGGGGGAGATTTGGCAACCGAAGGGCGGTAGAGTGCCCGGTTTGCAGGGGATTGCGCTGATGCTGCTGAGTCTGATCCTGATCATCGGCTTCAACAGCGTGGGCTGGATCTATGTCTTTGATCTTGACCTTCATTGGCATGGCTTTCTGGGGCGATCAGAAGCGGTAAACCCTGCGGACTTTCCAGACACCGAAGAAAACCGGCCCGCCGCTTTATAAAATATGCAACGATGGTGACCAACGGGCTGGTGCCCGGTCCAGCCCTCTCTTGTGAATAAGGTAGAAACGCAAGATTATTGACATGATGGATGATTGGTAGTATGATTATACAAAATCCAATAGAAAGCGAGGTGCTCAATGATGAGAAATAACAGAACGCTCACGAAATCTGAATATCTTTTGAGAACCTCGGTTGCATTATAATAGTTTTTTATAGAATTTTTTGCCGTGGTTTCTTAACCACGGCTTTTTGTTGCAATCTTCTGTCCTCTATAGATATTCATACAAGCTCGACTTATCAATGAAGTCAGAACAATTTATGGAGGAATTTATGATTCATCTCAGAAAAATTACAGAAGAAAACTTTATTGACGCATTTCATCTCAAACTTGCGCCTGGACAAGAACGCTTTGTTTCACATCCGATTCGCAGTCTCGCACAGGCTTATGTTTACAGAGAGCAATGCCAGCCGTTTGGAATATATGAGGATGAAACGATGGTTGGCTATGTTATGGTGATTTACGATTATGATATCCCTGAATATGATATATGGCATATGATGATTGATGAATCGAATCAGAAACGGGGCTATGGCAGCGCTGCCTTGGATCGGGTGCTGGATTATATCAAAGCCAAACCTTTTGGCGCTTCTAATCGGGTAACCTTAACCTGTAACAGAGATAATATCCAGGCACTGAAGCTGTATCAAAGCAGGGGCTTTGCAGAGACCGGCGCAACGGACGAAGATGAAATAGAGCTATCCTTGATGATTCAGTAACAAATTTCCAAGCCTCAGCGGGCCTTGCTGATGGGCAAGTAAGCTTTGACCCTCCCCGCAGGAAAAGGCGGTATGCAACCCCTCCGCGGGGCGCATACCGCCTTTTCCTGTTATCCGGCCCTCCGGCATGGCCCATGTGGACCGGTTTGGCAGCCGAACAGTGGTAGAGTGCCCGGCTTCCAGGGCTTTGACCCCCTTGTCGGTTGACAAGCCGGGATGGGGCGGGCTATACTGTAGGGTAACGGATTTTTGAGAGGAGATCGTCATGACCAACCGAAAAGACTTCAAAAACCGGGGCTACCTGCGCATCTTCGCCTCCTACTACAGGCCCCACTGGAAGCTGTTTTTCCTGGATATGGTGTGCGCCCTGCTGATCTGCGTGGTGGACCTGCTCTTCCCCATGGTGTCCCGCTGGTCCATGCAGTCTCTGCTGCCCAACCGGCTCTTCGCCACCTTCTTCGCCGTCATGGCCGCCCTGGCTCTGGCCTATGTGCTCAAGGGGGTTTTCTACTTTATCGTCACCTACTGGGGCCATCTGCTGGGGGTGCGGATGGAGGCCGACATCCGCCGGGACCTGTTCTCCCATATGCAGGATCTGTCCTTCTCCTTCTACGACAAAAACCGCACCGGCCAGCTGATGAGCCGGGTCACCGGCGACCTCTTTGAGATCACGGAGCTGGCCCACCACGGCCCGGAGGACCTGTTCATCTCCTCGGTAACCATTCTGGGGGCCTTCTTTATCATGCTCACCATCCAGTGGCAGCTGGCCCTCATCGTGTTTGCCGTCATCCCCATCTTTGTGGCCTTCACCGCCCTCACCCGGAAGAAGATGATGCGGGCCTCCATCGAGGTCAAGGCCAAGCTGGCCGGCATCAACGGGGAGGTGGAGTCCTCCATCTCCGGAATGCGCACCGCCAAGGCCTTTGCCAACGAGCAGGCCGAGAGCGCCAAGTTCAACGCCGCCAACGACCAGTTCCGGGGGGCCAAGCGGGGCTATTACAAGACCATGGCCTTCTACCAGTCGGGCATGGAGTTCTTCATGGGCATCCTGTCGGTGCTGGTCATCGCCTTCGGCGGCTTTCTCATCATGAAGGGGGAGATGGACTTCATCGATCTGACTACCTTCGCCCTCTACGTCACCACCTTCATCACCCCCATCCGCAAGCTGTCCGCCTTTGTGGAGCAGTTCATGCAGGGCATGGCCGGCTTCAAGCGCTTTACCGAGCTGATGCGGGTGGAGCCCGACATCAAGGACGCCCCCGACGCCCGCCCCCTTACCGACGTGAAGGGGGACATCCTGGTGGACGATGTGACCTTCCGCTACGACGCCTCCCCCGAGCCGGTGCTGGAGCACGTCACCCTCCACATCAAGCCCGGGGAGACGGTGGCGGTGGTGGGCCCCTCCGGCGGCGGCAAGTCCACCCTGTGCCAGCTCATCCCCCGGTTCTACGACGTCACCGGCGGCCGGGTGCTGGTGGACGGCCAGGACGTGCGGCAGCTCAAGCAGCACGACCTGCGGGAGCACATCGGCATCGTCCAGCAGGACGTGTTCCTCTTCGCCGGCACCATCTACGACAACATCCGCTACGGCCGGCCCGACGCCACCGAGGCCGAGATCGTGGAGGCCGCCAAGCGGGCCGAAATCTACGACGACATTCTGGAGATGCCCGACGGCTTCCAGACCCAGGTGGGGGAGCGGGGGGTCATGCTCTCCGGCGGCCAGAAGCAGCGGGTGTCCATCGCCCGCATCTTCCTGAAAAATCCCCCCATCCTCATTCTGGACGAGGCCACCTCCGCCCTGGACACCGTCACCGAGGCCCGCATCCAGTCCGCCTTTGACGCCCTGGCCCAGGGCCGCACCACCCTCATCATCGCCCACCGGCTGTCCACCATC
>CALWXZ010000071.1 GCA_944385625.1 uncultured Flavonifractor sp. | reverse complement strand
ACCGAGTGCAAGATCGTGGCCTCCAACTCCCTGGACGAGTATATCATCCGGGACCTGCTGCTCCAGGGGGCCAAGATCGACTCCTTCGGCGTGGGTGAGCGGCTCATCACCTCCAAGAGCGAGCCGGTGTTCGGCGGGGTGTACAAGCTGTCGGCGGTGGAGGACAAAGAGGGCAACATCATCCCCAAGATCAAGATCAGCGCCAATCCGGACAAGATCACCAACCCCGGCTTCAAGCGGGTGTACCGCCTCTTTGACAAGGAGACGGGGAAGGCCTTCGCCGACCTCATCACCCTGCGGGACGAGGTGGTGGACGAGACCCAGCCTCTGGAGCTCTTCGACCCGGACGCCACCTGGAAGCGCAGCGTGTTCACCAACTTCACCGCCAAGGAGCTGCTGGTACCCATCTTCCAGGGGGGCAAGCGGGTGTACAACTCCCCGCCCATCGCCGAGATGCGGGCCTGGTGCGCCGGGCAGATCGACCTGCTGTGGGACGAGGTCAAGCGCTTCGAGAACCCCCACAACTACTATGTGGACCTGTCCCAGAAGCTGTGGGACCTGAAGCAGGATCTGCTCAACCGGGAAGGAAAATAACAAAACAGGACTGCCGCGCTTCACGCTGCGGCAGTCCTGTTTTTTACGTCAGTCCAGGTCCAACTCCACCGGGCAGTGGTCGCTGCCGGTGACGTCGGCGTGGATGATCTGGTCCCTCACCCGGGGCAGCAGGCGCTGGGACACGATGAAGTAGTCGATGCGCCATCCCGCGTTGTTTTTCCGGGCGTTGAAGCGGTAGCTCCACCAGGTGTAGGCCCCGGTTTTGTCCGGGTAGAGGGCCCGGAAGGTGTCGGCAAAGCCGCTTTGGAGCAGGTCGGTCATCTTGCCCCGCTCCTGGTCGGAGAAGCCGGCGTTGCCCCGGTTGGTCTTGGGGTTTTTCAGGTCGATCTCCTCATGGGCCACGTTGAGATCGCCGCACAGCACCACCGGCTTTTTGCTGTCCAGCGCCAGCAGATAGGCCCGGAAGTCATCCTCCCACTGCATCCGGTAGTCGATGCGGGCCAGCTCATTCTGGGCGTTTGGGGTGTAGCAGCACACCAGATAGAAGTCCTCATACTCCGCCGTGATGACCCGGCCCTCGGTGTCGTGCTCCGGGATGCCCAGGCCGTAGGTCACGTTCAGAGGCTCGGTTTTGGTGATAAGGGCGGTGCCGGAGTAGCCCTTTTTCTCCGCGCTGTTCCAATAGATGTGATACCCCGGCAGCTCCAGCTCGATCTGGTGGGGCTGGAGCTTGGTCTCCTGGAGGCAAAATGCGTCGGCGTCCACCGCCTTGAAAAAGTCCAGAAAACCCTTACCAAGGCAGGCCCGCAGGCCGTTGACGTTCCAGGTAATCAGCTTCATTGCCAGTCCTCCGGCTTCCACTTCATGGGCTTCCCGTCGCTGTCCAGCAGGGGCGTAAGGCCCCCGGCGTAGCCCTCCCGCATCTCCAGGTAGAGCATCCCCGTCACGGTGTCCAGCAGGATGCGGGTGACGTCGGCCACGCCCTGGGTGTAGAGTATCTGAAAGCGTTTGTCCTTGTCCTTTTCCTTAGCCATGAATAATCCTCCTTTTGGGTCTCCATGTCTTGTATGGCGGGCCGCCCACCGCTCAGAGGCTCCCCTCCAGGCGCAGCAGCCATTGTTTCAGTTCCACCCCGCCGGCGTAGCCGGTGAGAGCCCCCCTGGCCCCCACCACCCGGTGGCAGGGCAGGAAGATGGGCAGAGGGTTGCGGTGATTGGCCTGGCCCACCGCCCGGCTCCCCCTGGGGCAGCCCACCCGGCGGGCCAGCTCCCCGTAGGTGATGGTATGCCCGTAGGGGATGTCCGTCAGCGCCTGCCATACGCTTTGCTGAAAGGGGGTGCCCCTGGGGGCCAGGGGCAGGTGAAAGACCCGCCGCTTCCCCGCCAGGTAGTCCAGCAGCTCCAGCCGTCCCCGGGAGAGCAGGGGAGTGGCCTCCCCCGCCGGGGACCTGGGGTCGTTTGGCAGGTAGAGGGCGGTCAGCGCGCCCCCCGCCTCCTCCAGGGCCATGGGCCCCACAGGGGTATCAAATACGATGCGCCGCACCTCAGTACCGCCGCACCACGGCGGTGACCTTGCCCAGGATGGCGCAGCCCTCGCCGTCGATGGGCTCGTAGTCCGGGTTTTCCGGCATGAGCCACACATGGCCGTCCTTCCGGCGGAGGGTTTTCACGGTGGCCTCGTCCTCAAAGAGGGCCACCACAATCTCCCCGCTGTGGGCGTCGGCCTGCTGGTGGACGATCACCAGGTCCCCGGGCAGAATGCCGGCGTACTTCATGGACTCCCCCCGGACTCTCAGGGCGAAATACTCCCCCGGCCGCCCGCCGGTGTCAAAGGTCAGGTAGTCCTCAATACACTCCTGGGCCAGGATGGGGGACCCGGCGGCCACGCTGCCCACCACCGGCACCTTGTCCTCCGGCGGGGCGGGGGGCTCCGGCTGGGCCACGGTGATGGAGCGGGTCTTGCCCTCGGCCTTGGTGATGAGGCCCGCCGCCTCCAGCCCCTTCAGGTGGAAGTGGACGGTGGAGGGGGATTTCAGCCCCACATGGGCCCCGATCTCCCGGACGGAGGGGGGATAGCCGTGCTGGGCCGAGAAGGAAACGATATAGTCGTAGATCTGCTGCTGCTTGGGCGAAAGCGTTTTCATGGCAGACCCTCCTTTGGTCAGTTTGATCCGACCTTAGTATACCATAATCCCCCCGGCATTGCAAACATTTGTTCTAAGTTTCTCCAAAATTCTCCCCCGTCACCGGCACCGACAGCCGCAGCAGATACTGGTCGTAACCCTTGCCCGCCAGCTCGTCCAGCAGCACGTCCTCCCAGAACAGCTCCCCCAGCTTCAGGTTCTGTTCCTCCGCCCGGCGCAGCAGGGCGCGGTAGCCCTCCTGAACGGTGTCGAAGCTGCCGGCGTGGAAATAGGTCAGGTAGGCCCCCGCCGGGGCGGCCAGCAGCCGCACCCCCCGGACAGGCCGGTCCACCTGGGTGTAGCAGTAGGTGTAGCCGTCCCACTCCCCCCGCCGGGCGGCCGCCACCGGCAGGATGGCCCCCAGGGCGTAGGGGCTGGACACCTGGTGGGCCTGGCAGTACTCCAGGTGGCGGGCCAGAATGTGGGCGTACCTGCCCGCGTCGGTGATGCCGGGGGCGGCGGTGGCCACATACCACCGCTGGGGCCAGGTCTCCACCGTCACCTGGCCGGGGTACACCGCCATGGCCTGCCGGGTCAGCTCCGCCTTCCGGCGGATCAGCTCCCGCAGCCGCCGCAGCCGGGTCAGCTTCTCCGTCAGGGCCGCCCCCTCCTCCTCCAGCAGTTCCAGCAGGGCCTGGGGGCTGCGCCGGTCCAGATAGGCCCGGATCTCGGACAGGGGCATCCCCAGCTCCTTGAGCACCGAGATGACCTGGAACACCTCGATCTGCACCGGGGCGTAGTACCGGTAGCCGTTCTCCCCCCGGATGGCGGGGGAAAAGACGCCGATCTCATCGTAGTGGAACAGGGTGTGGCGGGTGACGCCGCACAGGGCGGCAAACTCCCCGGTGGTAAAGCGCGCGCTGCTCTGGGCCATGGCTCAAACCTCCCTCTTGACTTTCGGGTTACCCGATAGCTTATCATGATTTGTAACGCTTGTAAACATTTCACGAAAAAGGAGGTGGGGGCATGAAAAACCGGCTGGATCAGGACTTTACCCTGGGGGGCCTGCTCCGCTTTGCCCTGCCCACCACCATCATGATGCTGGTGACCTCCCTGTACACCATTGTGGACGGGGTGCTCACCGCCCGGCTGGTGGGGGAGAACGCCCTGGCCGCCATCAACATCGCCTTTCCGGCCATCAGCGTGGCCCTGGCGGTGGGGATCATGCTGGGCACCGGCGGCAGCGCCGTGGTGTCCCACCGGATGGGGGCGGGGGATCTGGAGGGGGCCCGGCGCACCTTCAGCTTTCTGGCCCTGACGGCGGTGTGCGCCGGGGCGTGCTTTGCCCTGCTGGCCCTGGTGGGGGCGGAGCCCCTGGCCCGGCTGCTGGGGGCCAGCGACCTGCTGCTGGCGGACACGGTGCGCTATCTGCGTATCCTGCTGCTCTTTGCCCCTCTGTCCATGCTCCAGCTGCTCTTTGAGAGTTTCTTTGTGGCGGCGGGCAAGCCCGGGCTGGGGCTGGGCCTCACCGTGGCCGCCGGGGTGACCAACGCCCTGCTGGACTGGCTGTATATGGGGCCCATGGCCATGGGCATCACCGGGGCCGCCGTGGCCACCGTCACCGGCTACTGCATCCCATCGGTGTGCGGCGTGCTCTTCTTCCTCACCCGGAAGGAGGGACTGCGCTTCGCCCGCCCCCGGCCGGACTGGCGGCTGCTGGGCCGGGCCTGCTTCAACGGCTCCTCCGAGATGGTGACCAACCTGTCCACCGCCGTCACCACCTTCTTCTTCAACGCCATCATGATGGCCCTGCTGGGGGAGGCGGGGGTGTCCGCCATCACCATCGTGCTCTACGCCCAGTTTCTGCTGGTGGCCCTGTTTCTGGGCTTCTCCATGGGGGTGGCTCCGGTGTTCAGCTTCAACCAGGGGGCTGAGTTGCCCCACCGGCTCCGGGCCTCCTTCGGCCACTGCATCCGCTTCATCCTGTGGGCCTCCGTGGGGATGCTGGCCGCCTCCCTGCTGCTGGCCCCCGTCATCGTGGGGGTATTCTCCCCGCCCGGCACCCAGGTCAATGCCCTGGCATTGAGGGGCTTCCGGCTCTTTGCCCCCGCCTTCCTCTTTGCCGGACTGAACATCTTTTCCTCCGCCCTCTTTACCGCCCTGGGAGACGGGCGGACCTCCGCCCTCATCTCCTTCGCCCGCACCTTCGGCTTTCTCATGGCCGGGCTGCTCCTGCTGCCTCGGCTGCTGGACGTTACCGGGGTGTGGGTGGCGGTGCCGGCGGCGGAGGCCCTCTCCTGCCTGCTCTCCCTCTGGTTTTTGATCCATTACCGGGCCAGATTCGGCTGGCCCGCGGCCAGGTAGGGACAGCCGTATTGTTAAAAAATCCTGAGCGGCGAAAGTTTGAAAGCCCGGCGTTTACAGCGCCGGGCTTTTATGGTAAAATAACTTGTTTTGATGGACGGGAGGCATTTTTGGTGGATCAGCATCCTTTTTTTGCCTATTTATCCCGGATGCGGTACATCAACCGCTGGGGACTGATGCGCAACACCTTTCAAGAGAATATCCAGGAGCACTCCCACATGGTGGCGGTGCTTGCCCACGCCCTGGCGGTGATCCGGCGGGACGTGTTCGGGCGGGAGGCCGACCCCGGCCTGGCCGCCGCCGCCGCCCTTTACCATGACGCCCCCGAGATCCTCACCGGCGACCTGCCCACCCCCATCAAGTACTACGACCCGGAGATCCGGGACGCCTACAAAAAGGTGGAGGACTTTTCCGCCGGCAAGCTGCTGGCCATGCTGCCGGAGCAGCTGCGCCCCGCCTTTTCCCCCCTGCTGCGGGAGGACTACGACCGGGACACCCGGGCCCTGGTGAAGGCGGCGGACAAGCTGTCCGCCCACATCAAGTGTCTGGAGGAGCTGAAGGCGGGCAACAGCGAGTTCCAGCAGGCCGCCCGCCAGACGCTGGACGCCCTGAAGGGCTATCACCTGGCCGAGGTGGACTACTTTCTAGAGCATTTTCTCCCCGCCTTCGGCCTGACCTTGGATGAGATGGGCCGGGAATGACCGGACCCGTTTTCATAGAGACAGAACACATAAAAGGAGTTATCAAGTATGAGAGCCATCGTCACCGTCCTGGGCAAGGACCGGGTGGGCATCATGTCCGCCGTTTGCGCCCTGCTGGCCCAGCACAATGTCAATATTCTGGACATCAGCCAGACCATCCTCCAGGACTACTTCACCATGGTCATGCTGGTGGACGCCAGCGGCTGCGATATGCCCTTTGCCGACCTGGCCGCCCTGCTGGACCGGGAGGGCAAGGACCGGGACCTGTCCATCCGCGCCCAGCGGGAGGACATTTTCAACGCCATGCATCGCATCTGAGGGTGAGCCGCCATGATAAACACCAACGAAATTTTTGACACCATCCACATGATTGACCAGCAGCATCTGGATGTGCGCACCATCACCATGGGCATCTCTCTGCTGGACTGCGCCGACGCCGACCCCAACGCCGCCTGCCGCAAGATCTACGACAAGATTACCCGCCAGGCCGAGCACCTGGTGGCCACCGGCGAGGCCATTGAGAAGGAGTTCGGCATTCCCATCGTCAACAAGCGCATCTCGGTGACCCCCATGGCCCTGGTGGCCGGGGCCTCCGAGACGGGCAGCTACGTCCCCTTCGCCGTGGCCCTGGACAACGCCGCCAAGGCGGTGGGGGTCAACTTCATCGGCGGCTTCTCCGCCCTGGTGCAGAAGGGGGCCACCCGGGCCGACCGGAAGCTCATCGCCGCCATCCCCGAGGCCCTGGCCCGCACCGACCTGGTGTGCGCCAGCGTCAACGTGGGCTCCACCAAGGCGGGCATCAACATGAACGCGGTGGGGGTCATGGGCCGCACCATCAAGGAGTGCGCCCAGCTCACCGCCGACCAGGGGGGCTTCGGCTGCGCCAAGCTGGTGGTGTTCTGCAACGCCGTGGAGGACAACCCCTTCATGGCCGGCGCCTTCCACGGCCCCGGCGAGGGGGACTGCGTCATCAACGTGGGCGTGTCCGGCCCCGGGGTGGTGTACCACGCCCTTCAGGACGTGAAGGGCCAGAGCTTCGACGTGGTGGCCGAGACCATCAAAAAGACCGCCTTCCGGGTGACCCGCATGGGCCAGCTGGTGGCCCAGGAGGCCAGCCGCCGCCTGGGGGTGCCCTTCGGCATTGTGGACCTGTCCCTGGCCCCCACCCCCGCCATCGGCGACAGCGTGGCCCGTATCCTAGAGGAGATGGGCCTGGAGACCTGCGGCACCCACGGCACCACCGCCGCCCTGGCCCTCCTGAACGACGCGGTGAAGAAGGGGGGCGTCATGGCCTCCTCCCATGTGGGCGGCCTGTCCGGCGCCTTCATCCCCGTCAGTGAGGACGAGGGCATGATCGCCGCCGCCCGCTCCGGCGTGCTCCACCTGGACAAGCTGGAGGCCATGACCTGCGTCTGCTCCGTGGGCCTGGACATGATCGCCGTCCCCGGCGACACCTCCGCCGCCACCATCTCCGCCATCATCGCCGACGAGGCCGCCATCGGCATGGTCAACTCCAAGACCACCGCCGTGCGCATCATCCCCGCCCCCGGCAAGGTGGTGGGGGACACCGTGGAGTTCGGCGGCCTGCTGGGCTCGGCCCCCGTCATGCCCGTCCACCCTCAGAGCGCCGAGGCCTTTGTGGCCCGGGGCGGCCGGATTCCCGCCCCTATGCAGAGTCTGAAGAATTAAGGATGAAGGCCGCCTGCGGGCGGCCTTTTTTCAAAGGAGGTCATCCTATGTCCACTTGCCGTTCCGCCTGCCCCTACGACTGCCCCGAGGGCTGCTCCCTGCTGGTGGAGACCGAGGGCGGCGCCGTCGCCGCCATCACCGGCGACCCGGCCAACCCCTACACCGGCGGCTGGGTGTGCGCCAAGCTGCGCAATCTGCCCCAGGCCATCAACAGCCCCCAGCGCATCCTCACCCCCCTGCGCCGCACCGGCGCCAAGGGTTCGGGGGCGTTTGAACCCATCTCCTGGGACCAGGCCATTGAGGAGATTTCCGCCCGCTGGAAGGCCCTGATAGCCCGGTACGGCCCGGAGACCATCCTGCCCTACTCCTACGCCGGCACCATGGGGGCGGTCCAGCGCAACTGCGGGGAGGGCTTCTTCCACGCCCTGGGGGCCAGCCGCCTCAAGCGCACCCTGTGCAGCTCGGGCAAGTCCGCCGGCTGGGAGAACGTGATGGGGCGCTCCTGCGACCTGTCCCCCTGGGACGTGGAACACAGCGACCTCATCCTGCTGTGGTCCACCAACGTGCCCGCCACCCGGGCCCACCTGGCCCCCATCCTCCGGAAGGCCAGGGCCAACGGCGCCAAGATCATCCTCATCGACGTGTACGCCAATCCCTCCGCCCAGCTGGCCGACCAGACCTTCCTGGTCCAGCCGGGCAGCGACGGGGCCCTGGCCCTGTCCATGCTCCAGGTGCTGGACCAGGAGGGCCTCACCGACGGGGCCTGGCTGTCCCAACACGCCGCAGGGTGGGAGGAGCTGCGGGCCACCCTGGAGCGCTGGCGGCCGGAGGAGACCCACTGCCTCATCGGCCAGACCCCCGACGCCATCCGGGCGCTGGCCCTGGCCTACGGCAGGGCCAAGGCCCCCTGCATCGTGCTGGGCAGCGGCTTTTCCCGCTCGGGCAACGGGGGCGAGGCCACCCGGGCCATCGCCGCTCTGCCCGCCGCCGTGGGGGCCTGGGCCAAGCGGGGCGGCGGCACCTACGGCGTGTGCTCCTCCCCCGACCTCATCGACAAGTCCCCCGTCAAGCGGCCCGACCTGGCCAGGCCGGAGGGCCAGGCGGTCAACATCAACCAGCTGGGCCCCGCCCTGGCGGGCCAGGGGGTCAAAACCCCCATCCACAGCCTGTACGTCTACCACGCCAACCCGGCGGCGGTGACCTCCCACCAGAACGCCGTACTCCGGGGACTGGCCCGGGAGGACCTGTTCACCGTGGTCCATGAGCGGTACATGACCGACACCGCCAAGTATGCCGACATCGTCCTCCCCGCCCCCTACATGGTGGAGACCGACGACCTGTACACCCCCTACGGCTACCGGCAGATCCAGCTGGTCACCCCCGCCGTCCAGGCCCCCGGCGAGGTGAAGAGCAACTTTGAGGTCTTTACCCTCCTGGCCGCCGCCCTGGCACTGGAGAATCCCTTCGGCGGCCTCACCGCCCGGGCCATGTGCCGCCGGCTGGTGGAGGAGAGCGCCGTCCTCACCCAGGCGGAGAAGGCAAGGGTACTCTCCGGGGAGCCGGTGGTGCTGGACACCCCCTTCCCCCTGCCCATTGAGACGGCCGACGGCAAGGTCCATCTGGCCGACCCCATCATTGGCTGGTACCCGCCCCACGGCGGACCGGAGCCCTTCCGTCTGGTGTGCGCCCCGGCGGTCCACACCCTTAACTCCTCCTTCAACGACGTGCCCGCCCTCCAGGCGCTGCGGGGGGAGATGGCGGTGCGGATGAACGCCGGGGACGCCGCCCGGCTGGGCCTGGCCCAGGGGGACCGGGCGGTGGTCTCCAACGACCTGGGGGAGATGACCTGCGCCGTCCGGCTGGACCGGGCGGTATCCCCCATGACGGTGGTGGCCGAGGGGGTGTTCCCCGGCAGAAACACCGTCAACTGCCTGACCCACCCCCGTCTGTCCGACTGGGGGGAGGCCACCACCCTGAACGACAACACAGTGTGGGTGGGCAAGGCCTAAGGTTTTTCCGGGAATTGGCTTTTTTCTCTGGTCAAAGCCGGTGTCCGGGTGTATGATAAAACCATCAGCCATTCTGGCTCTGTGAAACGAAAAAGGAGTGACGTCACCATGATTCAAATCGACACCTCCAACGCCCGTTCCTTCCTGCCCGACAACTGGCTTTCCAGCCGTCTGGACGCCCTGGAGGACGCCCGGCAGAAGCTGGAGACCGGCAGCGGCGCCGGCGGCAGCTTTACCGGCTGGGTCCACCTGCCCCGGGACTATGATAAAGAAGAGTTTGCCCGCATCCAGGCCGCGGCCGAGCGCATCCGCGCCAACTCCCAGGCCCTGGTGGTCATCGGCATCGGCGGCTCCTATCTGGGCGCCCGGGCGGTGGTGGAGCTGCTCAACTCCCCCAACTTCAACCTGACCCACAAGGACGGCCCCGCCATCTATTTTGCCGGCAACGGCCTGTCCTCCGACGCCATGGCCGAGGTCATGGACCTTGTCAGAGACAAGGACTGGTCCATCAATGTCATCTCCAAGTCGGGCACCACCACCGAACCCGCCGTGGCCTTCCGCATCTTCAAGAACCTGCTGGAGGAGAAGTACGGCAAGGAGGAAGCCCGCAGGCGCATCTACGCCACCACCGACGCCCACAAGGGTGCCCTGAAGGGTCTGGCCGACGCCGAAGGGTATGAGGAGTTCGTGGTGCCCGACGCCATCGGCGGGCGGTACAGCGTGCTCACCGCCGTGGGCCTGCTGCCCATCGCCTGCGCCGGGGTGGATATCACCGCCCTGATGGAGGGCGCCCGCGAGGCCATGGAGGCCCTGGCCGTCCCCGGCGCGGAGAACCCGGCCTGGCAGTATGCCGCCGCCCGCAACGCCCTGTACACCGGGGGCAAGAAGGTGGAGATCCTGGTGGGCTACGAGCCCTCCTTCCGGTTCTTCGCCGAGTGGTGGAAGCAGCTCTACGGCGAGAGCGAGGGCAAGCAGGGCAAGGGCCTCTTCCCCGCCAGCGTGGAGTTTACCGCCGATCTGCACTCCATGGGCCAGTACATCCAGCAGGGCGAGCGGCTCATGCTGGAGACGGTGGTCCGCTTCCAGTCCGCCCGGACCGCCATCACCATCCCCCACGACCCCGACAACGTGGACGGGCTCAACTTCCTGGCGGGCAAGGACCTGTCCTTCGTGGCCGAGCAGGCCATGCGGGGCACCCTGCTGGCCCATGTGGACGGGGGCGTGCCCAACCTGGTGCTCACCCTCCCCGGCCGCTGCGCCAAGAGCGTGGGCTGGCTCATCTACTTCTTTGAGTACGCCTGCGGCCTGTCCGGCTATCTGATGGACATCAACCCCTTCGACCAGCCCGGCGTGGAGGCCTACAAGAACAATATGTACGCCCTGCTGGGCAAGCCCGGCTACGAGGACAAGAAGGCCGAGCTGGAGGCCCGTTTAAGCTGAATATAACGGCCGGCCTTATTGTTCTCGGGGACCCGCCGCAGGCGGGACGGCGCTTTTGCGCCGGAGGGCGGCGGGATTCACTTCCGCCGCCCGCAAATGAAAATCCTGGGGTCCCCATGGGAGTGCGCTGCCATGGGGCGGACAAGAAGGCCGAGCTGGAGGCCCGGCTGGGCTGATTGTGACAGCCTGGCTGTCACAACCTGAAACGCCAATCGTGGGAATTTTTTGTGAACTTGAGCAAATCAGTTGCAATCCAACGGTAAAAATGGTAACATAAATGCACCAGGCCGGGGTTGGCCCGGCGGACTAAGTAAGGAGTGATAACTATGGTGAGAGTGATCATGGGGGTCAAGGGCACCGGCAAGACCAAGCAGATGATCGAGCTCATTAACTCCGCTGTGCATAGCGAGAACGGCAATGTCGTCTGCATTGAGCGGGGTCCCAAGCTGACCTATGACATTCACTATAAAATTCGTCTGGTGGAGGCCAGCCACTTTGATGTTTGCAGCTTCGACTTCATGAAGGGCTTCATCAGCGGCCTCTATGCCGGCAACTACGATATTACCCATGTGTTCATCGACAGCCTGACCAAGATCGTCACCGCCGACGTCACCGACCACGCGGTGGAGGAGTTCCTGGACTGGCTGAACAGCTTCTCCGAGAAGAACAACATCAAGTTTACCGTCACCATCAGCGCCGACGAGTCTCTGGCCACCGAAGGCATCAAGAAGTATTTCTAAGCAACGCAAAAACCGCCCTGCTTCGGCAGGGCGGTTTTTTTATCTTCTTTACATCTGCTCGTGGAAGGTGCGCTTGATGACCTCCAACTGCTGCTCCCGGCTCAGGCGGGCGAAATTCACCGCGTAGCCCGACACCCGAATGGTGAGGGTGGGATACTGCTCGGGATGCTCCATAGCGTCCACCAGCAGCTGCCGGTTCATCACGTTGACGTTCAGGTGGTGGGCACCCTGGACAAAATAGCCGTCCAGAATATGAACCAGGTTGTCCACCCGCTCCCCCTCGCTCTTGCCCAGGGCGGAGGGCACAATGGAGAAGGTGTTGGACACGCCGTCCTGGCACACCGCCCGGTAGGGGATCTTGGCCACCGAGTTGAGGGAGGCCAGGGCCCCGCTCTTGTCCCGGCCGTGCATGGGGTTGGCTCCGGGGGCAAAGGGCTCCCCCGCCTTGCGCCCGTCGGGGGTGGCCCCCGTCTTTTTGCCGTACATCACGTTGGAGGTGATGGTGAGGGCGGACAGGGTGTGGATGGCGCCCCGGTACAGGGGGTGCTTTTTCAGCTCGGCGGAGAAGTAGGACACCAGCTCCACGGCGATGTCGTCCACCCGGTCGTCGTCGTTGCCGTACTTGGGGAAGTCCCCCTCCACCTGGAAGTCCACGGCGATGCCCTCCTCGTTGCGGATGGGGCGCACCTTGGCGAACTTGATGGCCGACAGGGAGTCGGCGGCGATGGACAGCCCCGCCACGCCGAAGGCGGCCAGCCGCTCCACCAGAGTGTCGTGGAGGGCCATCTGGCTGCTCTCATAGGCGTACTTGTCGTGCATATAGTGGATGATGTTGATGGTGTCCACATAGAGCTCCGCCACGTAGGACAGCACCTTCTTGTAGTTGCCCAGCACCTTGGGGTAGTCCAGCACCTCGTCCCGGTCGGGCTCGATGCCGGGGACGATAACGCCCCCCTTCACCTCGTCCACGCCGCCGTTGATGGCGTACAGCAGGCTCTTGGCCAGGTTGGCCCGTGCCCCGAAGAACTGCATCTGCTTGCCCACCGCCATGGCGGACACGCAGCAGGCGATGCAGTAGTCGTCGCCGTACATGGGGCGCATGAGCTCGTCGCTCTCGTACTGGATGGAGTCGGTGTCGATGCTCATTTTGGCGCAGTAG
>CALWXZ010000070.1 GCA_944385625.1 uncultured Flavonifractor sp. | reverse complement strand
CGCCACTCCGCTTAAAACTTCACATTTCCCTACATTGAGGCCTTTTTGTGCTGTCCGCACAAGATGGGTCGGTTCACACGCAGCAGGCATTTTTTGTTATCTTCTCCGGCGGCGTCCGCTGTAATGGGACCTGCCGCTATAGGAGTAGCCGCCCCGACGGCCGCCCCGGCGGCCCCGGAAGACCAGGCGGCGGACGATGAGCAGCAGAATGACCACCAGGATAATGACCAGAAGAATCTTGACCCACAGCTGGGAGAAAAACTTCTGGATGCGGTCCAGGTTGTACATGAGAGGGTCCACCTCCACCCCGATGCTGGCCACCAGGGGGAGAGAACCGTACTCCTTGTCGTTGAAGGAGGCGGTGATGGTGCCCAGCACCTGGCCCTTTTCCACGGGGGCCTCCACGGTGTTGGCGTTGAGGGTATAGTTGTATTGGAAGTCCTCGGTGGAGACATCATTGGGCAGCAGGGCGGTGATCTCCCCCTGGGGCTCCAGGGTCACATAGTTGGTGCCCTTGCCCAGAGTGACCTCGATTTCGGGGATATCCCGCTTGGTGGAGTCCAGAATAGTCTGGGTGGAGAAGTTGTCAAAGCCCCACTCAAACATCCGGATGGTCTCGGAGAAGTCGGTGCGGCCCTTGCTGCCGGAGGTGCCCGGTTCCCGCTCGCAGCCCATGACCACCGAGATCAGGCTCCGGTCATCCTTGGTGGCGGCCGCCGCCAGGCAGTAGCCGGATTCGTTGGTGTGGCCGGTCTTGATGCCGGTGGCGTAGGAGTAGAGGTAGCCGGTCACATTCCAGTTGGAGATCAGGGCGTTGGTGGAGTGGACGGTGCGCGGCTCGGGATGGATATTGGTGGCGGGCATATCGTAGCTCTTGGTGGTGACGATGGTGCGGAAGGTCTCGTGCTTCATGGCCTGCTGGCACATGAGAAAGACGTCGTAAGCGGAGGTGTAGTGGTTGTCGTCGTGGTAGCCGTGGGTGTTGGCAAAGTGGGTGTCGGTCATGCCCAGCTCGGCGGCCCGCTGGTTCATCAGTTCCACAAAGCTGGCCACGTCGCCGGCCACCGCCTCGGCCATGACGTTGCAGGCCTCGTTGGCGGAGGGGATGAGGGCGGCGTAGAGCAGGTCGATGATGCGAATCTGCTCCCCCTCCTTGATGTCGGCGGTGGAGGCGCCGGAACCGATGCCGGTGTGGATGCCGGCGCCAGCGGTGACGGTCTGCTCCAGGGACAGCTTGCCCTCGTCCACCGCCTCCAGGGTGAGCAGACAGGTCATCACCTTGGTGATGGAGGCGGGGTACATCTTCTCATGGGCGTTTTTCTCATAGAGGATTTCATTGGTGTCCGGGTCCACCAGCACGGCGGCCTTGGCGTTTACATCCATCTCGTCCAGAATGGCGCTGCCGCTGCTGGCGGAGGCAAAGGTGGTGAGCAGTCCCGTCATCAGGACCAGGGAGAGAAGCAGGGAGAGCAGTCTTGATTTTTTCATAGGAAACTCCATTTGTGTATGATATAATAGGATCAAAGTTTTCTCAACCATTATAGCAAACCCTGAACCTGGAAGCAACGGGGAGGCGGTTACAAAAAAATGAAGATTTCCAAACTGGAACTGATTTCCCTGTTATTGGCCGCCGCCTTTGCCGCCTTCGCGGCGGGGTGGTTTCTGCGGGGGGCCTCCAGCGCCCAGCCGGTGCGGGTGGAGACGGAAAACCTGCTGGCCCAGCCCACGGCGGTTGTGGTTCAGTCAACGCCGGCCCAGCCGCCGGCCACTGAGCAGGCGGCGGCCCCCCAGACCCCGGCGCCCGACCCGTCTCCCTCCGTCTCCGGCAAGGTGGACCTGAACACCGCCACAGCCGAGGAGCTGATGACTCTCCCCGGCATCGGGGAAAAGCGGGCCGCGGCCATCATCGCCGACCGGGAGACCAACGGGCCCTTCCGGGTGCCGGAGGACCTGACCCGGGTGGACGGCATCGGCGAGGGTATTTTGGGAGGACTGATCGATTTTGTGACGGTTTCTTGAGCCGATAAAAGGAGGATATACCTTGAAAATACTGGTTGTGGACGATGAAAAGGTACTGGTCAAGGGCATCAAGTTCAACCTGGAGAGCGAGGGCTACCAGGTGGAGGTGGGCTACGACGGGGAGGAGGCGGTGGAGCTGGCCCGCAGCGGCAGCTTCGACCTTATCATTCTGGATCTGATGATGCCCAAGATCGACGGCCTTCAGGCCTGTATGCGGATTCGGGAGTTTTCCAACGTGCCCATTATCATGCTTACCGCCCGCAGCGAGGACACCGACAAGATCATCGGCTTTGAGTGTGGCGCCGACGACTATATCACCAAGCCCTTCAACATCCTGGAGCTGAAGGCCAGGGTGCGGGCCCTGCTCCGCCGGGCGGGCATGGCGGCCCAACAGAGAGGGGGCGGCGGCAAGCTGGTGATGGGGCACATCACCCTGGACCCGGACGCCCGGGCAGCCTGGAAGGACGGCCAGAGCGTGGATCTGACCGCCAAGGAGTTTGACCTGATGGAGCTGCTCATGCGCAACCCGGGCCGGGTGTACAGCCGGGAGAATCTGCTCAATGTGGTCTGGGGCTATGAGTATGCCGGCGACTACCGGACGGTGGACGTCCACGTCCGCCGCCTGCGGGAGAAGCTGGAGCTGGACCCGGCCAATCCGGAGTATATCCTCACCAAGTGGGGCGTGGGCTACTATTTGAAGAATGGATAAGGAAAAACGGGAGGAGGGGGCCAGACGGGTGCCCTTCTGGCGGTCCCTGCGGACCAAATACGCCCTGACCTATCTGGTCATTGTGGCGGCGGTTGTGGTGCTGCTCAATACCTATCCGGTGATGGTGACCCAGACCCTGGCCTATCAATCCAAGCAGACCTCTCTGCAAAACCAGGCCTCGGTGCTGGCCTCCGCCCTGGCCACCGGGCCGGAGGCCCTGACCCAGGAGGGGGCCACCCGGACGGTCAGCCTGCTGCTGGGCAGCCTGGGGGTGACCCGGGTGGTGGTCACCGACCCCAACGGACTGGTGCTGTGCGACTTCCAGGAGGGGAGCCAGCGCTCGGATACCGCCGGACAGTATGCCATGATCTGGGAGATCGCCACCGCTCTTCAGGGCAACGACGTGTTCCGCTCGGAGTATGAGGAGGGAGCGCTGCGCAGCCGGGCGGCGGTGCCGGTGACCTACCGCTCCATGACCCAGGGGGCGGTCTACCTCTATGAATATGACGAGCAGCAGGGGGCCCTGCTCCAGGGGATTCAGAACAACCTGCGCACCATCTCCCTGGTCATCTGCATTGTGACGGCGGCCATGGGCGTGGTGTTCTCCAAGGCTCTGACCCGGCGGATTGCCCAGCTGCTGCGGGGCATTCACACAGTGCGCCAGGGCGAATACAGCCACCGGGTCACCGTCCGGGGCGGGGACGAACTCAGCCGCCTGGCCGACGAATTCAACGAGCTCACCGGCCGGCTTCAGACCACCGAAGAGGTACGCCGGCGCTTTGTGTCCGACGCCTCCCATGAGCTCAAGACCCCGCTGGCCTCCATTCGACTGCTCACCGATTCCATCCTCCAGGCCGACCACATGGACAACGAGACGGCCCGGGAATTTCTCACCGACATCGGGGACGAGGCCGAGCGCCTTACCCGCATCACGGAAAAGCTGCTTACCCTCACCAGGTTGGACACCGCCCGGGAGCTCCACGCCGAGCCGGTGGACGTAAAAACCGTGGTGGAGCGGGTGGAGCATATGCTCATCCCTCTGGCCCGGGCGGCGGAGGTCAGTCTGGCGCTGCATTTGCAGGAAGGATGTATCATTCTGGCCTCAGAGGACGACCTGTATCAGGTAGCATTCAACCTGATGGAGAACGCTGTCAAGTATAACCTGCCCGGGGGGATGGTGACCGTCACCCTGACCCGGGAGAACGGCCAGGTGGTCCTGCTGGTGGAGGATACCGGCGTGGGCATCCCGGAGGCCGACCTGCCCAAGATTTTTGACCGGTTCTACCGGGTGGACAAGGCCCGCTCCCGGGCCGCCGGCGGCACCGGCCTGGGCCTGTCCATTGTCCGGGATACGGTGCGCCAGCACGGCGGCACCGTGACCGCCCGCCGGCGGGAGCCGGAGGGCACCTGCTTTGAAGTGCGATTTCCCAGCTGGACGGAGAAGGGGGGCGGCGCCGATGAATAGACGAGGTGTGTGGGCGCTGCTCTGCGCCGCCCTCCTGGCCGCCGGAGGCTGCGCCGCCCGGGAGACAGACCCGGCCGGTCAGGACGGACAGAGCTATCTGATCTACTACTCCGCCCTGTCCGATGAGGAGGGGGAGTCCGCGGTGGAAGGGGAGCGCCGGGTTCTGTCCCAGGGCCGGGAGACCATCCCGGGCCTGATGGAGCTGCTGCTGGGACAGCCCCAGTCGCCCGAGCTGACCAGCCCCTTTCCCGGGGGCCTTCAGCTGCTGGACTGGCAGCTGACCGATGGCGTGCTCCACCTGGACCTGTCCGACCAGTATTACAACCTCTCCGGGGTCAATCTGACCCTGGCGGACGCCTGCCTGACCCTGACCCTCTGTCAGCTGGAGGCGGTGGACTCGGTCTATGTAACCGTCGAGGGCCACGAGCTGCCCTACCGGGCCATCCAGCAGCTGTCTGCAGAGGACATCCTGCTGGCCGGCGGCGCCGACGAGCCCATGTCCCTGGGGGTGGAGCTGTGGTATCTGCGGCAGGACGGACAGGGCCTGGCGGTGGAGCGGCGGCAGATCATCAAAAACGTGGACCAGACCGTGGTGCAGGCGGTGCTGTCCGCCTGGGCCGAGGGGCCCCATCAGACCGGCCTGAACTCCTGCCTGCCGGAGGGCAGCCAGATCCTGTCGGCCGATCTGAAGGACGGCGTATGCACCGTGGATCTGTCCCCGGAGTATCTCCAGGGCCTGCCCAGAAATGAAACCAGAGCGGCCCTGATGATCTACGCCATGGTGAACACCCTGTGCGAACTGGACGGGGTGGAGGCGGTCCAGATTTACATCGACGGCCAGCCGGCGCCCGCCGTGGGCGGCCTGCCTCTGGACCGGGCCCTGATCCCGGACACCACCCTGGGTGGAGAAGGGTAACTATTGACAACCGGCTCCGCCGGGTGTACCATACCACATATTGTTTGAGACTTTATGGCGTTAGCGCGCTATTAAATCCGGCAGTTGAACCCACGCAAAGAAAGGAAGAATCAGCCCATGAGCCAGCACCGTATCAGTACCCAGTGTCTCCACGCGGGCTATACCCCCGGCAACGGAGAGCCCCGGAACATTCCCATCATCCAGTCCACCACCTTCCGGTACGCCACCGGGGAGCAGATGGGGGCCCTTTTCGACCTGGAGGCCAGCGGATATTTTTATACCCGGCTGCAAAACCCCACCAACGACCATGTGGCCGCCAAAATCTGCGCCCTGGAGGGGGGGAGTGCGGCCATGCTTACCTCCTCCGGCCAGGCGGCGTCCTTCTACGCCATCTTCAATATCGTCTCCTGCGGTGAGCACGTGGTGTGTTCTTCCTCCATCTATGGCGGCACCTACAATCTCTTTGCCGTCACCATGAAGCGGATGGGCATCGACTTCACCTTCGTGGACCCGGACTGCACGGAGGAGGAGCTGAACGCCGCCTTCCGGCCCGAGACCCGGGCGGTGTTTGGCGAGACCATCGCCAACCCGGCCCTCACTGTGCTGGATATCGAAAAGTTTGCCAAGGCCGCCCATGCCCACGGGGTGCCCCTTATTGTGGACAACACCTTCGCCACCCCGGTGAACTGCCGCCCCTTTGAGTGGGGGGCCGACATCATCACCCACTCCACCACCAAGTACATGGACGGCCACGCCAACGCGGTGGGGGGCGCCATTGTGGACTCCGGCAAATTCGACTGGACCGCCCACGCCGACAAGTTCCCCGGCCTGACCACCCCGGACGAGAGCTATCACGGCATCACCTACACCGAGCGCTTCGGTCTGGAGGGGGCCTACATCACCAAGGCCACCGCCCAGCTGATGCGGGATCTGGGGGCCATTCCCTCCCCCCAGAACTGCTACTATCTGAACATCGGTCTGGAGACCCTGCCCCTGCGGATGGCTAAACACTGCCAGAACGGTCTGGCGGTGGCCAAGTTCCTAAAGGATCACCCCAAGGTGGCCTGGGTCCGCTACCCCGGCCTGGAGGGGGACCCCTACTATGAGCGGGCCCGGAAATATCTGCCCAACGGCACCTGCGGCGTGGTGTCCTTCGGCGTGAAGGGCGGCCGGGCGGCGGCCTCCAAGTTCATGGCCGGGCTGGAGCTGGCCTCCATTGCCACCCATGTGGCCGACGCCAAGACCTGCACCCTTCATCCCGCCTCCACCACCCACCGGCAGATGACCGACGAGGAGCTGGCCGCCGCCGGCGTCTCCCCCGACCTGGTGCGCCTGAGCGTGGGTATTGAGGATATCAACGACATTCTGGAGGACGTGGCTCACGCCCTGGAGCAGGTGTAAGCCATGGTTGTGGACCCCAACGTATATAGCGGCCCGCCGTCGGAGGAGCGGCACCCCAACGAGATGGCGGTGTACGCCTTTCTGGACGGGCTGGGCATCCCCTACCAGCGGTGCGACCATGAATACGCCAATACCATGGAGGACTGCAAGGCGGTGGAGCAAGTTCTGGGCGCGCCCATCTGCAAGAACCTGCTGCTGACCAACCGGAAGCAGACCGAGTTTTATCTGCTGATGATGCCGGGGGACAAGCCCTTCAAGACCAAGGACGTCACCGCCCAACTGGGCTGCGCCCGGCTGTCCTTTGCCACGCCGGAGCATATGCTGGAGCTGCTGGGGGCCGCCCCCGGCTCGGCCAGCGCCTTTGAGCTGATGCACGACAAGGAAGGGAAGGTGCAGTTGGTGATGGACCGGGAACTGCTGGAGGGGGAGTTCATCAGCGGACATCCCTGCTTCTCCACCTCCACCCTCAAGCTGACCCGAGACGACTTTCTGGACCGCTTTCTGCCGGCGGTGGGCCACAGGCCCATCCTGGTGGATCTGCCCTGGCCGGAACCGGCCCAAGAAGCTTAATATCAGGGCGTGCCGCCTCTGCGGCACGCCCTTTTGCATGGCTGGCCGGGATGTGGTATACTGAGGCCAAAAGGAGGGGTGGTCATGCTGGCCTATACCTATGTGGAGCGGGGAAAATTTGCCCTGCGGAACAAGCCCAAGCCCCAGCTGCTGGCGGACGGGGACGCCATTGTCAGGGTTACCCTGTCCAGCATCTGCACCAGCGACCTGCACATCAAGCACGGCTCGGTGCCCCGGGCGGTGCCCGGCGTCACCGTGGGACATGAGATGGTGGGGATGGTGGAGCAGGTGGGGGCCGGGGTGGCCACCGTGAAGCCCGGCGACCGGGTGACGGTCAATGTGGAGACCTTCTGCGGCCGGTGCTACTTCTGCCGCCACGGCTGGGTGAACAACTGCACCGACCCCAACGGGGGCTGGGCCCTGGGCTGCCGCATCGACGGCGGCCAGGCTGAGTATGTTCGTGTCCCCTATGCCGATCAGGGGCTGAACAAGATCCCGGATGAGGTGTCCGACCGGCAGGCCCTCTTTGTTGGGGATATCCTGGCCACCGGCTACTGGGCGGCGGACATCTCCAACATCACGGCGGAGGACACGGTGCTTCTCATCGGCGGCGGTCCCACCGGTCTGTGTACCCTCCAGTGTGTCCGG
Organism: uncultured Flavonifractor sp.; assembly: GCA_944385625.1. Lineage (GTDB taxonomy): Bacteria > Bacillota > Clostridia > Oscillospirales > Oscillospiraceae > Flavonifractor. The sequence continues at coordinate 5,084 of CALWXZ010000070.1, read as the reverse complement.
CTTCATCACCCCCGGCGCGTCATTCTGTGTGAGAAGGACCCTCTGCGCCGGGCCTTTGTGGCGGGGCGCTATCCCGGTGTGCTGACGGTGGGGCCGGAGGAGGCGGAGGACTTTGTACTGACCCACAGTGACCACGGCGGCGCCGACGTGGTGCTGGAAGTGGCTGGAGGACCGGATACCTTCCGCCTGGCCTGGCGGTGCGCCCGGCCCAATGCCGTGGTGACGGTGGTGGCCCTGTATGATACCGACCAGGTGCTGCCTCTGCCGGAGATGTACGGCAAGAACCTGACCTTCAAGACCGGCGGGGTGGACGGCTGCAACTGTACACAAACCCTTGCGCTTATCGCCCAGGGGAAACTGGATACCACGGACCTCATCACCCATACCTATCCCCTCAGCTCCATTGAGGAGGCCTATGACCTCTTTGAACACCGGCGTGACGGGGTAATCAAGGTAGCTGTGACGGCGGATGGATAAGGCTGGAGGATTTGTGGAAGATGTGGGTTTACAAATGTCGAAGGATGAAATAAAATAAAGTATCCCAGTAATTGCAGGAGAGGGTGGAGAAGAGTATATGTATTGTGAACACTGTGGGACCAAAATCCCGGATGGCAGCATATTCTGCATCGCCTGTGGAAAGCGGCAGTCCGGCGGTGTGGCCGCAGAGGAGCCCCGGAAGGATGTGACTCCGCCTCCGGAACCGAAGGTATCAGCGCCTCAGGCGGAACCGGAGGCGTCTGTCCCTCAGGCGGAGCCGGAAGTGTCCGCGCCCCAGGTGGAGGCGTCCGAGCCCCAGGCGGAGCCGGAAATGTCCGCACCCAAGGATGATTTTGACTGGAGCACCTTCAATCCGGTTCCGGACGAACCTGTGGAGGAAGCCAAAACGGAGCCGGACCCTGCGCCCTGGCAGCCCCAGGACAGCTGGCAGGCCGCCGCGCCGCAGCAGGGGCCCCAGAATACCTGGCAGAGCAACCAGAGCGGCTGGCAGGGAAGCGCCCAGCAGGGTACGCCGGGCTGGCAGCAGAACGGCTGGCAGGGCAATGCCCAGCAGAATGGGCCGGGCTGGCAGCAGAGCGGCTGGCAGGGCAATGCCCAGCAGAGTGCGCCGGGCTGGCAGCAGGGCGGCTGGCAGGGGAACGCCCAGCAGGGGGCGCCGGGCTGGCAGCAAAACGGCTGGCAGGGCGGCCCCCAGCAGGGTTATCAGGGCGGCTGGCAGTCGGCGCCGCCGCAGCAGGGGGCCTATCACTCGCCTTATGACGAGCAACGCCAGCCGGTCTATCAGAACGGCCGCATCGATTATGGCCGCCCCATGAACTGGTATAAATTCCAGATCTATTTTCGCATGATCCCCATGGCGTTTACCTACATGATCCTTGGCGTTGCGCTGCTGCTGGCGGGAGGAATCAGCAGCAGCAGTATGAGCGGCAGCTTGGAGTATTATTACTACGGGTTCGGCGCGATGTCGTCGGATGCCCGGAATATGCTGTTACTCTATTTGCCGTTCTTCGTTCAGTCTATGCTGATAGTCGGCCTTATCAGTGCGGTCTACGGTATCCTGATGCTGGTAGCCTGGGTGAAGATGATCCGGCTGCGCTCGGGCGGATGGGTCCTGTTTTTGGTGGTGGACAGTCTGCCCACAATTTTCATGGGAATCAATCTGTTGATTACCGTTTTCCGGATGTCCAACTATGTGCCCTCCAGCTATCTCATGGAAATGATGACGATACCGCTGGTGTCCCTGGCGGTGGGTGTGCTGGTCATTATCCTGCAAATTGTCTACTTCAAGAAGCGGGCCTATCTGTTCATCAACCGCTGAGGCTCCCATACATAAAAAAGCGTTCCGTGCCACCCGCACGGAACGCTTTTTCTATTACATCTCCCGGCGGCCCTCCAAAGCCCGCATAAGGGTGGCGTCGTCGGCATATTCCAGGTGGCTGCCCACCGGGATGCCATAGGCCAACCGGGTCACCCTGACACCGAAGGGGCGCAGCAGCCGGGACAGGTACATGGCGGTGGCCTCCCCTTCGGTATCCGGGTTGGTGGCCATAATGACCTCGGTCACGCCGCCGGCGGCCACCCGGCTCACCAGCTCCTTGACCCGCAGATCATCGGGCCCCACATGGTTCATGGGGGAGATGACCCCGTGAAGCACATGGTAGACGCCGGGATACTCCCTGGAGCGCTCCATGGCGGCCACATCCTTGGGGTCGGCCACCACGCAGATCACCGACTGGTCCCGCTTGGGGTCCTGGCAGATGGGGCACAGGCCGTCGCCCTGGGAGAAATTCTGACAGACCGGGCAGCAGTGGATGGCGGCCTTGGCGTCGGTGATGGCCTGGGCGAAGGCGGCGGCGTCCTCCTCCGGCAGGGAGAGAACATAGAAGGCCAGCCGCTGGGCGCTCTTGCGGCCAATGCCGGGCAGGCGGGCGAACTGCTCCACCAGCTGCTCCAGCGCGGGGGGAAAATATTGCATGGATCAAAACATCCCTTCTTCGAGATCGCTCCCCTGGCCGTGGGGAACGGAACCGTCCCGGATGAGGGCGTCCACATCCAGGGCGCGGCAGAGCCGGTCCAGCTGGGGACAGGCCACCCAGTCCACGTCGGGCAGGTCCTGACCGTATTTGACGGTGTGGACCACGCTGCCCGGCAGCAGATAGGAATTGTGGGGCACGTTCAGCGGGCAGAGGTAGAAGTCCCCGGTGTGCAGAACCCGGGGGTTGAGCGCCCCGTCCCGCTCCTCCACCACCAGCATGGCGCCCTGCTGAATGACGTTCAGCTCATGGACATACCGGTGGAGGTGGCTGTTCTGCCAGCCGCTTTGGGCGCCCGCCTGGGTGCGGATATAGGAGCTGCCGTCGGAGGCGCACAGGCGGAAGCGCAGCTCTCCATTGTCCATCTGCTCGTGGCGGGTGGTGACGCCCAGGTCCCTGGCCTGCTGCTGGGTGAGAGAGGCGGGCATCCTCAGCCCTCCCGCAGGGCGGCGATGGCGGCGGCGGGGTCCACCGCGCCATAGACCGCGGAACCGGCCACCAGGGTATCCGCCCCGGCGGAGATGACCTTGCCGGCGGTCTTGGGGCTGATGCCCCCGTCCACCTCCAGCCGGCAGGCCGGGTTGTAGCGGTCGATGAGGGTGCGCACCTGGTGGACGGTGTCCAGCTGGTGCTCCATGAAGGCCTGCCCGCCGAAGCCGGGCTCCACCGTCATCACCAGCACCATATCCAGCTCCTCCAGGTAGGGGAGCACCGCGGCGGCGGCGGTGATGGGCCGCAGAGCCACCGCCTTTTTCACTCCGAACTCGTCCATGAGGCGGAGGGCCTGGGCGATGCGGGTGGGGTGGTCGGCCTCCAGATGGACGCTCAGCAGATCGGCCCCCGCCTTGGCGAAGGCCTCGATGTAGCGCGCCGGCTTGTCAATCATCAGGTGGACGTCCAGAAACATATCGGTACATTTGCGGATGGACTGGACCACTGGTACGCCGATGGTGATGTTGGGGACGAAGCAGCCGTCCATCACGTCCACATGGAGCCAGTCGGCGGTGGAAACCCGCTTGATGTCCCGCTCCAGATTTACAAAATCGGCGGAGAGGATGGAAGGGGCGATCTTAATCATCATTTACCACTCCATACTGTAAAAAGATAGGGTGAACCGGCGCAGGGCCTGTCCTGCGCCGGCGGAGGGACCGGGGCAAAGCGGGCGGCGGGGACATAAGATACAGCAAGCGGATGCCGCCCAGGGCCCCGCCGCTCCCCCCGCGCCCACGGGCTGCCGGCCCGGCGGTCCATGCCCTGGAATCGCGCGCCGCATCATATAGTGTCCGGGGGAGGTTCCCTCCCCCGGACACAATTGGTTTTCGGGGGCCGGTTTTTTTAATTGTAAAAGTCGTTGGTGTGGCACTCCCGGGCCTGGTAGCCCGCGGAACACATGGCGTCCAGAATGGCCCGCTTGTGGGTGTGGCCGAAGGCCTCCAGCGTGACCCGCAGCTCCACGCCGCTCTGGCGGTTGATGTTGATGAACTGGTTGTGCTCCAGTTTGATGATGTTGCCGTTGGCCTCGGCCACGATCTGGGCCACCCGCAGCAGCTCGCCGGGGCGGTCGGGCAGCTGTACCGAGAAGGTGAACACCCGGCCCCGGTTGATGAGGCCGTGCTGCACCAGACTGGCCACGGTGATGACGTCCATGTTGCCGCCGGAGAGGACAGGCACCACGTTCTTGCCCTTGCACTTCAGGTGGCTCAGGGCGGCGATGGGCAGCAGGCCGGCGTTTTCCACGATCATCTTGTGCTTTTCCATCATGTCCAGGAAGGCGTCCACCAACTCGTCGTCGTCGATGGTGATGATGTCATCGATGTTCTGCTGGATGTAGGGGAAGATCTGGTCGCCGGGGGTCTTGACCGCCACGCCGTCGGCGATGGTCTCCACCTTGTCCAGGGTGACCACATGGCCGGCGTCCAGGCTGGCCTTCATGGAGGCGGCCCCGGTGGGCTCCACGCCGATAACGGTGACGTTGGGGTTGAGCAGCTTGGCCAGGGTGGACACGCCGGTGGCCAGTCCGCCGCCGCCGATGGGCACCAGGATTACATCCACGTCGGGCAGGTCCTGAAAGATCTCGTAGGAGATGGTGCCCTGGCCGGTGGCGATGGCCGGGTCGTTAAAGGGGTGGACGTAGGTCAGCCCCTCCTCCTCCGACAGCTTGGCGGCCAGCTCGGCGGCATCGTCAAAGGTCTCCCCGTGGAGAATCACCTTGGCGCCGTAGTCCTTGGTGTTGTTCACCTTTACCAGGGGGGTGGTGGTGGGCATGACGATGGTGGCGCTCACGCCGGCGTGCTGGGCGGCGTAGGCCACGCCCTGGGCGTGGTTGCCGGCGGAGGCGGTGACCAGGCCCCTGGCCTTCTCCTCCTCGGACAGGGTGCTGATCTTATAGTAGGCGCCCCGGATCTTGTAGGCGCCGGTGACCTGCATATTTTCCGGCTTGATATACACCTGGTTGCCGGTGGATTTGGAGAAGGCGGTGCTGTAGACCAGACTGGTGTTCCGGATGACCCCGGAGAGCACGCTGCGGGCCTCCTTAAATTCTTTCAGGGTGAG
>CALWXZ010000069.1 GCA_944385625.1 uncultured Flavonifractor sp. | reverse complement strand
ACCGACAAGTACGTCCAGGCTTACTTCCAGTATGACTCCAAGAAGACCGGCGGCGTGACCATCAGCCACCTGCGCTTTGGCGATCAGCCCATCCGCGCCCCCTACTACATCAACAAGGCCGACTTCGTGGCCTGCCATGTGCCCGCCTACATTGTCAAGGGCTTCCCCATGGTCCGGGACGTGAAGGACGGCGGCGTGTTCCTCATCAACTGCCAGTGGAGCGACGAGGAGCTGGATCACCACATGCCCGCCGTGGCCAAGCGCTACATCGCCGAGCACAACATCCAGGTCTACACCATCAACGCCATCGACCTGGCCATCGAGATCGGCATGGGCAAGCGGACCAACACCATCCTTCAGTCCGCCTTCTTCGCCCTGGCCAAGGTGATGCCCGAGGCCGAGGCCATCCAGTACATGAAGGACGCCGCCACCCACTCCTACCTGAAGAAGGGCCAGGACGTGGTGGATATGAACCACAAGGCCATCGACATCGGCGCCACCGCCTTCCACAAGTTCGAGGTGCCCGCCTCCTGGGCCACCGCCGAGGACAAGCCCGCCGAGGAGCACCTGGAGGGCAACCCCGACACCGTGAAGATGGTGAAGGAGATCATGGAGCCCGTGGGCCGTATGGACGGCGACAGCCTGCCTGTTTCCGCCTTTGCCAACGGCCACGAGGACGGCACCTTCTGCCAGGGCGCCGCCGCCTATGAGAAGCGCGGCGTGGCCGTCACCGTGCCCGAGTGGGATTCCACCAAGTGCATCCAGTGTAACCAGTGCTCCTATGTCTGCCCCCACGCCACCATCCGTCCCTTCGCCCTCACCGAGGAGGAGGCCAAGAACGCCCCCGCTCAGGCCAAGATCGTGGATATCAAGGCCGGCAAGGGCAAGGGCGTGTACAAGTTCGCCATCGCCGTCAGCCCTCTGGACTGCATGGGCTGCACCGTGTGCGTGAGCACCTGCCCCGTGAAGGCTCTGACCATGAAGCCCCAGGAGTCCCAGGCCGACCAGCAGGCGGTCTTCGACTACATGGTGGCCAAGGTTGCCCCCAAGGCCGACGTGGAGGACACCGCCACCGTCAAGGGCAGCCAGTTCAAGCAGCCTCTGCTTGAGTTCTCCGGCTCCTGCGCCGGCTGCGCCGAGACCGCCTATGCCCGCCTGATTACCCAGGTGTGCGGCGACCGGATGTTCGTCTCCAACGCCACCGGCTGTTCCTCCATCTGGGGCGGCCCCGCTGCCACCTCTCCCTACACCGTCAACAAGGAGGGCAAGGGTCCCGCCTGGGCCAACTCCCTGTTTGAGGATAACGCCGAGCACGGCCTGGGCCTGTTCCTGGGTCAGAAGGCCATCCGCGACCGTCTGGCTGACAAGACCCGTCAGCTGATCGCCATCGACTATGTGGACGACGGCATTGCCGCCGCCGCTCAGAAGTGGCTGGACACCATGGAGGACGGCGTGGCCAACGGCGAGGCTGCCAAGGCCTACATCGCCGCCATGGAGGGCCACAAGGCTCAGGCCGACGGCTGCACCTGCGAGGCCTGCACCCTGGTCCGTGAGATCCTGAAGGAGAAGGAGTACCTGAACAAGAAGTCCGTCTGGATCTTCGGCGGCGACGGCTGGGCCTACGACATCGGTTACGGCGGCCTGGATCACGTCATCGCCTCCGGTGAGGACGTCAACATCTTCGTGTTCGATACCGAGGTGTACTCCAACACCGGCGGACAGGCCTCCAAGTCCTCCAACATCGGCCAGGTGGCTCAGTTTGCCGCCGCCGGTAAGACTCAGCCCAAGAAGAGCCTGGCTGAGATCGCCATGCAGTACGGCTACGTCTATGTGGCCCAGATCGCCATGGGCGCCAACCCCAACCAGACTCTGAAGGCCATCACCGAGGCCGAGGCCTATCACGGCCCCTCCCTGGTCATCGGCTACGCTCCCTGCGAGATGCACTCCATCAAGGGCGGCATGGCCAACTGCCAGCAGGAGATGAAGAAGGCTGTGGACTGCGGCTACTGGAACCTGTTCCGGTACAACCCCGCTCTCAAGGCCGAGGGCAAGAACCCCTTCACCCTGGACTCCAAGGCCCCGGCCGGCGGCTATCAGGAGTTCCTGATGAACGAGGCCCGCTACTCCTCCCTGACCCGTGCCTTCCCCGAGCGCGCCAAGGATCTCTTCGCCAAGAACGAAGAGGCCGCCAAGGAGCGTTGGGAGCACCTGACCCGTCTGGTGGAGCTGTACAAGTAATGAAAACCACGAAGGACCCCGGGCGTGATGCCCGGGGTCCTTTCTGCGCGGCGATTACCCGCCCGAAGCAAAAAATCCGCCCCCGGAGCTGTTGCTCCAGAGGCGGATTTTTTGTTACGGGATTATACGTTGAACCGGAACAGGACGATATCGCCGTCCTTCATGACATACTCCTTGCCCTCGGAACGCACCAGGCCCTTTTCCTTGGCGGCGTTCATGGAGCCGCAGGCCATCAGGTCGGTGAAGTTGACCACCTCGGCCCGGATGAAGCCCCGCTCAAAGTCGGTGTGGATCTTACCGGCGGCCTGGGGGGCCTTGGTGCCCTTCTTGATGGTCCAGGCCCGGCACTCATCCTCGCCGGAGGTGAGGAAGGAGATCAGACCCAGCAGGGCATAGCTGGCCTTGATAAGCCGGTCCAGGCCGGACTCGGCGATGCCCAGATCATCCAGGAACATCTTCTTCTCGTCGGGGTCCAGCTCGGCGATCTCGGCCTCCAGCTTGGCACACACGGGGATGACCTGGGCCCCCTCCTTGGCGGCCAGCTCCTCCACAATCTGGTAGTAGGCATTGCTGTGGCAGTCGGCAAAGCCGTCCTCGTCCAGATTGGCGGCGTAGATGATGGGCTTGAGGGAGAGCAGCTCGGCGGTGGCGATGATGGCGGCGTCGTCCTCGTCGCACTGGAAGGAGCGGGCGGAATTGCCGTCGTTGAGCCAATCCTTCAGCTGGGAGAAAACCTCCACCTCCCGCAGGTACTTCTTATCCCCCTTGGCGGCCTTCTGGGCCTTGTCGATGCGGCGCTCCACCATCTCCACGTCGGCCATGATAAGCTCAATGTCGATGACGCCGATATCCCCGGCGGGGTCCACCGGCACATTGGTGCTGGTGTCGGCCACAACGTGCATGATGTTCTCATCGTCAAAGCAGCGCACCACATGGACGATGGCGTCGCACTCCCGGATGTTGGCCAAGAACTTGTTGCCCAGTCCCTGGCCCTGGCTGGCCCCCTTGACCAGGCCGGCGATGTCCACAAACTCCACCACGGCGGGGGTGGTCTTTTTGGGGTGGTACATCTCGCTCAGAGCGTCCAGGCGGGCGTCGGGCACCGCCACCACGCCCACGTTGGGGTCGATGGTGCAGAAGGGATAGTTGGCGCTCTCGGCGCCGGCGTTGGTGATGGCGTTGAAAAGGGTCGATTTGCCCACGTTGGGCAGGCCCACGATACCTAATTTCATCGATCAAATACCCTCTTTCGGCATATTAGCCCCAGTATTATATCTTATCCGGCTGGAAATTACAAGTGCCGGGGCCCCAACTCTTCCGCCGGTTGCCCTTCCGCCGTGGTTGTGCTACGATAATGAAGGCGGAGAGAGGGGCGCCCAGGGGTATATTTTGCACATTGTATCATGATTTACATTCTTTTTTCCCTTCTCCTGCCATACTAAAGCCAAGCAATGAAACTGTAAGGAGGCCATCCTGATGAAGGAATATCCTGTTCAGCGTGTCGCCGTGGGCAAGCCCAAGCCCGACCCCTCCACGCTGGTATTCGGCAGAACCTTTACCGACCATATGTTTTTGATGGACTACACCGCCGGCCAGGGCTGGCACGACGGGCGCATCGTCCCCTACGGCCCCATCTCCCTGGACCCCTCCGCCATGGTGTTCCACTATGCTCAGGAGGTCTTTGAGGGCCTGAAGGCCTACCGCTCTCCCGACGGCACCATCCAGCTCTTCCGGCCCACGGAGAACATCAAGCGCATCAACTCCTCCTGCGAGCGGATGTGCATCCCGCCCCTGAACGAGGAGGACGCTCTGGCCGCCATCGAGCAGCTGGTGCGCCTGGAGGCGGACTGGGTGCCCGATCAGCCCGGCACCTCCCTGTATATCCGCCCCTTCATCATCGCCACCACCCCCACCCTGGGGGTCCACGCCGCCCACAACTACATCTTCTGCATCATCACCTGCCCGGTGGGGGCCTACTACGCCGAGGGCATCAACCCGGTGAAGATCTATGTGGAGAGCGAGGACGTCCGGGCTGTCCGGGGCGGCACCGGCTACACCAAGTGCGGCGGCAACTATGCCGCCTCCATCCGGGCCGGCGAGCGGGCCGAGCAGAACGGCTACGCCCAGGTGCTGTGGCTGGACGGCGTCCACCGCAAGTACATTGAAGAGGTGGGCTCCATGAACGTCATGTTCCAGATCGGGGACACGGTGGTCACCCCCATGCTCACCGGCTCTGTGCTGCCCGGCATCACCCGCAAGTCCTGCATTGAACTGCTCAAGAGCTGGGGCCTGAAGGTGGAGGAGCGGCTCATCACCGCCCAGGAGCTCTTTGACGCGGGCGCCGACGGCACCCTGAAGGAGGCCTGGGGCACCGGCACCGCCGCCGTCATCTCCCCTATCGGCGAGATGGGCTGGGAGGACAAGCACGTGGTGGTCAACGGCGGCAAGATCGGCCCCCTGGCCCAGAAGCTGTATGACACCCTCACCGGTATCCAGTGGGGGACCCGGCCCGATCCCTTCGGCTGGGTGGTCAAGCTGTAACCCTGACTTCTTCTTTACCTTCCTATACCTTCCCAGGCAGAGAGGCGGGCCCCAAAGGGTTCCGCCTCTCTGCCGCTTTCTTGGAAACATATGACGTTTTCCTGTAGATTTGTTTAGCTTCCTTCCCCTGATCCGGGGGCTGTGGTACAATCGCTCCATTATGCCGGCCCCACGGGGCTGAGAAAACGAGGTGTTTTCCATGAAGCGATTCAACCGCCGCCTGCCGCTGCTGCTGCTGTCCCTGCTGGTTCTTTCCGCCTGCGCCGGACCGGGGGCGGACCCCGCCGTTGATCCGGCAGTCCGGGCGGAGGCCGCCCGTCTGGCCTCCGCCCAACTGGGGCAGCTGGAGCCGCGGCTCACCGCCCAGGAGCACGACCAGATCCTGGAACTGCTGGAGCAGCTGGTGCCTCTGCGGCAGACCCGGGCCCAGACCGGCCGGTGGGCCCTGCTTCCCCGGGAGGAGGAGCTGGTGGGCCAGCTCAACCAGCTGTACGAGGACTTTACCCAGCGCTATCTGGAGGAACCGGAGGAGCCGGAGGGGGAGGAGGAGGCCCCCGCCCTGGCCAGGTATGACGTGGGCCGGGACGGCAAGCTGACGCCGGTGGAGGGGGAGGACAGCTACCGGCCCCTGTGGGACCAGGTAAAGGCCCTGCTGCCTGAAGGCAGCCTGGACGCCTTTGACCGTTTCACCGTCTTTACCGACGGGGAGGCCAACATCCTGGCCTATGTGGCGCCGGCGGACCTGGAGGGGACCCGGTGGGAGCTGGCGGTGGACGCCCAGGACACCGGGGATCTGACCGAGTTTACCGAGACGGTGTACCATGAATACGCCCACTATCTGACGCTGAACAGCCAGCAGGTGACCTACGGCGGCGCCCCCCGCTATGACTGCTACGGGGAGACCGACCTGGTCAGCAAGGCCGACTCCTACCTCAATGCTTTTTACCAGCGTTTCTGGAGGGACTATCTGGACGACCGGCTGGCCGACCCGGACAGCGACCGTTTCTACCTGCGCCATGAGGCGGATTTCATCACCAGCTACGCCGCCACCAGCCCCTCCGAGGACATCGCCGAGAGTTTTTCCTACTTTGTGCTCTATGATAAGCAGGAGGGCGCGTCGGTGTGGGAGCAGAAGCAGAACTTCTTTTACGACTATCCCGAGCTGGTGGCCTTCCGGGACCAGGCCAGGGCCAGGCTGGGGCTGTAGGCCCTACCGGGTCAGCGCCCGGAAGGCGGCGGGGGCCTCCGCCCGAAAGATCCGCTCCTCCCCGGTGAAGGGGTCGGTGAGCACCAACTCATGGGCGTGGAGGCACAGCCGGCCCAGGGGATCGGTGGCGGCCCCGTAGTCCTTGTCCCCGGCGATGGGGCAGCCCAGCTCGCTGAGGTGGGCGCGGATCTGGTTTTTCCGGCCGGTGTCCAGATCCACCTCCAGCAGGGCGTATTTCTTTCCGTAGCTGAGCGTGGTATAATGGGTTATCGCTTCCTTCCCGCCGGAGCGCACCGAGTACACCTTGTGGGCTGCATTTTCCCGCAGCAGGGTGCGGATGGTGCCGGCGTCCCTGGGGGGCCTGCCCTCCACCACCGCCAGATAGCCCCGGCGGCCCACCAGCTTGTCCCAGTTGTCCTGGAAGGCCCGCTTGGTCCCCTCGTCCTTGGCGAAGAGGAGCACGCCGGAGGTGGCCCGGTCCAGCCGGTGGACGATGAAGATCCGGTTGCGGGGGTCGGACCGGCGGACGTAGTCGGTGGCCATGTGGTAGGCGGTGCGCACCTTCTCCTTGTCGGTGGACATACTCAGCAGCCCGGCGGGCTTTTGGATGACCAGCAGCCTGCCGTCCTCATAGAGGATGGGGAAGGGGGCCTTTTTGTCCCCCGCCCCCTGGGGGAGCACCACCACGGTCTGGCCCGGTGACAGCGGGTGGTCGTGGCGGGTGACGGTTTTGCCGTCCACCTGGACTTGGCCCCGGGTGAGGAGGGACTTGACGCTGTTGCGGCTTTTGCCGGCCACATGGGCCAGCAGGAAGGGGAGCAGGGTGGCCCGCTCCTCCACCGGATAGCGTTTTTCTTGCATTGTTTCACATCCATTCAGGAGGTTTTGTCGATGAATGACGTATTGCATCAGCTTCGGGACCGCAAATCGGTGCGGGCCTATCTGGAAAAGCCCATCGCCCCCGACGACCGACGGGCCATACTGGAGGCGGCCTGCGCCGCCCCCACCGCGGGCAACCAGCAGCTCTACACCATTCTGGACATCACCGACCAGAAGCTGAAGCAGACCCTGGCCGACACCTGCGACCACCAGCCCTTTATCGCCCAGGCGCCCCTGGTGCTCGTCTTCTGCGCCGACTGCCAGAAGTGGTACGACGCCTTTGCCGCCGGGGGCTGCCAGCCCCGGAAGCCGGGGGTGGGGGATCTGCTGCTGGCCTGCTCCGATGCCAACATCGCCGCCCAGAACGCCGTCACCGCCGCCTGGAGCCTGGGCATCGGCTCCTGCTACATCGGGGATATCCTGGAGCAGTGCGAAACCCACCGGAGGCTGCTGAATTTGCCGGAGTATGTGGTGCCCGCCGCCATGGTGGTGTTCGGCTACCCCACCGCCCAGCAGCAGAGCCGGGAGAAGCCCCGCCGCCGGGCCCTGCCCTACGTCGTCCACGAAAACGGCTACCGCCGGATGGACGCCGGGGAGCTGGAGCGGATGCTCTCCGACAACGCGGGCCAGCGGCCCTATGCCGACTGGCTCCAGGCCTTCTGTGCCCGGAAGTACAACTCCGACTTCTCCCGGGAGATGACCCGGTCGGTGGGGGAGTATCTGAAAGCCTTTGAGGCGTGAGCTAAACCAGCTGCTCCAGCACCCGCAGCAGCAGCTCGGCCGTGCCCACCCGGTAGCCGCAGCAGGCGTAGGCCGCCCGCCCCGCCCGGTCCCGCACCACCGCCAGAGGCGGCTTGTCCGGGTCCAGCCCCAGGTGACGGGCCACCATCTCCACCTGATCGTTCCACTCGGGGTACACCAGCTGTACCGAAGGCCATTGGTTCAGCAGCCCCGCCAGAGTGGCCTGCTGTTCCGCGCCGGGACGCCGCAGGAAAAAGACCACCTCCCCGTCCAGGGCCCGGAACGCGGGCAGGGCGGCGGAGAGTTCGTTTAAAATATGTTCCGTGGGTTCCGCCCCCTCCTCCAGCCAGAGGAGGAGGGCGGCTTTTTCATGGGTTCCGGCCAGCTCCGCCAGAGGCAGCTCCCGGGGGGAGATCAGGTCGTCCACCGAGCAGTCCCGCAGCTGGAGAGGCAGGTCCAGCTGTTCCCCCGGCGCCAGAGTGAATTCCAGGCGATTGGCAAACTGATCCCCCGCCGGCAGCCGCAGGGCGGTGAGCACCCGGTAGCGTCCGGCGGGCAGGGTTGCGGTCAGCCTATTCTTGTGCCAGGCCCGGTCGGCCAGCTTGAGGGGTTTCCACATCTCCCCGGTCCAGAAGTCCACCGACCAGTTCTGCCGGTAGACAAACCGCTCCACCGGCGCCTTCCGGAAGGTGACTTTTCCACATTGTTCCGGCTTCTTGGGGACAAATTTCCCATCCCGCCACATGAGCACCGCCCCGTCCAGAGGCCGCAGCAGGGCGGGCACCCCCTGCTGCCGCAGGGCAATGACCTGTCCCACCGCTCCGCTCTGTGGAACGGACCAGTCGGTGAGCCGCTCAAAGGCCACCCGGGGACAGAGCACAAACCGCCGGAACACCTCCGCCGGATATTGGTTTGCCCAGGGCCGGGCCCGCTCCAGGTGGACCTCCAGCAGCTTTGCCGTCACGTCCCGCAGGTCCTTGTCGGCCAGGGAGGAGAGGAGGGCGGGGCGCAGGGGGTCGCTGTCTTTGGAGAGAAAGGCGTAGATTTCCTCAAAATTGCCCCGGGCTTTCTGGAGCAGCTCCCGCTGCCGGGGGTAGTTTTGGGCCTTCTCCGCGTCGAAATAGCCCGCCATCCGCTCCTGCCGTTTGGCACTCCCCGCCGCCAGCACCGCCGTGCGCTCCTTCCGCTGGGCCCCGTCCAGGGGGGCGGGGTTGACGGGAGCATCGTGGGGGGCGTGGAAATCAAAGGCGGTCCAGTCCGTGCAGGGGGGAGGGAGAGTCAGCTCCGCCCCGTCCTGGGTCTCCCCATGGCAGAGGACCTCCTTCTCCCGGTTGGACAGGTGGAGGTCGCCTATCCCCAGTTCCACCCGGACCCTGCCGGTGTAGTCGGCGGTGAGGGCGGCGATGGGGCAGAACCGGGACTCGTTGAGTACCTCCAGCGTGATGGTCTCTCCCGGTTCCGCCTGGAAGGTGTACGTCTTGGTATGGGCGTAGCGGGCGGTCTGGTTGTGGTACAGGGCCTGGCCCTGCCGGCCCAGAGGGGTGCCGTGGAGGGCCAGATCGGCCACCGGGCCGAAGGTGCGGCTGTGGACCAGCATGGCCCGGGAGGCGGCGGTGTTGAACCAGCCCCGGTCCAGCACCGGCTCCGGCTCACAGGCCCCCAGAAAGCGCCACCTGCCCTCACACAGCACCTCCACCCAGGCGTGGTTGTCGTCGCAGTGGGACCAGCGGGGGGCGTATACCTGCCGGGCGGCCAGCCCCACCGACCGCAGGGCGGCCACCAGGAGGGCCGACTCCTCCCCGCACCGGCCGCTGCCGCAGCGGTACACCGTCAGGGGGGAGGCGGTGCGGTCGTCCTGGGCCTGATAGCTGGCCTGCTCATGGCACCAGCGGTTGACCTCCAGAATGGCCTGCTCCTGAGGCAGATCCTTCACCCGGTCCCACAGCTGGCTGTAGAACAGGGTACGGTGGTCGGACAGGTCCTCATCGTTGACCCGGGGACAGAGGACGTACTGCTCATAGGCCTCCCGGCTGAGGGCGGCGCACCAGGGGGCGGTTTCCCGCAGCAGCCTGGCGTGGGCGGCGAAGGCCTCAAAGAGGGAGAGGGGATAGAGATCCCAGTCCTCCGGCAGGGCCTGCCGGATAAAAGTCAGTTCCTGATCCATATGATCCACTCCTTTGGAATGGGGCTATGATATCACATTTTTTTGTGGTATCATAGCCCCAGATGAGAAAAGAAGGTGTTGCCATGATTCTGGAAGTGTGCTGCGGCTCGGCGGAGGACGTACACATCGCCGCCCGGGCCGGGGCGGACCGGGTGGAGCTCAATTCAGCGCTGTTTTTGGGGGGACTGACCCCCTCCATCGGGGCCATGGAGCTGGCCCGGCGGGTGTCCATCCCCATTATGGCCATGGTGCGTCCCCGGGAGGGGGGCTTCTGCTACAGCGAGACCGAGTTTGCCGCCATGCTGGCCGATGCCCGGGCTCTGCTGGCGGCGGGGGCGGACGGCATCGTGTTCGGCTGCCTCCATCCCGACGGCAGGGTGGATAGGGCCCGGTGCGCCGCCATGCTGGAGGTCATCGGGGAGAGGGAGAGCGTATTCAGCCGGGCCATCGACGTGACGCCCGACTGGCGGCAGGCCCTGGACGTGCTGATGGAGCTGGGGGTGACCCGGGTGCTCACCAGCGGGCAGGCCCCCTCAGCCCCGGCGGGGGCGGACACCATCCGGGCCATGGAGGAATATGCCGCCGGGCGCATCCAGATTTTGCCCGGCTGCGGGGTACGTCCGGACAACGCCGCCGCCCTGCTGGCGGCCACCGGCTGCAATCAGCTCCACGGCTCCTTCAAGACCAGCCGGATGGACCGTTCCGCCACCCACAACCCGGCGGTATCCTTCTCCGGCGGGGTGTGTCCCCCCGAGGAACAGGTGCCGGTCACCGACGCCGCCGCCGTCCGGGCGGCGGTCCAGGCGCTGAGAAGCTAGAAAAACGGTGTGCCCCACAGCGCTGGGGCACACCGTTTTGTACACGGATGAAAAAAGGGCTGCCGCCATGGCGGCAGCCCCCGGCTGGATTCAGCTGCGTTCCTCAAAGCTGGCGCCGCAGTTGCGGCAGCTGACGGTGATCTTCCCCTTGCCCCGGGGCACCCGCAGATACTGCCCGCAGTTGGGACATTTGAAATAGCGGTGTTCCTTATCCCGGTGGATGGTGCGCCGCATCTTAAACCAGCGAATGAAGGGCCCGAACAGGGCCAGAAACCGGGCGTTTTCCGCCCGGCGGCGGTCAATGCGGCGGGAGAACATCCGAAACAGGTCCCAGAGCAGCACCGCCAGGGCCACCCAGGAGATCCATGCCATATGGGGCAGCGCCGATATAAAAATCAGCACCACATACAGGAAAAGCAGGAAAAAGGAGAGGTGATCGCTGCCATACCGTCCGTACATCAATTTTCGCAAAAAATTCATGAGCATGAAATACGGTCGTCTCCTTTAACGTAAAGATAGGATGCACTTTTGATGTCTATATGATAGCGCTTACGGCTTTTTTCGTCAAGGATGCAACCGTAAACATTTCATGAACGATGGACCGGCGGGGCGGGGAGCACTTGCGGTTGGGCGAAAAAAACGGTATACTGACCCTATCCAACTGGAAAGAAGAACAAAGGAGGGTCCCCATGGGCCGCATCGACAAGGAAAATTACTATCTGGATATCGCCCAGACCGTGGCCGAGCGGGCCACCTGTCTGCGCCGCTGCTACGGCGCCATCCTGGTGAAGAGCGACGAGATCATTGCCACCGGCTACAACGGTGCGCCCCGGGGGCGGAAAAACTGCGTGGACCTGAACTACTGCACCCGGGAGGCACTGAACATCCCCTCGGGGGAGCGGTACGAGCTGTGCCGCTCGGTCCACGCCGAGGCCAACGCCATCATCTCCGCCGCCCGCAGCGAAACTCTGGGGGCCACCCTGTACATGGCCTGTGTGGACCCCGCCTCCGGGGCGCTGATCCCCAACTCCACCTCCTGCTCCATGTGCCGGCGGCTCATCATCAACGCGGGCATCCAGCGGGTGGTCATCCGCAACACCAAGACCGACTACTCGGTGGTTCATGTGGAGGACTGGGTCCGGGAGGACGACTCCCTGCCTCAGACCTGAGCACAGCCGGACAAAAGAACATCAACGGGACTGCCGCAGCACACTGCGGCAGTCCCGTTTTGCATCCTGCGGCAGGTCAGCCGCTCTGTTTGACGGAACGGACGGTCAGGGTGTCCCCGTCCACCGAGAAGCCCACCTCCAGCCCGCCGAAGGCCATGCCGTACACCCGGTGAGGGTCGTGCTGGTAGGAGGGCCGGGGGTCCCGGGAGAGCACCCCCAGGAGGGCCGCCCGCTTGTCCTCCGGTACCTGCTCCAGCAGCTGGGCCGGAAAGTCCACCGCCAGCACCTTACCCCCCACGTTGCCGGTAAAGCCCCCCAGGGCCTCCGGGTAGGCGTCGGCGTAGGGCAGGTAGGGCTTGATGTCCAGGATGGGGGTGCCGTCCATCAGGTCGGCCCCCGACACCACCAGCACATGGCCCAGGTGGGGGTCCTTCTCAATGGCCTCCAGTTTTACGCAGGACAGGCCGATGGGATTGGGCCGGAAGGGGGAGCGGGTGGCGAACACCCCCATGCGGGTGTTGCCCCCCAGCCGGGGGGGCCGCACCGTGGGGGACCACTTGTCCCGCACCGCCTGAGAAAACTGCCAGATGAGCCAGAGGTGGGAGAACTCCTCCAGCCCCCGCAGGGCGTCCGGGTTGCGGTACGACCGCTCAAAAACGATGGTCGCCTTCAGTTCCTCCACCAGCCCGCTCTGCCGGGGGATGCCGAACTTGGTGGGAAAGTCGCTGCGGATGCGGGCGATGATGTGCATGGGGATCATGGGCGTTCCTCCTGTGCCTTTTTCAGGGCGGCGGCCACCGGTCGGGACGGGGTGGAGCGGTTGTTGCGGGCCAGGATGGCGGCAATCTGGCCGGACACCTGCTCCACCTCCGCCTTGAAGGTGGTGGCGGACAGCCGCAGGGCCCCGTGGCCCAGGATGATGAGCTGTTCGGCCCCGTCGGAGGTGGCCACCCGCACCTGGTGGTGCCGCCCGATCTCATAGGTGGCCCGCTCGATGTAGGTGTCCGCCGTCTCCGCCTCTTTGGTATACACAACGTAAATATTGTGGTATTTGAATACATCTTGTACATTGCGGGGCACCTTGTAGGCGTCAAAGACCAGGATGACCACGTTGTTTTTGAAGCCCTGGTAGTTGCTCAGCAGATCCATCAGCAGCTGCCGGGCGGCGTCCAGATTGGTCTGGGCCACCGC
>CALWXZ010000068.1 GCA_944385625.1 uncultured Flavonifractor sp. | reverse complement strand
ATGGACGTGCAGATGATCGTGCTGGGCACCGGCGACTGGAACTTTGAGGAGGCCTTCCGCCAGGCCCAGAACCAGTATCCCGGCCGCTTTGCCGCCCACATCATGTACTCCCCCAATCTGTCCACCGCCATCTACGGCGGCGCCGATATCTTCCTCATGCCCTCCATCTCCGAGCCCTGTGGCCTGAGCCAGATGATCGCCATGCGCTACGGCACCATCCCCGTGGTGCGGGAGACCGGCGGCCTGCGGGACTCCGTGCTGCCCTACAACAAGTTCACCGGCGAGGGCACCGGCTTCTCCTTTGCCAACATCAACGCCCACGAGATGACCGGCGTGCTGGCCGACGCGGTAAACCTCTATCACAACGACAAGAAGGCCTGGAAGGGGCTCCAGAAAAACGCCATGTCCGCCGACTTCTCCTGGACCCGCTCCGCCGCCGCCTACCGGGAGATCTACGGCTGGGTCACCGGTAAGTAATGGAAGGCTTTTCCTTCTCTTGACAAATGGAATAAAGTTGTGATAAAATTCCGCTCCGCAGGGGGATTTTCCCTGCGGAGTGCTTATTTTGTTGCTATCCTAACTGTATAGGAGATGTCTGCATTGCATAAATACACGAAAAAAGAGCTGATGACCCTCATTACCGGCAAGCTGCGCCGCAATTTTGGCCGCGACGTGGAGGAAGCCACCAGCCTGCATATGTTCAAGGCCTGCGCCATGGTGCTGCGGGATATCATTTCCGAGCGCCAGATGAAGTCGGAGGACAAGGTGATTGAGGAGCACCAGCGCCAGGTCCACTATCTCTCCCTGGAGTTTTTGATGGGCCGCTCCCTGATGAAGAACGCCTACAACCTGGGTGTGCTGGAGCCTCTGAAGGAGGCCATCGAGGGGCTGGGCTTCTCCGCTCCCGACCTGTTCGAGACCGAGCCCGACGCCGGCCTGGGCAACGGCGGCCTGGGCCGTCTGGCCGCCTGCTATCTGGACTCCATGACCACCCTGGATATCCCCGCCACCGGCTACTCCATCTGCTATGAGCTGGGTATCTTCAAGCAGAAGATCGTGGACGGCCAGCAGGTGGAGCTGCCCGACAACTGGCTGGGTCTGGGTGACGCCTGGCTCATCCCCAAGATGGATGAGACCGAGGAGGTCCGCTTCGGCGGCAAGGTGGAGGACGAGTGGGACGAACTGGGCCACCACCGCATCAAGCACACCGGCTACGACGTGGTGCTGGCCGTGCCCAAGGACATGGAGATCTCCGGCTACCACACCGAGCACGCCAACCTGCTGCGCCTGTGGGACGCCAAGAGCCCCACGCCGGTGGATATGCACCTGTTCTCCTCCGGCCAGTACCTGAAGGCCGTGGAGCAGCGGGCCATGGCCGAGTCCATCTCCAAGGTGCTCTACCCCGAGGACAACCACTATGAGGGCAAGTCCCTGCGCCTTAAGCAGCAGTATTTCTTCGTGTCCGCCACCATCCAGTCCATCGTGCGCAAGCACCGGGCCGAGTACGGCACCCTGCGCAATTTCCACCAGAAGCACGTCATTCAGATCAACGACACCCACCCCACCCTGGCCATCCCCGAGCTGATGCGGATTCTGCTGGACGAGGAGGGCTACGGCTGGGACGAGGCCTGGTATATCGTCACCCACACCATCGCCTACACCAACCACACCGTGCTGGCCGAGGCCCTGGAGCGCTGGCCCCAGCAGCTCATTGAGACTCTGCTGCCCCGGATCTGGCAGATCCTCATTGAGATCTCCAACCGGTACCAGAAGGTGCTCACCGACTACTTCCACGGCGATCTGTCCAAGGTGGCGCCCATGGCCATCATCTGGGGGGGCGAGGTCCGCATGGCCAACCTGTGCGTGTGCGCCTGCTTTAAAATCAACGGCGTGTCCGCCCTCCACTCCGAGATTCTGAAAAAGGACGTCTTCCACGACGCCTATCAGCGCACCCCCGACAAGTTCACCAACGTGACCAACGGCATCGACCACCGCCGCTGGCTGGGCGAGTGCAACCCCCGCCTGGACGAGCTGATCCGGGACTGCTGCGGCAGCGACAAGTACCTGCTCCAGCCCGACGCTCTGAAGGACCTGGAGAAGTTCAAGGACGACGCCGGGGTTCTGTCCCGCCTGGGCGAGATCAAGGCCGCCAACAAGAAGGCCTTCGCCACCTGGGTGGCCCGGGAGCACGGCATCTTCCTCAACACCGACGCCATGTTTGACGTGCAGGTGAAGCGGCTGCACGAGTATAAGCGCCAGCTGCTCAACGTGCTGCACATCATCTACCTGTACCAGCGGATGAAGAACGACTCTCACTTCGACTTCACCCCCCGCACCTACCTGTTTGGCGCCAAGGCGGCCCCCGGCTACGCCGTGGCCAAGCGGATTATCCGCCTCATCAACTCCGTGGCCGACATGATCGCCAAGGACCCCGTCTGCAAGGACCGGCTCCAGGTGGTCTTCCTGGAGAACTACCGGGTGAGCCTGGCAGAGAAGCTGATGCCCGCCTCCGAGCTCTCCGAGCAGATCTCCACCGCCGGCAAGGAGGCCAGCGGCACCGGCAACATGAAGTTCATGATTAACGGCGCCGTCACCATCGGCACCCTGGACGGCGCCAATGTGGAGATGCACCAGGTACTGGGCGACGAGAACATCTTCCTCTTCGGCCTGAAGGCCAACGAGGTGGCCGAGCTGAAGCACAACGGCTACAAGTCCTACGAGTACTATATCCACAACCCCGACCTGCGCTCCGTGGTGGAGCAGCTCAATCTGGGCTTCGGCGACGGCATCAGCTACGACGACATCGCCCGCCGGCTCCTCTTCGGCGACGGCGGTCCCGCCGACGAGTACCTGCTGCTGGCCGACTTCGAGAGCTACCGGGACGCCCACGTCCGGGCCGGTCAGGCCTACCAGGACCCCAAGCGTTGGAACAAGATGTCTCTGATGAACATCGCCCGCTCCGGCATCTTTGCCGCCGACCGCTCCATCCGGGATTACGCCCGGGACATCTGGAACGTCCCCGTCCGGGAGATCAAGTAAATTCACCTGCGTTTTTGCGGGCGGCCCTTTGGCCGCCCGCTTTTTTGTAGCCCGACGCAATCATTGGACCTGCCGCCGCGCTTTCTGGGTAGAAGGATAAGAAGGGAGTGAACACGATGCCCACCCTCAACGGCAATCCCCTCTCCTGTGAGGAGATCCTGGACCGGTACGGTCCCCTGGTCTACCGCATGGCCATCCAGGGCACCGGCAGCGTGGCCGACGGGGAGGACGTGGCCCAGGAGGTCTTTGTGAGCCTTATTCAGAGTGATCCCCGCTTTGCCGACGAGACCCACCTGAAGGCCTGGCTCATCCGGGCTACCACCAACCGCTGCAAGAGCTGGGGGCGTTCCCCCTGGCACAGGCGCACCGTTCCTCTGGAGGAGGCCCGGCAGGCCGCCCCGCCGCCGGAGGCAGGCGGTGCCTGGGAGGCGGTGGCCGCCCTGCCCCCCAAATACCGCTGGCCGGTGTACCTCCACTACATCGAGGGCTATACCGCCGCAGAGATCGGGCAGCTGCTGGGCTGCCCCCGGAACACGGTGCTCTCCCGGCTGAGCCGGGCCCGCGAGAAGCTGAAAAACACACTGAAGGAGGAATGGGCATGAACAGCAAGGATTACCGCACCACCTTGGGCGGCGTGACCCCCTCCCCCGCCTGGCGGGAGCGCACCCTGGCCGCCATGGAGCAGGCCCAGGGGCAAAAGCGGCCCTCCCGTAAGCCTCTGGCCATTGCCGCCACGGCGGCAGTCCTGGCTCTGGCCGTCACCGGCGGGATGTGGCTGTCCGGCCGGACCGAAGTGGACCCCGACGGCCCCGGCGTGGCCCGCACCCCGGAGCCGGTGGTCACCCCCACGCCCACCGCCCCCCAGGCATGGAACGAGAGTTTTTCCATCGTTACCGATCCCAGCCAGCTCATGGGCAATAACCCCACCGCCGGGCATCTCTATGAGCTGACCGAGCTACCGGTGTACCAGAACCCCATCCCCACTGAACGGGATCAGCGGGCGGCGCTCCAGGGCCTGGCGGCCGATCTGGGGCTGACCATCGCCAATATCAGCGATTTTACCTGGCGGCCCAGCACCGGGGAGGACACCATGGGCCGCTCTCCCACCCTGACCGCAGAATGTACCGACGGCACTAAGCTGCGGCTGGAGGGGTTCTACAGCCTGGACATTTATGATTCTCCCGACCTGGCCGCCGTGGCCGAGACCGCCCGCAGCTATCTCCTCTACAGCGCCATGACGCCGCAGGAGATGCTCTCCTCCTCCATCGTGCCCCCCCAGACCAGTCAGGAGACCCTGGAGACCTATGCCTATACCGGAGAAGCGGATATCACCCAGGCCACCTTCCTGCTGGACCCGGACGCCACCCTGGAGGAGCAGATCTACTCCTATAACTTCCAGCGCATGGAGCTCCGGAATAACGGCCTGACCCTTTACCTCCAGCCCGGAGCGAGCGTGGGTACCTTCCCCCTCCGCTCCCCCGACGACGCCCAGGCCTCCTTCCGCGCCGGGGACTACTGGGGCAGCAGCTTTACCTACCATCCCGAGGATGCTCAGATCATCTTTGTCTCCCTGGAGTACGATATCAGCATGGGCCAGCCCTACTTCCAGCCCGTATACCGCATCCTTTACATCCAGGACTACTGGGATGGGCTCATCGCCGACTGGATGTTCGATGGGATGGACCCCTCCTCCTTTATGGGCGTGGGGGTGGCCTACGTCCCCGCCATTGCCCCGGAGTATCAGGACGAAGTGCCCTACCAGCGGTATTTCAACGACGGCTTGGCCCATCACACCCCGGAGGAGCTGTCCTAAAGGCTTCTTCCCCCTTTTGAAAGAAAATCGTCAGAAAGATGTAACCCCCCTGTTACCCATCCCGCCTGCCGCACTGCTATACTGGAGCAAAAGGAGGGATGCACCATGACGGAAGATTACGCCCGCACACTCAAACGCAGGACGCTCATCGCCCTGATCGCCACATTGATTTCCCTGGCCCTGCTGGGGGCGGTCATGTTCTGGCTGTGGTGCAGCCTGTTCGGCCCTCCGGAGTTTATGCGCAGGGACAATCCCTCCCTCTCCCCCCAGAGCGCCCAGACCCAGCTGGATTCTGGGGCTACCGTCTACTGGCGGGAGACCGCGTATGATGTGCCGGCTGACTCCGATTTAGGAGAACTGCTCCACACCGACCAGTGGACCTCCGTCTCCGCTTTTCAGGCGGGGGACGCGGATCTGGCGATACACTTTGGGGAGCTCTATGAGCTCTCCCTCTGGTCGGACGGCAAGGCCGCCTTCTACGACGGCTACTCCGGCCGCAGCACCAAATCCCACGCCTATTACACCATTCCCACCGGTGTGGTAGAGGACCTGATTGCCTCTCTCACCGCTCTTGTCCCGGCGTAACTTCCAACAAAAAAACGCAGGCTGCGCATCACGCGCAGCCTGCATTTTTTGTTGGAGGATTTACTCGGCCTTTTTGAACATACCCTTGTCCACGCCGCACAGGGGGCAGGACCAAGTGTCGGGCACCTGCTCCCAAGGCGTGCCGGGAGCCACGCCGTGGGCGGGGTCGCCCTCGGCGGGATCATAGATGTAACCGCACAGGGCGCACACCCACCGGCCGCCGTCGGTCTTACCGGCGGGGGCGTCCACCGGCACGGTACACAGGGCGGCCACAGACTTGGCATACTCGGCCACGGCGTCCAGATCGGCCTGGGTGGGGGTGAAGAGCACCCGGAAGGGAGCCTCGGGCGCGGCGTAGCGCAGGCCCTTCAGGAAGGTATGGAGCATGGGGGCGGCCTCGCCGCTCCAGCCGTAGGCGCCGAAAGCGCCGGCGGCCTTACCCTTCAGGTTGATGGGATCGATGGAGGTGAGCACGTCCCACACCGCCTTGGGGGCGGCCCGGTTAATGGTGGGGGAGCCCACCAGCAGCACATCGGCCTCATGGGCCATCTTCACGCAGTCCGCGTAGGGCACCACGGTGACATCGGCCACATTGACGGCGTAGCCCTCCCCCTCCAGGGCCTTGGCGGCCGCTTCCGCCAGGGTGCGGGTGCAGCCGTAGGCGGAGGCGTACACCACAAAGGCCGAGCGCTGGGTCTTGGGGGCAGGAGTACTCCAGGTGCGGTAGAGCTCCATGGCCTTGCCGATGGTCTCGGTCAGGCAGGGGCCGTGGCTGGGGCACACCAGCTCCACGTCGGCGGGAATCCGGTCCAGGCCCACCAGCACGCTGGGCTTGAAGGGCCCGAAGATGCCGGCGTAGTAGTAGGCAAACTCGCCGTCATAGGCCTGCTTGGCGTGGATGTGCTTGTCCAGCATGGTGGGCTCGCAGAAATGAGCGCCCAGGAAGTCGCAGGTGAAGAGGGTCTTGCCCTTGCTGTCCCAGGTGAACATGGAGTCGGCCCAGTGGAGCATGGGGGAGGGGATGAACTCCAGCACCCGGTCGCCCAGGTCCAGGGTGTCCCCGGCGGCCACGGTACGGCAGGGCAGGTCCAGATTGGTGATGTCCTGCAGGTGCTTTTTGCCGGCCTTGGTGGCGATCACCTCCAGCTTGGGGCAGACCGCCATCAGCTTGGCCACGCTGCCCGAGTGGTCGGGCTCGTTGTGGTTCATAATGAGGTAATCCACATCCTCCAGGGGGATGACCTGGCGGATGTTATCCAGATACTCGTCAAAATAATCGGTATGGACCGTCTCAATAAGGACGTTCTTCTGGCCGGTCAGCAGATAGGCGTTGTAGGAGGTGCCGTACTTGGACTCCATCACGATGTCAAACACCCGCAGGGCCGGGTTGAGGACGCCCACGGACCAGAGGTTCTCACGCAGCTTGATCGCGCTCATTTTATTTCCTTCCTTTCAAAGCATTTAGATACATTTCCTAGCAGATCACAGTATATTATCCTCTTTTCCCCTTGTCAAGCGCTGGGGGATAAACTGTCACGTCTGTTTTCCGTCCATTCCCCCTCCTTGACTTTCCTCCTGTACAAGACTACAATGGATAATTGCGAAATCGTGATTTTTTTGTCTGAGGTGACCGTCCATGTCCATTTATCTTGATAACGCCGCCACCACGCCGGTGTGCCCCCAGGCGGCCAAAGCGGCCTGCGAGGCCATGACGGAGGGCTACGGAAACCCCTCCTCCGGCTACGCCATCGGTCAGGCCGCCGCCGCCAAGGTAAAGGAGTGCCGGACCGTGGTGGCGGACAAGCTGGGCTGCCTGCCGGAGGAACTCATCTTCACCTCCTGCGGAACCGAGGGGGACAACTGGGCCATCCAGGCCGCAGTGGACCACGGCAAGCGGACGGGAAAGCACATCATCACCACCGCCATCGAGCATTCCGCCGTGCTGGAGCCCATCCGCGCCCTGGCCGCTCGGGGCTATGAGGTCACCTATTTAAAACCGGACAAGTCCGGCCACGTCTCCATCGACGATTTGAAGGCCGCCCTGCGCCCCGACACGGTGCTGGTGTCCATGATGCTGGTCAACAACGAGCTGGGCACCCTCCAGCCCGTGGCGGAGGCCGCCCGGGCCATCAAGGCCGCCCACTGTCCCGCCCTGCTCCACTGCGACGCGGTCCAGGCCTTTCTGAAGGTCCCCTTTACCCCCAAGGAGCTGGGGGTGGACCTGCTCACCATCAGCGGCCACAAGATCCGTGCCCCAAAAGGCATCGGGGCCCAGTACATCCGCAAGGGCCTGAGCATAAAACCCCTGCTGCTGGGGGGCGGGCAGGAAAACGGCCTGCGCTCGGGCACCGAGCCCACCGCCCAGCTGGCCGCCCTGGCCGCCGCCTGTGAGGCCTGGGACGCCGGCGCCTCCGCCCGCACGGCGGCGGTGAAGGCCCACGCCCTGGAGGTACTCTCCGCCGTTCCCGGGCTGGAGGTCATCAGCCCCGGCGACGCCCCCCACATCTGCGCCGTGGCCCTGCCCGGCTACCCCAGCGAGATGCTGGTGCGGGACCTGTCCGACCGGGGGATCTACGTCTCCTCCGGCTCCGCCTGTCACAAGGGCAGACCCAGCCACGTCTTTGCCGCCCTGGGGCTGCCCAAGCGCACCCTGATGGGGGTGCTGCGCATCTCCTTCTCCCCCGACAGCGTCAATGAGGACGCCGACGCCCTGGCCGACGCCTTGACAGAGATTACACGCACCCGAATTGCAATGAGGTAATGAGGTGAGGATTTGCTTTCCTACATGAACCGGGGCCGGGCTTTTTACCGCAATGTGGTATCGCTGGCCCTGCCCATCCTGCTGCAAAACCTGTGTACCACCCTGCTGGGCCTGGTGGATACCTTTATGGTGGGCTCCCTGGGGGAGGCCCCCCTGGCCGCCGTGGCCCAGGCCAACCTGCCGGTCTTCGTAATCCAGCTGGTGATCTTCGGGCTGCAAAGCGGCTCCTCGGTGCTCATCAGCCAGTTTTGGGGCAAGAAGGACACCGACACCATCAACCGGGTCATCGGCATCGGCTGCTATGTGGCCGGGGCCATCGCCGCCCTGTTTGCCGCCATCATGTGCTTTTTCCCCACCCAACTCATGGGGCTGCTCACCGACAATCAGGAGCTTATCCCCCTGGCCGCCAGCTACGCCCGCATCGTGGGGCCCTCCTACCTCTTCAACAGCATCACCGGGGTCTATGTGGGGGCCCACCGCTCCATGGAGAACCCCAAGCTGGGCATGATTGTCTTTGCCACCTCCATGAGCGCCAACACCTTCCTCAACTGGGTGTTCATCTTCGGCAACCTGGGCGCCCCCGCCCTGGGGGTGGAGGGGGCCGCTATCGCCACCCTGCTCTCCCGCATCCTGGAGTTCGGTATCACCATGACCTACGCCCTCACCAACCAGCGATTCCGGCTCAAGCCCACCCTGATGCTCCGGCCTGGCCGGCCCCTGCTGCAAAAGTTCTTCCGCTACTCCGGCCCGGTGGTCCTCAACGAGACTCTGTGGGGTCTGGGCACCTCCATGCACAAGGTGGTCATGGGCCACATGGAAAATTCCACCGAGATCCTGGCCGCCCGCGCCCTGGCGGGCAACATTGAGGATCTGTGTACCGTGGCCATCTTCGCCGTGGGCGGCACCACCGCCATCATCATCGGCCGGGAGATCGGCGCCGGCCGGCGGGAGCACATCTACGAGATCGGGGCCACACTGGACACTCTGGCCATGGGCTGCGGGCTGGTGATCGGCGGACTGCTGGTCACCTTCACCCACACCTTCTTCCCCACCCTGGTCTACCCCCTCTTCCACCTGTCCCCCATGGCGGGCGACATCGCCACCATGATGCTCACCATGATCGGCGTCTGCCTCCCTCTGCGGGCCTTCAACTCGGTGAACACCGTGGGGGTACTCCGGGGCGGCGGCGATGTGCGGGCCGCCTCCCTCATCGACGTGTGCCCCCTGTGGCTGGTGGCCCTCCCCCTGTCCGCCCTCTTCGGGCTGGGGCTGAAGTGGGGCATCTTCTGGGTCTATGTGGGCGTTATTATGGAGCAGATTACCAAGTTTCTGGTGGGTGTGCCCCGGTTCCGCTCCAGGGCCTGGATCAACGACGTGACCCAATACACAAAAGAGGAGGTCTCCCTATGAAAATCACCGTTCTGATGGAAAATACCGCCCGGGATGGGCTGATCCCCGAGCACGGACTCTCCTTTTATATGGAGTACCGGGGCGGCCGCTACCTGCTGGATGCCGGGGAGTGCGGCGCGGTGGTGTACAACGCCGGCCAGCTGGGGGTGGATCTGTCCCAGGTGGACAAGGCCGCCCTGTCCCACGGCCACTACGACCACGCCGACGGCTTCAACGCCTTTTTCGCCGTCAACGCCGCCGCGCCGGTCTACGCCCGGCCCCGGATCACCGACCCGGAGATCTGGGCGGAAAAGGAGTACATCGGCATCAACATGGGGATGTTCTGCCGCCACGAAAAACGCTTTTACCTGGAGGAGGGCCCCCGGGATCTGGCCGACGGGCTCCACCTCATTCCCGACCGGGTGAAGCACGAGCAGTCCCTGGTGGCCGAGACCGCCGAGGGGCTGGTGGTTCTCAACTCCTGCTGCCACGCCGGTGTGGTGAAGATCCTCACCCAGCTTCGGGAGCAGTTCCCCCAAACTCCCATCCGTGCGGTGCTGGGGGGCTTCCACCTGATGGGCAAGGGGGGCGTGACCACCCTGGGCCCCACCCCGGAGAAGGTGCGGGCCATCGCCGCCGCCCTGCGGGACGATTTGCAGGTGCAGGACATCTACACCGGCCACTGCACCGGCGGCCCCGCCTACGCCCTGCTGGCGGAGGAGCTGGGTGACCGCCTCCACCGCCTCACCGCCGGAGCGGTGTATCAATTTGCCGACTAATATAAGGACGCGCCGCTCACAACGGCGCGTCCTTTTTTCATAACTGCTTTTCCATTCTGATGTCGGAGAGTTGAAACCACTTGTCGGAATATGTGACGTATTCAAAGCCCAGCTTTTCATAGATCCGCAGGGCGGCCTTCAGCTTGTGGTTGGAAGTAATAACCATGGTCTTCTGGCCCGCCTCACGGGCGGCCTGGATCACCGCCTCCATCAGAGCGGTGCCGATGCCCCGCTCCCGGTAGGCCTCCTTGACGCCGAACTTCAGGGCCTCGCACACGTCCTCGCCCTGGAGCTCCAGCATAACCATGCCCACGATCTCCTGCCCCCAGCGGGCCAACAGCACCCGGCCGCCGCCGGCCACAAACCGGTGGGGATCGGCCAGCATTTCCAGGTCCACCGGCTCCAGCAGGTCGTACTCCAGCAGCCAGGGCAGAGAGATGTCCTCCAGGTCCTGTTTGTAGCGCTCCTCGTAGTCAATGATCTCCACGGGCACTTTACCGTCCACAGAGTCACCCCTCCTGTTTGCAAGTCTTTTTCCTTATTGGATAGAATACCATTGAACCGCCCCCGCGTCAACCGCCGGGATTTGCATTCAAAGGCCGCGTGTGCTATCTTTTCTTCGTTCACATTTAATTTACAACCCTACCTATTGACTTTTTCTGCGGACGGTGCTACATTATCTTTAGCACTCAGGTAGTATGAGTGCTAAATCAGAAATGAGGTGGCTGCTATGGATTTGACAGAACGCAAAAAGCGAATCCTGCGCGCCATCATCGAAAGCTACATCCAATCGGCGGAGCCGGTGGGGTCCAAGGCCATTGCCTCCTCCATCGGAATGGAAGTCTCCTCCGCCACCATCCGAAACGAGATGGCGGATCTGGAGAGCCTGGGGCTGCTGGAAAAGCCCCACACCTCCGCCGGGCGCATCCCCTCTCCCAAGGGCTACCGTTTCTACGTCAACGAGCTGATGGAGGAGCACAAGCTCTCCCTCCAGGAAACCGAACGCATCAACCAGGCTCTGCGGCTCAAGATGCAGGAGCTGGACCGGGTGCTGGATCAGGCCGGCCGGGTGGTATCCCAGCTGACCAACTATCCAGCTTTCGCCCTGTCCTCCGGCATGAGCCGGGTGACCATCCGCCGGTTTGACCTTCTGATGGTGGAGCACAACGCTTTTATCATCGTGGTAATGACCGACACCAACGTGGTGCGCAACCGGCTGATCCGGCTGCCCACCGACCTGACGGAAGCCCAGCTGCAAATGCTCAACACCCTGCTCAACGCCACCTTTACCGGCCTGCCGCTGGACGAGATCACGCCGGAGCTGATGCGGGTGGCCCAGCACGCCGCCGGTGAGGCCTACGGGCTCATCTCTCTGGTGGTCTCCTTTGCCATGGAGGTGCTGGAGAGTCTGGAGCAGCGCACCGTCCACACCTCGGGTATCGCCCATCTGCTGGAACTGCCCGAGTACCGCTCTTTGGAGCGGGCCCAGCCCCTGCTGAGCTACCTCTCCGAGGATGCCGACCCTGGTCGGTTCCCCGTCCCCAAGGACGCCGCCATGAAGATCCTCATCGGCCCGGAAAACGTGGCTGACGCATTGAAGGATACCAGCGTGGTGGTGGCCAGCTACGACATCGGCGAGGGGATGCGGGGCGTCATCGGCGTGGTGGGCCCCACCCGTATGGATTACGCCAAAATCACCGCCCGCCTTTCCTATCTGGCCGAGGGTCTGTCCCGGCTGTTCGGACATGGCGAGCTGCCGGGCGGCAGCGACGATCATAAATAGGAGATGAGTGCATCCCATGAGTAAGAAAGAAAATCAGCCCGAAGAGGTCACCCCCGAGGAGCAGACCACTCCCACCGCCGCCCCCGAGGCCGCGGAGGAGGCCCCCAATCCTCTCCTGGAGGAGCTGGAGGCCCTGAAGCAGAACCTCACCGACCAGGAGGACAAGTTCCTCCGCCTGGCCGCCGAGTATGACAACTACCGCCGCCGCAGCCAGAAGGAAAAGGAGTCGGCCTGGGCCGATTCCAAGGCGGAGACCGCCGCCGCCTTCCTGCCGGTGTACGATAACCTGGAGCGGGCCCTCAAGCAGGACACCGCCGACGAGGCCTACAAAAAGGGCGTGGAGATGACCATGACCCAGCTGAAGGAGGTCCTCTCCAAGCTGGGCATCGAAGAGATCCCCGCCCTGGGCCAGACCTTTGACCCCAACCTCCACAATGCAGTGATGCACGTGGAGGATGAGAACGCCGGTGAGAACACCATTGTCGAGGTGTTCCAGTCCGGCTTCCGCAGCGGAGACAAGGTGATCCGCTTCGCCATGGTCAAGGTTGCCAACTGACCGTTCAGGCACAAAATGTGCGCTGACATTCCCAAGTTAAAAAACAATTTACGATATATTGGAGGAATTGATTATGTCTAAGATTATCGGTATCGATCTGGGTACGACTAACTCCTGTGTTGCCGTTATGGAAGGCGGCGAGGCCGTCGTCATTGCCAACGCCGAAGGCAACCGCACCACCCCCTCCGTCGTGGCCTTCTCCAAGGACGGCGAGCGTATGGTGGGCCAGGTGGCCAAGCGCCAGGCCATCACCAACCCCGACCGCACCATCTCTTCCATCAAGCGTGAGATGGGCTCCAACTACAAGGTGAACATCGACGGCAAGGCCTACACCCCCCAGGAGATCTCCGCCATGATCCTGCAGAAGCTGAAGGCGGACGCCGAGGCCTATCTGGGCCAGAGCGTGACCGAGGCCGTCATCACCGTTCCCGCCTACTTCACCGACGCCCAGCGTCAGGCCACCAAGGACGCCGGCCGCATCGCCGGTCTGGACGTGAAGCGTAT
>CALWXZ010000067.1 GCA_944385625.1 uncultured Flavonifractor sp. | reverse complement strand
CCGGTGCAGTAGTCGCACTGGCAGTCGGTGTAGTGCTCGGGCTCGGTGTAGGTGGTGATAACGCCCTCGTAGTTGCGGAGGATAACCTTGGAGGGAGTCTGGGAGATGACGTACTGAGGCATAACGGGGGTCTTGCCGCCGCCGCCGGGGGCGTCCACCACGAAGGTGGGTACGCAGAAGCCGGAGGTGTGGCCCCGCAGGCCCTCGATGATCTCGATGCCCTTGCTGACGGGGGTGCGGAAGTGCTCCAGACCCATGGAAAGGTCGCACTGATAGATGTAGTAGGGGCGTACCCGGATCTTGACCAGCTCGTTGACCAGCTTCTTCATGGTGAAGACGCAGTCGTTGATGCCGGCCAGCAGTACGGACTGGTTGCCCAGAGGGATACCGGCGTCGGCCAGACGGGCGCAGGCGGCGGCGGCCTCGGGGGTGATCTCGTTGGGATGGTTGAAGTGGGTGTTCAGCCAGATGGGGTGATACTTCTTGAGCATATTGCACAGCTCGGGGGTAATGCGCTGAGGCAGCACCACGGGGGTACGGGAGCCGATGCGGACGATCTCCACATGAGGGATCTCGCGCAGCTTGGCGATGATGTACTCCAGCCGCTCGTCGCTGACCAGCAGGGCGTCGCCGCCGGAGAGCAGCACGTCCCGGATAACCGGGGTGTTGCGGATGTACTCGATGGCCTGATCCACCTGGTCCACGGGCATACCGGCGTCATGCTGGCCGGCGAAGCGGCGGCGGGTGCAGTGGCGGCAGTACATGGAGCACTGGTCGGTGATGAGCAGCAGGCAGCGGTCGGGATAGCGGTGGGTCAGACCGGGAGCGGGGGAGTCCTCATCCTCGTGGAGGGGGTCCAGCAGGTCGGCGGCGGACTGGTGCAGCTCCTTGGCGGTGGGGATGGCCTGCAGCCGGACGGGGTCCTTGGGATCGCCGGGCTGGATCAGGGACAGATAATAGGGAGTGATGGCCATGCGGAGGGTGCCCAGGCAGGCCTTGACGCCTTCCTCTTCCTCAGCGGTCAGGTCCACATATTTCTTCAGGTCCTCCAAAGTCTCGATGCGGTTTTTGACTTGCCAGTGCCAGTCGTTCCACTCTTCATCGGTCACGTTGGGAAACAGGATCTTACGGCGGGACTCTACCATAACAAGGTCATCCTTTCTTTATCAAAATCAGATATACTTGGCCTGGAAGTACTCTTTGAGCTTCTGGTTTTCCCGCAGCTCGTTGAGTGTGGTCTCCGCATGGCCCTTGGTGTAGCCGTTGCCCACGATCATGGTCAGGTCCTTGCCCACGCCTTCGGCGCCCAGGGCGGCCTTGGTAAAGGAGGTGGCCATGGAGAAGAAGTAGACGATGCCGCCGTCCCGCACGGGAAGGATACAGCTCATCTCGCAGTTTTTCACGTTGACCACACAGATGGACAGGTCGTATTCCTGACCGCCGTTGGCCTCCAGGGACCGCTCCAGCACCTCCACCGGCTCGGTGGCGGAGCACACGATGGCCTCATGGCACAGGCGCATCCGGCGCAGCAGCCGGGCGTCCTCCTCGGAGATGACCAGGGCCACCACACGACCGGTGGCGCCGCAGCGCTTCATGGCCTCGTAGCAGCAGAGCATACCGCTCTTGCCGGCCCCGCCCAAAATGAGCACCGAGTTGCCCGGCTGGACCAGCTTTTTGGTCTGGGCCGGGGCGCCGGCCACGTCCAGAGCGGCCAGGGCCAGTTCCTCACTCATGTCATCGGGCAGCTTGGCGTACAGACCGGACTCAAAGAGGATGGCCTGGGCGTCCACTTCCACCCGGTCGATCTCGGGATGGATGGCTTTGATTTTGTTGATCTTCAGAGGAGTCATGGACAGAGATACCAGAGAGGCGATGCGGTCGCCCTCCTTCAGGTCAATCTTGCCCTTCAGGTCGTCGCCGATTTTGGCGACGGTGCCCATAAACATACCGCCGGAACCGGTGACCGGGTTTTGCTGCTTGCCCCGCTCAGCCACGATGGAGAGGATCTTGGCGGCGATCTTGTCGTTGTCATGACCGGCCTCGTTGGCAATCTGGGTAAAGGAGGCCGAGTCGATGTTCAGCGCGGAGACGTCCACCAGAATCTCGTTGGAGTAAATCTCGTCCATGTTGTTATCGATGCGGTATGCCGCCTGGGTGAGCACGCCCTTGGGTTCAATGACCCGGTGGGAACCGTATTTATTGCCTTTTTTCTGCATTGGTCTACCTCCTGTGATACAGGAGCGGGCCCCAGGGCCCGCTCCTGCGTGTCCTTTCCTCAGACGTATTTCTCTTCAAACAGTTTGCGGATCTTGGCATTCTCCCGCAGCACGTTCAGGGTGATGTTGGCGTGATCCTTGGTGTAGCCGTTGCCCACGATCATGGTCACGTCCTTGCCGATGCCCTCGGCGCCCAGAGCCGCCTTGGTAAAGGAGGTGGCCATGGAGAAGAAGTAGACCAGACCGTCGTCCCGCACCGGCAGGATGGCCGCCATTTCGCAGTTCTCAATGTTGACGCAGCAGATGGAGATGTCGTACTCCTTGCCGCCGGTGACCGCCAGAGCGGCCTCCATGACCTCCACGGGCTTGGTGCAGTCGGCCACGATGACGTCGGTATACACGCCCAGCTCCACAAGGCCGGGAACCTGCTTGGGATTGCGGACCACGCCTACCACCTTGCCCTTGGGACCCACCTTCTTCAGGGCCTCATAGGCGCACAACACGCCGGACTTGCCGTTGGCGCCCAGAATGAGGACGTTGTCGCCCTCATGGGGCAGCTTGCGGGCCTGCGCGGGGGCGCCGGCCACGTCCAGAGCGGCCAGGGCCAGAGGTTCGCTCATATCGTCGGGCATTTTGGCATAGATGCCGGACTCAAACAGGATTGCCTGGGCATCCACGTCCACCCGGTCGATCTCCTTGTGGATGGCCTTGATCTTGTTGATCTTCAGGGGGGTCAGGGACAGGGAGACCAGGGAGACCACCTTGTCGCCCTCCTTCAGATCGATCTTGCCCTTCAGATCGTCGCCGATCTGGGCCACAGTCCCCATGAACATACCGCCGGAACCGGTGACCGGGTTCTGCTGCTTGCCCCGCTCGGCCACGATGCCCATAATCATCTCGCCGATCTTGGCCTCATCCCCGCCGCAGGCGTCGGAGATCTGGGTAAAGGAAGCCGAGTCGATGTTCAGGGCGGTGACGTTGCACAGGATCTCGTTGGAGTAGATCTCATCCATATTGTTGTCGATCTTATAGGCCGCCTGGGTGAGCACACCCTTGGGCTCGATCACGCGATGAGTGCCGTACTTGTTGCCTTTCTTCTGCATACTGCATTCCTCCTGCTTTTGCTCTGATTGGGGTGGATAGGAACGGGGAATGGCTGGTGAATAGGAACAGGTTGGGGAGTTTTAGGTACAGATGGTTTTACTGCTTGGTTGGGGAGTTTTATCATTGGTTGGGGAGTTTTTGATGCCAAACCGGAGCGGGCTGCGCTCCGAAGGATCACAGAGAGAGAATCTTCCGGGCCTCGTCGGGGGTGGCGATCTCGCGGCCCAGCTCCTTGGCCAGACGGACCACCTTGGCCACCAGCTCGCCGTTGCTCTTGGCGGGGACGCCGCGGGCCAGGTTCAGATTGTCCTCAAAGCCCACCCGGACGTTGCCGCCCATAACGATGGCCGCGGCGGCCAGGGTGAAGGCGTTGCGGCCGATGCCGGTGGCGGTCCAGGTGGAGCCGGCGGGGATCTGCTTGACCAGGTAGTCCAGGTTGCCCACGGTGGCGGGGGTGCAGCCGGGAACGCCCAGCACAAAGTTGAACTGCATGGGGGCGCCGGGGACCAGCCCCTTCTTGGCCATGGTGAGGATGGTGTCCAGATGGCCGATTTCAAAGCACTCATACTCAGGCTTGATGTTATTTTCCAGCATACGCTTGCCGAAGGCCCGCATGGTGGGCATATCGTTGACAAAAATGTCGTCGCCGAAGTTGCAGGTGCCGCAGTCCAGGGTGGCCATCTCAGGGCACAGCTCGGTGGGCTGGAGCCGCTCCTCCGGAGTCATGCCGGTGGCGCCGCCGGTGGAGGGAATCAGGATCACGCCGGGGCAGGCCTCCCGGATGGCGTCCATCACCACGCGGAACCGCTCCCGGTCCTGGGTGGGGGTGCCGTCGTCCCAGCGGACGTGGACGTGGATGACAGCGGCACCCGCCTCGAAGGCGCTCTTGGCCTCGCGAACCATTTCCTCTACCGTGTAGGGGACTGCCGGATTTTGCTCCTTGGTAACCTCTGCGCCGCAGATGGCCGCGGTGATGATAAGCTTTTCCATAGTGCGCCTCCTTAAAAAAATAAGCTACCCCGCCACTAGGAGATATGATCCCCCGGCGAGATAGCGCTTCATGAACAAAAAAACACTACTCATGTCCGCGGGAGGGTTCCTCTCGTTCAGACACAAATAGCGCTTCATGTGACTCATGACAATCCGTAAGCACTGGGCCCACGGCTCAGGGAGAGGGCTGTACGGTTCACGTCCCCCTTCGGCGGAGCGGACATTCACAGCGTACATCGGGCTCGCCTGCCCTTGTCATTACGCCGCTACCTTGCGCTCCGCGCCTCTATCCATGCGTGTTATTCACTTTTGACAAATTCACTATACCCCAGCCGGTTTGATTTGTCAACTATTTTTTCAAAAATTAGTCCGACAAAATTTTTCTTTGTATCGGAGACTTTTGTACGCCATAAGAGGACCTTGTTTCCCGGTTAAAAGCCGGAAATGAATACAAATGCCGCCGGGCGGAGGGGTCGCCCGGCGGCAAAAAAATCCTACAGATCAGCCTGGAACAGCTCCATCAGGCTGTTGTCCAGCTTGAGCAGCCGGCACACCCGCAGCGCGTCCCGGGGGCAGGGAGCGCCGGGGGGCGCGGGGAGGAGCCGGTAGTCCATCCGGCGGGCGATGCGCTTGCGGGGGTCGTCCCCTTCGTCTCCCTGGATGTCCCGCACCAGACCGGCCACCTGGTAGTGGGCTCCGGCTACGTCGCTCACCCCGTCGTAGTGGGTGGTCATAAGGGCCACGCAGTCCAGGCTGCCCAGGTGGCGCACCAGGGCCCGGGCCAGGGCGGCCCCCTCCTGGGGGTTGGTGCCCCGGGCAAACTCGTCCAGGGCCACAAAGAAGAACTGGCCCTTTGTCTCCCGCAGCAGCTGGTCCAGCAGGTGGACCTCCTTGCCGAAGGAGGACAGGCCGCCGGCGCCGGGGCCGCTGTCGGCCAGGATGAGTTCCACCCGGTGGAACAGGGGCAGGGCGGCGGCCTGGGCAAAGACGAAGAAGCCGCACTGGCACAGAAGCAGGGAGAGTACCGTGGAGCGCAGGGAGACCGTCTTGCCGCCCATGTTGGCGCCGGTGATGACGGTACACCCGGGCTTCAGGTCCAGATCCAGCAGGGTGAACTGCTCCCCCCGCTGGGCCAGATCCTCCTCCACCTGGGGGTGGCGCACCCCCTGGAGGGTGATGGATTTGTCGGGGCTGAGGGTGGGGCGGACGCAGTGGTAGCGCAGGGCCAGCTTGGCCTTGGCCACAATGAGGTCCAGGCGGCCCAGGGTCTCCATGTTGGACAGGAAATCCTCCTTGTAGGCCATCAGCTTGCCGGTCAGCATCCGGCGGACCTCCAGCTCCAGCTTGTCCTCCTCCACGGCCAGCACCCGGCGCTTCTCCAGCAGGGGGCCCCGCTTGTCCTCCTGGGTCATGCGGATGGCCTTTTCCAGCTTGGCCTTTTCCGCCCGCAGGGGGGCCAGGTCGTTGTGGTAGGAGTTGACAATGGCGAAGGTGGGCAGGCGGCGGCCCTCCGGGTCCATCAGCACCAGGGCGCCGGCCAAGGAGGGGAAGGACAGCCCGGCCATGGGGGGCAGGGCGGCATAGGCCTGGACCAGCTGCTCCAGGGTGACCAGAAAATGCTTGATTTCAAAGAGCTCCACCAGGTCGAAGGGGGCGCCGGGGTCCCGGTCAAAGGAGCCCCGGATGTCGTGAAACAGGGGCAGGCAGCGGGTCACCCCCCGCAGGGCGGCGGCGGCGTCCTTCCGCTGGGCCTGGGTGAGGACCACCGGGGCGCAGCCGCAGGCGTCCGCCTGGGGGGCGGTGGTGCCGGCGTTCCACAGCTCCATGGCCAGGGAGACGTTGTCCAGCTCCTCCTCCAGGGCGGCCTCATCCCCGGGGCCGTACCACCGCAGGGAGCGGGCGGCCGCCTTGCCAAAGGGCGACATGGGACTCAGCCGGTTCAACACCCACTGGAGTCCGGCGTTTTCCCGCAGTTCATGGGTCAATTCCATGTTGATCCTCCTTCACGTTGACCACCGGCAGGTCCACGGCCTGCTTCAGGGCGGAGATAAATTTGTCCGGTTCAAAGTGCCAGCCGTAGGCCGACCAGGGGTTGGCCGCCACGGCGGCGATGGTCAGCTCCCGGCGGACCGCCAGCTGGCCGCCGTTGCGCAGGAACAGCTCCAGGGCCGACCGGCCCGCAAGCACATGGGTGGCGTCCTGGGTGACCAGGGTGGTGGGCGCCCCCCGGCGGGCCAGGGTCTTGAGCAGGGGGTCGGTGATACCACCCGCCGCCCACACCGCCAGGGGCCGGCGGGGCAGCTTGTTCCACTTGGGGCTGCCGTTCTCATCCACAGGCAGCTCCAGGGGGGAGCCGTCGGGCTCAAAGAGGGCGAAACGCTCCTCCGCCCCCTCCAGGGCGGCCCGCAGGCCGGGGTGCTCCGGCGCCTTTCGGGCAAAGAGCCAGCAGGTGTGAGCGGTCTCCGCCACCACCAGGTCCATATCCCGGTCCAGGGAGGCGCCCGTACACAGCAGGGCCACCCCCTCCACCCCGGCCCCGGCCAGGGACTTCCGGCCGGCCGCCCCGTCGATGAGGACCCGCTGGGCCCCCAGCTCCATGAACCGGGCGGTGAGGGGCCGCAGCTGCCCGGCGGCGGAGGGGCCCGCCAGCTGGACGTAGCCGTCGGACAGGGTGCGGAAGATGGCCACCGGGCCTAACGGGGTCATCACATCGGTGAGGTCCACCACCTCCAGGGTGGCGTCGCACAGGGTGAGCATGGCCCGGGCGGTGGCAAACAGGTCCCCGGCTTTCAGGTACAGGTCGGGCTTCTCCGTGCCGGTGACCAGGTCGGTGCGCTCCCCGTCCCGGCCCACCGAGGTGAGGGCCAGCCGCTCCTCCCCCAGCTCGGCCATCAGGCGGCGCATGGCGGTGGTCTTGCCCGCGTTCTTGCACAGGCCGATCACGGTGACGGGGGAGGCGTCCCCCACCAGCGGCGCTAACAGCTGTTCCAAATTATGGCCTCCCTTCCATAGAAAAATAGGTCATTTTTGCTTTCATCGAGGCCATTATAAGAGGCCCCCAACCGTTCTGTCAATGGGGGGACGCAGAATTCCAGCGGCCGCTGGGCAGCAGGGAACAGACGCAGAAAATGAAGGTTTAAGATTAAAATTATGCAGAATAAAAATGGCGCATCAGTTCAGAGAGGGCGTAAAAGAAAAAATGGCAATTACAAAATGTAATATTATGCTCAATAATTCTTCATTATGCGGAAAAACAGGGGTAAGAAGAAATGATGGTGTTAATCCGGTCAAAGAAAATATGAAATAACGGAAATAAAATTATGCAGAAAAAGAAAACCGCCTGTCTGACGGACAGACCGTCAGACAGGCGGAAGGTGGCGGGGAAAGACTTACTGCTTGGAGAACTGATCCTTGCCGGCGCCGCACAGGGGGCACACCCAGTCGGCGGGAACCTGCTCCCAAGAGGTGCCGGGGGCCACGCCGTTGTCGGGATCGCCCTCGGCGGGATCATAGATATAACCACAGAGATCGCAAACGTACTTATCCATATTGGAACGCTCCTTTTATAAAAATCAAACTCAAGCGGTCACGCCGGACCGGGAAACCAACTTGCCGAATTCCCTGTCCTGTGGTATGATACGCTTGTTACGCTACTATTTATAACACATCGGGGGACATTGTGAAAATTGGCAATATTACTATAAATTCGGCGCTGGCGTTGGCTCCTATGGCCGGAGTGACGGATCTGGGCTTCCGGACCATCTGCCGGGAACTGGGGGCGGGCTATACCGTCACCGAGATGGTGAGCGCCAAGGCCCTGTGCTATCAGGACAAGAAGTCCATTCCCCTGCTCAAGCTGGGGGCGGGGGAGCACCCGGCGGCGGCCCAGATTTTCGGCAGCGACCCGGCCTGTATGGAGCAGGCGGCGGGCATCGCGGCGGAGGTGTCGGGGGCGGACATCATCGACATCAACATGGGCTGCCCGGTGCCCAAGGTGGCCAACTCCGGTGACGGCTCAGGGCTGATGAAAAATCCCGAGCTGGCGGTCAAGGTGGCCGAAGCGGTGATCCGGGGGGCGGTTGGCAGGCCGGTAACCGTGAAGTTTCGGCTGGGCTGGGACAAGGGCTCCATCAACTGCGTGGAGTTTGCCAGGGCCATGGAAGAGGCCGGAGTGGCCGCCGTGGCGGTCCACGGCCGCACCAAAACCCAGATGTATGCCGGTACCGCCAACTGGGACTATATCCGGGCGGTAAAAGAGGCCGTGTCCATCCCCGTCATGGCCAACGGCGACGTGTTTGAGCCCAGGGACGCGGTGCGCATCCTGAACTATACCGGGGCGGACATGGCCATGATCGGCCGGGGCTGCTTCGGCAACCCCTGGCTGTTTCAGCGGGCCCAGGCGGCGCTGGAGGGGAGGGAGATCCCGCCTCTGCCCCCCCTGGCCCAGCGGTGCGACACGGCGGTGCGGCAGTTTGAACTGTCGGCGGAGCAGAAGGGGGAGCACATCGCCTGCCTGGAGGCCCGGAAGCACTACGCCTGGTATCTGAAAGGGGTGCCCCACGCCGGGTACTATAAGGAGCAGATCAGCCATGTGTCCACCCTGGAGGACATTTACCGGGTGACAGCGGGCATCAAACGGGATCTGAAAGACGACCCGGGCCGGTAACGGCGGCGGGGCGCAGGACAGACGAGGAGGTGAGAAAGGCATGAAGCCGGAATGGGAACTGGTTCAGCGGGCCAGGCAGGGGGATGAGGAGTCCTTTGCCGCCCTGGTGGAGCAGAATCAGGGCCGGATCTACAACCTGGCCCTGCGGATGACGGGCAACCCGGACGACGCCCTGGAGCTGAGTCAGGAGGCCTTTCTCAACGCCTGGAAGGGGCTGGGCAAGTTCCAGGGGGACAGCTCCTTTGCCACCTGGCTGTACCGGTTGACCAGCAACGTGTGCATCGACTTTTTGCGGAAGGAGAAGCGCCGCAGCGCCCTGTCCATGACCATCTCCCTGGACGACGAGGAGGAGGCCCGGCAGGCCGAGCTGCCCGACGAGCGGTTCTCCCCCCAGGTGGAGGCCGAGCGGCGGGAGCGGCGGGAGGCCCTGCGGGCCGGATTGGCCACCCTGTCGGCGGAGCACCGGCGGGTGTTGATTTTGCGGGAGCTGGAGGGGCTGTCCTATAGCGAAATTGCCCAAGTGCTGGGCCTGGAGGAGGGGACGGTGAAATCCCGCATCGCCCGGGCCCGGCTGGCCCTGCGGAACTATCTGAAAAAACAGGGGAACTTTTTCGATTCTTCCACGTCTATACCATGAACAACGGGGGAGCGCCCCCGAACGGAGAGGAGGGAACGATATGCTGAGCTGTGACCAGGCGCTGGAGCTGATAAGCGCCCGGCTGGACGGACCCCTGAGTCAGCAGGAGAGCGCCCGGCTGGAGGAGCACCTGTCGGCGTGCCCGGCGTGCCGGACCCTTGCCGAGGAGCTGGACACCCTTCACCGGGAGCTGCCGGAGCTGGCCGCCCAGCCCCCCGCCGGGCTGAAGAAGGGGGTTATGGATCAAATCCACGCCTCCAAGCTCACCCCCTTTCAGAGCAAGAAGCGCCAGTGGCGCTGGCGGAGCCTGGCCTCCCTGGCGGCGGTGGTTGCCCTGGTGCTGGTGGGGGCGGGCGTCATGGACCAGTGGCGGACCGACGGCTTTCGGGGCAGCCAGGAAGTCCCCGGCAGCATTTCTGTGGCGGCGGAGAGCGCTCTGCCCGCCGGCGGCGATGAGGAGCAATCCGTGACCCGGGAGATGCTGCCCCAACCCACTCAGGCTCAGGTGGAGCCCGACAGCCAGGAGAACAAGACCGCCGGAGGCGGTTCCGGTCAGGGCACCGGCGGCGGGCAGGACAGCCAGAGCGGGTCCGGTACAGGCCCGGCGGAGACTCCGGCGGCTGCCGCAGCGGCGCCCTATGGCCTGACGCCCGACGAGCAGGGCATTGAGCCGGCCCGGGCCGCTGTCAGTCCGCCCCTCACCCGGAGCGGCCTGACGCAGACGGAGGCCCTGTACAAGCTGGCCGCCTGGCTGGGGTGGAACACCGACGGGCTGAGCGTGGGTGAGGACGGGACCATCACCGGCCCCACCGGACAGGACGGCACCACCACCCGGCTGATATGCGCCGGACTGAATGAGGCGGGCACCGGCTGGGTGTGCCAGATGGAACAGAGTACACCCGGCCCCGACGGCGCCGCCAGCTGCACCGCCTACACCGTGCCGCTGGACGGCAGCGACATCACCCAACCGTAATTATTTTGAAAAAGCGCAGGCCAGCGGCCTGCGCTTTTTTTGCCGGGATGTGACGGAACGATGGGCTGGAGCGTATTTCAGGTGAAAGGCCTTTTCAATTACCTGGAAAGGAGGGGTTATGTGAAGAAGGATGATGATGGATTCAACGCCCGGGCGGAGGAATTGCTGGACAGATACGCCACGCTGGTCTACCGGCTGGCCTTTGCCCGCACCCGCAGCAAGGAGGGGGCGGAGGACGTGTTTCAGGAGGTGTTTCTCCGCCTGGTTGCCAAACGCCCCCAGCTGGAAAATGAGGAACACGAAAAAGCCTGGTTCTGCCGGGTGACCATCAACTGCGCCAATTCCTACTGGCGCAATCCCTTCCGCCGCCGGACCCAGCCTCTGGAGGACACGGGGGAGCTGACGGCGCCGCCGCCGGAGGAGGGGAGCGAACTGGACGCCTGTCTGGACAGGCTCTCTCCCGACCTGCGGGTGGTGGTCCATCTCTATTACTACGAGGGGTACTCCGCCCCTGAGATTGCCGGGCTGCTGGGCAAGAAGGAATCCGCCGTGCGGATGCGCCTCATGCGGGCCCGGCGGCAGCTGCGGGATTTTTTGGAAGAAGGAGGGAATCCCTGTGTTTGAACACGATTATCGAACCCGATTTGACGAGATTGCCCCGGACCCGGCTCTGGTGGAGCAAACCCGGAGCCGGATGAGAGATGCGTTGTCCGGAGAAAAGGCCCAGCCCCGCCGCCTTACCCGGCGGGGCTTTGTAGCGGTAGCCGCTGCCGCCGCCCTTACCGTCACCGCCCTGGCGGCGGGGCCCACCATCTGGCAGGCTATCCAGAACGACCTGGGCAGCCGGGCCCCCTATGCCACGGAGGTGGAGGCAGCCTGTGAGGATGAGGGGATCCGGATGGAAGGAGTCCGGGCCCTGGCTGACGGCAGGATGGTGCGGGTCTATTTTACAGCTCAGGATCTGAATAAGAATCGGTTGGATGAAACGACGCAGATAAGGTATTCCCTGATGGGGACGGACAGGGATATCTGGCCCTACGGCAGTTACAGTGTCAGGCAGCTTTCCTACGACCCGGATAGCAGGACCTGTCTGTTTGTACTCACTGCCACTGGCTGGGAGAGCGTACCGGAGGGCGCCATACTCTGTCTGGACGTGGAGCGCCTGCTGGGGGGATACCAATCGGTATCCCGGCGGATTTCCGCTTCTTCCGAACAGGCTGGAATCACA
Organism: uncultured Flavonifractor sp.; assembly: GCA_944385625.1. Classification (GTDB taxonomy): domain Bacteria; phylum Bacillota; class Clostridia; order Oscillospirales; family Oscillospiraceae; genus Flavonifractor. Next base: position 1,420 of record CALWXZ010000067.1, on the reverse strand, counting down.
GAAAAGCTGCTGCCCAGTACCCAGACACAGGGTGGCTCCACCGTCCTGCTGCCCCAACCGGAATTGGAAAGCGCCGCTGCCGCTGGAGGGCCATTTTCCATTGTGGCGGCTGGTTTTGCCGCGGATGGTAATCTCCATGTGCGGGTACGCCCTGCCATCGGTACGGTTTGGCAGAATGTAACCGTCTGCGCAACCATCTTAAATGACGATGGCGCGGGAATAGGGCGTGATCTGGAACAGATCACGCCGGTGGAGGGAGATTTGGACTACTGCCTGGAGGGCTTTGGCCCGGAGCTTCTGCCCCGACTGACCCAGGTTGAGATGCTTGTGGAGTATTCTGCCCTGAGCAAACCGGTGGAAGGGGACTGGACCATAGAAATTCCCCTCCAGACAGCAGCGTCGGAGCATTTTTCCGTCTCCCTTGCATTGCCTGCCGATCGTGGGTCGGAGGGTTCTGTCATGGCCGAGTCCTTGGAGCTCTCCCCACTGAGTCTGACCCTGGTTTGTGATCAGGACACCATGTATCTGGAGGATGGAAAGACCCTCCGTTATATTACACTGGAAAAATTTACTCCAACGGTTATACTGAAGGACGGAACCGTCCTGACCCCGACATATGCGGATGGGAACAGCTGGTGGGCCACCTGGGCTTTTGACCAGCCCATCGACCCGGATCAGGTGGTCTCCATTACCCTCGACGGCCAGACCATCCCTGTGGAGGAAAGCTGAACCCCGTCAAAGCCCCGCCGTGGAACCGGCGGGGCTTTCCTCTGCCTTACTGGTGAGTTTGCGCGATTTTTCTAAAGTTTTTGTTGTAACCGCCGGCGGATTCATGTATAATGGACAACAGCAGTATTCGTGTTGCTGCTCCGCGATTCCAAATGTAAGGAGAGGAAACAACTATGAGCTATTCCGTACAAAACATCCGCAACGTCTGTCTGCTGGGACACGGTGGCAACGGAAAGACCTCCCTGGCCGAGAGTATGCTGTATTTGACCGGTGGTACCCCCCGTCTGGGCAACCCTGCCGACGGAAACACCGTTTGTGATTACGATCCCGAAGAGACCCGCCGCCAGATTTCCATCTCCACCGCGGTGGCGCCCATTGAGTATAACGGCTGTAAGATCAATGTGCTGGACACCCCCGGTTACTTCGACTTCGTGGGCGAGGTGGCGGAGGCCATGCAGGTGTCCGACGCCGCCATCATTGTCTGCTCCGCCAAGGGGGGCATGAGCGTGGGCGCCGAGAAGGCCTGGAAGCTGTGCCAGCGCCGCCAGATGCCCCGCCTGCTCTATATCTCCAAGACCGACGAGGATAACTCCGACTACAACGCCGCCTTTGAAACCCTGCGGGAGCGCTTCGGCAAGAACATCGCCCCCGTGGTGGCCCCCATCTGGGACGCCGACAAGAAGGTCATCGG
>CALWXZ010000066.1 GCA_944385625.1 uncultured Flavonifractor sp. | reverse complement strand
ACCTGCTGCGACCCCCTGTACCGCCGGGCGGCCCGGGTGAGTATGGGCACCGTGTTCCAGATCCCCTGGACCCGCATCGGGGACGACCCCTCCCAGTGGCCCCAGCCGGGGCTGAGCCGCCTCAACGCCCTGGGCTTCAAGACGGTGGCCATGGCCCTCAGCGACGACGCCCTCAGCATCGAGGACCCCCGGCTGCGGGGGGAGGACAAGCTGGCCATCGTGCTGGGCACCGAGGGGGACGGGCTGTCCCGCCACACCATCGCCGAGAGCGACTACACCGTGTGCATCCCCATGTCCCACGGGGTGGACTCCCTCAACGTGGCGGCGGCCAGCGCCGTGGCCTTCTGGGAGCTGCGGGCCCGGTAAACGCCTGAAAAAATGCCTGTGACCGCTGTTGGTCACAGGCATTTTTTGGATCAGGCCGGACTGACATCCTCCCGCAGGATGCGGAAAACCATGTCGTGGCCGTTGATGAGCCGGGAGCGGTGGCGGAAGAAGATCCGCCCGGCCACCGGGGCGGTGAGGTGGGCCAGCGCCTGGCCGGTACAGGGGTCCAGGATCTGGGCCAGGGGGTCCCCCGCCTTCACCTCCGCCCCCAGGGGCAGCCGGTGGACCAGCAGCCCGCCGGTGGGGGAGAGGATGTCGCACAGGCTGTCCTCATGGTACAGCCGGTTTGTTTCGCCGGGGCCGGTCACCGCCCGGCACAGGCCCTTGCCCGCCAGAAACCGGAGGATGGCCTCCACCCCCTGGGCGGCGGCCTCCTGGTCCAGATCGTCGGTCTGGCTGGCATAGAGGGAGAAGGCCTGGGTGTCCCAGATCTGCCAGTTGTAGTTCAGGGTGGTGGTGTCGTAGGGCCGGGGCTTGCGCAGCAGGGTGTAGGGCAGGCCGAAGCCCGCCGCCTCCTCCGGGCGGTGGTAGCCGGTCTCCATGATGCGCACATGGGGCAGGCAGTCCCCGGGCAGATAGAGGCTGACCACATGGATGCCGTACCGGTAGCCGGTGAGGGCGGAAAAGATGCGCTGGGCGATGCGCTGGGTGGTCTCCCCCTCGCCGTAGCCGGGGAACATCCGGTTGATGTCGGTGTTGTCCGCCGCCCAGAAGCGCCGCCCCACGTTCATGGAGAACTGATTGGCGCAGGGGATCACCAGAATACCGCACTCCGCGGACAGTCCGCCCTGCTGCTCCAGGGTGTCCAGGGCCTGGATGAGCTGGGAGCAGAGGTACATCTGCTGGATCTCGTTGCCCCGCAGGGCCCCCATGACCGCCAGGGTCTTTTGCGCCGGGTCGCCGAAATACCAGCCCTTCACCGGCAGGGGCTGGCGGTAGGGGGTTTGGAGCGTAAACAAAACCTTCTCTTTCATTGGCTGCCTCCCAAAATCCGGGCGATGAGGGACCCCTCGTAGACCACCGGATACTCCCGCAGGGTGAACAAAAGCCCGGTGGCGGGGCTGAGCAGCCGCTGCCGCACCGTGCCGGTGAGGGGGTCGGCAATGACCCCCAGCTCCTGGCCCGCCTCCACATGGGCGTGGTGGTGGGAGGAGGGGAAGAAGAGCCCGGGCTGGTCGGCATTCACAAAGGACACGGCGCCGTCGCTGGAGACGATGGGCGGGGCCACCGGCATCACCGGTGCGTCCCACATCCCCAGGTGGGAGAGCAGGGAGAAAATGCCGGTGAGCAGCTGCTCTCCGTACTCCGGGGAGATGCGCATCCCGATGCCCATCTCAACCACCAGGGTGGGGGTGCCGATGGAGTTGAGGCTGTGGGCCAGGGTGGACTCCAGCACGGTGGCGGCGGCGTGAATCCAGATCAGATTCATGTTCAGCCGCTTGGCCAGGGGCAGCAGGGTGTCGGCGGTGTTCACATTGATCCGCACCTGGGGCAGCTCCCGCAGGAAGATGTTGCTGGCGTGGATGTCGATGCACAGGTCGGCCCCCGCCATGTCCTCGATCAGTTTGGCCGCCACATACTCCGACATGGAGCCCCGAAGATCCCCGGGGAAGGTGCGGTTCATGTCCAGATCGCACAGGGGCATCCCACGGGTCATGGTACTGATGCCCAGGGGATTGAGGGCGGGGTAGATGTCCACCCGGCCCCGGAGGTGGGCCGGCTCCTTTTGCAGCAGGGCGGCCAGCCGCCAGGCCACATACTGCCCCTCCAGCTCGTCCCCGTGGGTACCCGTCACCACGCACACCCGCTTGCCGCCGCCGCCGATGGTATTGCGCTGGATGACCAGATCCTCACCCACCGCCAGCGGTACCCGTACAACTTCCTTTATCATAGCACCATCGCCTTTTTCTGTTACTGTTGACAGACCCGCATAAACACGGTCTGACGCTGGGCGGTCCGCCCCAGGAAGGTGCCCCGCTCAATGGGGCAGTCCCCGAAGTCCCGGCCCGTCCCAAAGCGGATATAACCCTCGTCGGTCCACTTGCCCCGGGTGGGGTCGATTCCCGTCCACACCCCGTCCAGCCAGATCTCACACCAGGCGTGGCTGGCTCCCTCCCCCTCGGGCAGGCCGTTGACGTACCGGGCGGAGAACCCGGCCAGCCGGGCCAGGGTCAGGTAGAGGTGGGCGTAGTCCTGACACACCCCCTCGCCGGCGGCAAAGGCCTGGGCCGCCGTGGTGGAGGGGCCGGTGACGCCGGGAGTGTAGCGCATCCGGCTCCCTACCGCCTCGGACAGGGCCCAGGCCCGCTCCGCCGGGGTCTGGGGGAGAGACAGGCTGTGGAAATAGTTCTGAATGTCCCGGGAGGGGACGGTGTAGGCGGAGGGATAGCGGCAGACGGGCAGGTCGGCCTCCGGCCGGCGCAGGCTCAGGTCCACCCGGGCGGTGCCCGAGACGGTGTAATGAAAGTGGTCGTGGGGCTGGGAGAGCCGCCCGATCTGCATCAGATTGCCGAAGCTGTCCCGCTGCCTGGTGTAGGGGGTGTGGGGGTCCAGCTCCAGGGTCGCGTCCAGGATCTCCTGCCCGGGGAAGGAGGGGGGGACACACCGCAGGACAAAGGCGTGCTCCACCACCGGGGCGTCGAACTCCAGACGGATGTCGTAGAAGAAATTCAGCCGCCTGCTCATATGTGAAACAGGCACTCCACGCTGCTGAGCAGGGCGATGCGGTCCACCGCCACGCCGTCCAGGGCCCGGTCGGTGATGGTCTTGAGGGCGGCCGGGTCGGGGGTCAGGTCGGTCTTGTACAGCCGGTTGAGCAGCTTGCGCAGCTCGTGCTCCACCCGCTCCGGGTGGCGCTCCAGCCGGAGCATCAGGCTGATGCGCTCCACCATGCCGCCGGTTTTGGTGATGTTGCGGGCCGACTCCTCCTCCACCGCGTCGTCAAAGCTGCCCCGGAAGGCCATGATGTCGTCCAGCACCCACTGCAGCTCCACCATGGGGGACTCGCTGCGGGAGGCCATCTCCATGGCGCTGTGGGCCATCTGGAGATAGGCCAGGGTCTGGGAGCTGATGGTCTCCCGCAGCACCATGCCGTTGCCCAGCATGGCCTCCACGGCGGAGACGATGGAATACTGGCTCTCTTCGTCGAAGAGATACCGCCGGCAGAAGTCCTCCCCGCTGTCATAGACGCAGGGGATGCCCATCTTCCGGCAGAAGGCCTGGTAGTCCATGCCGGAGCCGTCCAGCAGGCTGTCGTAAAACTCCATCATCAACTGGATGGAGGTGTGGACCCGCTCGCTGTAGCGGCCCAGCCAGAACAGACGGTTCTGTTTGCTCAGTGTGATAGTATCCATGTGTCCTTGAAGCCTCCTCCCTGGGAAGAATTGACGATAAAGCTGTCCGGGTCCCGGGAGAACCGGGTCAGGCCGCTGGGCCAGACTACGGTCTCCTCTGCGCCGGTGAGCACGAAGGCCCGCAGGTCGGCCTTCCGCTCCACCTGCTGGTCCCCCTCCAGAATGGGCAGGTCCTGGAAGTCGATGACCTCCTGGGCGATAAACCGCCGGGGCTGGTCCAGAATGGCGGCCTTCAGGTCCAGCAGCTGCTGCCGGGTCAGCTTGCTGCCGAAGAGCACCCCGTAGCCTCCGGCCTCGGCCACGTCCTTGACCACCAGGCAGTCCAGGTGGTCCAGCACATACTTGCAGTCCTCGGCGTAGAAGGGCAGGTAGGTGGGGGCGTTGCGGAGGATGGGCTCCTCCCCCAGGTAGTAGCGGATCATCTTGGGCACGAAGTAGTAGATGCCCTTGTCGTCGGCCACGCCGTTGCCGAAGGCGTTGAGCACCGCCACGTTGCCCGAGCGGTAGGCCGACATCAGGTTGGGGATGCCGATGAGGGACTGGGGCTCGAAGGTCAGCGGGTCCATGTACTCGTCGGACACCCGGCGGTAGATGGCGCCCACCCGCTGGTCCCCGTGGGTGGAGCGGTAATACAGGGCGCAGTCCCGCACATACAGGTCGGACGACTCGGCCAGGGCCGCCCCCGACTGCTCGGCCAGGTAGGAGTGCTCGAAGTAGGCGGCGTTGTACCGGCCGGGGGTAAAGACCACGTTGATGCCGCCGGTGTTGACGCTGTCCATGGTCCGGCGCAGCAGCTGGCCGTAGTTGCGGTTATCCAGAATGTCGTTGTGGCGGAAGGTGTCCGGGCTGCACCGGCGGCACAGGCCCCGGGCGATGAGGGGGTAGGAGGCGCCGGAGGGGATGCGCAGGTTGTCCTCCAGAATATACCAGGCGCCGTCCTTGCCCTTGACCAGGTCGATGCCGCTGATGTGGCTGTACACGCCTCCCGGCGGGGTGATCCCCTGGCACTGGGGCAGGTAGCCGGGGGAGCGGTAGACGAAGTCCTCCGGCACGGTGCCGTCGGCCAGGATGCGCTTGGGGCCGTAAATATCCTTTAAAAAAAGATTGAGCGCGTTTACCCGCTGCCGCAGGCCCTGCTCCAGGGTCTGCCACTCCTTGGCGGTGATGATGCGGGGGATGGGATCGTAGGGGAACAGGCGCTCGTGAAAGGTGCCGTTCTTGTAGATCCCAAACTTGACCCCATACCGGGCCAGCTGCCGGTTGATCTGTTCCTTGTGGCGAATCATACTGTCCATGGGCTCACCGTCCTAACAAAAAACGCAGGACAAGCACGCCGTTCAGACGTCCTTGTCCTGCGTATAAAGATGCCACTATTATACAGATATGGACCGGTCTTGTCAAGACATGGGTCCGGGTCAGGGGGAGAGCCGGTGACCCTCCAGGGAAAACTGGCCCATCCCCAAGGCGGTGGGGAGGGAGAAGGGCTTTACCGTGCCGTCGTCAAAGCGGACGGTGATCCGATCCCCCTCCCGGGCGGTGAGCAGGCCGGAGCCGTAGCGGGCGTGGCGCACCCGGGCGCCGGGGATGTAGTCCTTGGCGGCGGCGGTGAGCCGGGCGGCCAGAGCGGCCGGGTCGGGGCGCTTCCGGGCCGGGGGCCGCTTTTTGGGGGCGTCCTGTTTGGGAAAGAGGAAGGAGGCGAAGGAGGAGGCCAGCTCCGGGCGGCGGAAGGTCATGACCCACAGCTCGTGCCGGGCCCGGGTCATACCCACATAGAAGAGCCGCCGTTCCTCCTCCCGCTGGTTGACCGCCTCCTCGGTTTCGTCCTGCTTGGGACTGGGGGGCAGCTTGGGCAGCAGGCCGTCGGCCACGTCCATCAGGATCACCCGGTCGTACTCCAGTCCCTTGCTGGAGTGGATGGTGGACAGGAGGAAGGGGCAGTCCGGCCGGGCCGAGCCCCGGCGCACCACCTGCTCCAGCTCCTCCAGGCGGTTCAGCAGCCCGGCGGGGGTGGCCTCGTTGGCCCCCAGAGCCTCCAGAATGGGCAGCTTGCCGGTGTCCGCCCCCCGCTCCTCCAGCCAGGCCCCATAGCCCATAAAGTGGACGATGCGGTACACCGCCTTGTCCGCCCGCTCCTCCAGCAGGTGGCTCAGGTGAGTCTGGAGGGCCCTGCACTGCTTCCGGCTCCAGGGGGAGAGGGAGGCGCAGCCCGCCAGATACTCCAGCAGGGTCTCCCCGGTGGGGGAGCACTGGCTCACCGCCTCCTGGGCGGCGGCCCGGCTGATGCCCGCCCCCAGCTTGTAATAGAGCTCCAGGAACAGCTCCCCGTCCCAGGGGTTCTGGGCCAGCCGGATGAGGTTGGTCACGTCCCGCACCACCCGGTGGGTGAAAAAGCCGCTGTCCACCTGGCGGCAGCGGTAGGGGGTGCCGGCGCGCTCCAGCAGGTCCATGAGGGGCAGGGCGCTGTCGTTGTCCCGGTAGAGCACCGCCGTCTCCCTGTCGCAGTTTTGGGCCACCTTGGCCAGATATTGATACTGCCGCTGCCGGTCGTACACCTCCACCTGCCGGACGGCGGGGCCGTCGCCCCCGGTGGCGCGCATGGTCTTGGGGCGGCGCTGGGTGTTCTGCTGGATAAACCGGTCCGCCGCCGCCACGATCTGGCGGGTGGAGCGGTAGTTCTGCTCCAGCAGCAGCACCCGGGCGCCGGGATAGGTGGCCTCAAAGTGGTGGAGAGCCTGGGGGCAGGCGGCCCGGAAGCCGTAGATACTCTGGTCCTCGTCCCCCACCATGAAGAGCTGGACCTGCTCCCCGGCCAGCAGGCGGATGATGGCGTGCTGGATCTGGGAGGTGTCCTGGGCCTCGTCCACGCACAGGTAGGGGTAGCGCTGCCGCCACTCCTGGAGAATTTGGGGGTAGCGCCGTAAAATCTGGTAGGCGTAACCCAGCTGGTCGTCGTAGTCCATGAGCCGCCGCTGGCGCAGGGACTGGTTGTAGGCCTGGTAGACGGCGGGGAAGTCCACCCCGTCGATGTCCACCCCCTCCAGGTCGGCCCGGCCGGGCAGGCAGTTTTTGGCGTAGGTGATGGCGGTCTGGATGGCCTTGACGGTGGCCTCCGGGGCGTACTCCCGGGTGAGGCTGCGGCAGATCTCCCCGATGAGGGCGGCCTGCCGTCCGGTGTCGTCTAGCAGATCAAAGGCCTTCTGGCCCACCAGGGTCTCGCACCGGCGGATGATGGAGGAGCACACCCCGTTGATGGTGCGGAAGGCCAGCCCCTCCGCCAGCTCCTGGCCGAAGAGGGCGGCAAAGCGCCGGCGCATATCGTGGGCGGCGGAGACGGTGTAGGTCATGGTGAGGATGCGCCGGGGGTCCACCCCCAGCCCCAGCACCAAATAGCCGATGCGGCTGACCAGCACGGTGGTCTTGCCGCTGCCCGGCACCGCCAGCAGCAGCACCGGCCCGTCCACCGCCTGGACGGCGGCCTGCTGCTGCCTGTCCAGGCACAGGCCGTAGGTGGATTTGAATTGAGGGAAATTCATCATGGTTTCTCCTGTGGCAGGTAAGGGATTCCCACGAAAAATGGCCGCCGGCGGCGGCCATTTTCCGGGACAGGGTAACTCAGGTCCGGGGAAGCCCGCCCTTGCCCAGGGCGTGCTCTTTGATCTTCTGGAAGGTCTCGTCGCTCAGGTCGTGCTCGATCTTACAGGCGTCGGCGGCGGCCACCTGGGGGCTCACCCCCAGATAGGTGAAAAACTGGGTGAGCAGCTGATGGCGCTCGTAGATCCGCCTGGCAATCTCCTCCCCGGCGGGGAGCAGGGAGATGAGGCCGTCCTTGTCCATCTCGATATAGCCGCTCTCCCGCAGCTTCTTCATGGCCACGCTGACGCTAGGTTTGGAGAAGTGAAGCTGATTGGCGATGTCGATGGAGCGGACCATGCCGTGCTCCTCCCGCAGGCTGAGGATGGCCTCCAGATAGTTTTCCGCGGATTCGTAAATGTTCATCGCTTCATCACTCCCATCGATGATTTCTATTTAACATAACACAGACAGGCCGGTTTGGCAAGGTCAATCGATGCCCGCCCCGCCGTTCCACTTCCAGTCCCGGATCTCAGGCATATCCTGGCCGTGGGCGGTGATGTACTGCCGGTGCTCCACCAGCTTGTCCTTCATCAGCTGGATGAGGAAGGCCCCCCGGTTGCCCAGCTGGGGCAGCCGCTTTACGGTGTCGATCACCAGGTCGAAGCGGTCGATGTTGTTCTGCACCCGCATATCAAAGGAGGTGGTGAGCCCCCCCTCCTCCTTGTAGCCCCGGACGTGGAGGTTCTTGTTGTGCCGCCGGTAGGTCAGCTCGTGGACCAGGGAGGCGTAGCCGTGGAAGGCAAAGATGACCGGCTTGTCCCGGGTGAAGAGCACGTCGTAGTCCTCGTCGGTGAGGCCGTGGGGGTGCTCGGTGTGGGGCTGGAGCTTCATCAGGTCCACCACGTTGACCAGGCGCACCTTCAGCTCGGGCAGGTAGCGCCGCAGAATGGTGACGGCGGCCAGGGTCTCCAGGGTTGGGGTCTCTCCGCAGCAGGCCAGCACCGCGTCTGGCTCGGCCCCCTGGTCGTTGGAGGCCCACTGCCAGATGCCGATGCCGTGGGTGCAGTGCTTGATGGCCTCGTCCATGGTGAGCCACTGGGGCCGGGGGTGCTTGGAGGTCACCAGCACGTTGATGTAGTTGCGGCTTTTGATGCAGTGGTCAAAGCAGGACAGCAGGCAGTTGGCGTCGGGGGGCAGGTAGAGGCGCACCACGTCGGCCTTCTTGTTGGCCACATGGTCCAGAAAGCCCGGGTCCTGGTGGGAGAAGCCGTTCTGGTCCTGCTGCCACACGTTGGAGGAGAGGACGTAGTTGAGGGAGGAGATATCCTGCCGCCAGGGCAGGGAGGAGGCCACCTTCAGCCACTTGGCATACTGGCTGACCATGGAGTCCACAATGCGGATAAAGGCCTCGTAGCTGTTGAGAAAGCCGTGGCGGCCGGTAAGCAGGTAGCCCTCCAGCCAGCCCTGGCACATATGCTCGGACAGCATCCCGTCCAGAATGCGCCCGCTGGGGGACAGCCCCTCGTCGGAGGGCAGCAGATCGGCGTTCCACCGGCGGTCGCTGGCCTCCAGAGCGGCCCACAGCTTGTTGCTCATGCTCTCGTCGGGGGAGAAGATGCGGAAGTTTTTGGCTTTCTGGTTGAGCTTGAGCACGTCCTTGACGTACTTGCCCAGCTCGGCCATGTCCTCGGCCTCCACCGCCCCGGGGGCGGGCACCTCCACGGCGTACCTGGAGAAGTCGGGGGTGCGCAGGTCCCGCAGCAGCAGCCCGCCGTTGGCGTGGGGGTTGGAGCCCATCCGCCGGCTGCCCTGGGGGGCCATGGCCCGCAGGAAGGCCGCCGGGGCCCCCGTCTCGTCAAAGAGCTCCTCGGGGTGATAGGAGCGCAGCCACCCCTCCAGCAGGGGCAGCTGTTCCGGATGGGCCTCGTCCACCGCCAGGGGCAGCTGGTGGACCCGGCTGGTGCCCTCCAGAGCCACCCCGTCCACCTCCTTGGGGCAGGTCCAGCCCTTGGGGGAGCGAAAGACCACCATGGGCCACCTGGGCCGCTCGGTCTCCCCGAAGGAGCGGGCCCCCTCCTGGATGCGCTGGATCTCCCGCACCGCCCAGTCCAGGGCGGCGGCCATCTTCTGGTGCATCTGGGCCGGGTCGTCCCCCTCCACAAACCGGGGGGTCCAGCCGCAGCCCTTGAAGTAGTCCTCCACCTCCTCGGCGGAGATGCGGGCAAAGAGGGTGGGGGTGGCGTTTTTGTAGCCGTTGAGGTGGAGAATGGGGAGCACCGCCCCGTCCCCCACCGGGTCCAGAAACTTGTTGCCGTGCCAGGCGGCGGCCAGGGGGGCGGTCTCCGCCTCCCCGTCCCCCACCACGCAGGCGGCGATCAGGTCCGGGTTGTCCATGACGGCGCCGAAGGCGTGGGCCAGGGAATAGCCCAGCTCGCCCCCCTCGTTGATGGAGCCGGGGGTGTTGGGAGCGCAGTGGCTGCCCACTCCGCCGGGGAAGGAGAACTGACGGAACAGCTTGCGCATCCCCTCCTCGTCCTGGCTCACGTTGGGGTAGATCTCGCTGTAGGTGCCGTCCAGGTAGGTCTGGGCCAGCACGGCCGACCCGCCGTGGCCGGGGCCGCAGACGTAGATCATGTTCAGGTCGTGCTTGGTGATAACCCGGTTGAGGTGGGTGTAGATAAAATTCTGTCCCGGCACCGTGCCCCAGTGGCCCACCGGGGTGTGCTTGAGGTGCTCCGGCTTCAGAGGGACCCGCAGCAGGGGGTTATCCCGCAGGTAGAGCTGTCCGGCGGCCAGGTAGTTGGAGGCCCGCCACCAGGCGTCCAGCTTCCGCAGGGCGTCGGGACTGAGGGGGCCCTTTTTGGACATACGGGCCGAGGTTTTCACAGTGACCTTGGTTCGGGCTCCGGAGGATTTTGCCAAATAGATGCACTCCTTTTTCAAAGACTTCCTGACTGTGGCGGGGAGGGGAAGAAAACGGGAAAGGGAACCGGCCCGGTTCCCTTTCCCGTATCCGCCCGGAGGCGATGTTCTCAGTTCTCATCCAGGGGCAGGGGCGCGGGAGGGGCAATCTGGTCCGCGCAGTCCTGGGAGAGCTTGCGCAGGTGTTCGTCCTGACTGCTGAAGCTGGAGGACAGCTGCTCCAGCATCTGGTGGAGTTTGTCCAGCTCCTGGCCGGTGCGGGCGATGGCTCCGTCCATATCCGAGCGCAGCAGATCATAGCCCGCCTGCACCTTGTGGAGCCACTGCTCCACCTCGGTGTGGGCCCGGTGGACCTTCTCCTCGGCCTGCTGCATCACCGCCTGGGCCCGGCAGTGGGCCTCCAGCTCAATGCCGGCGGTGCGGTCCTTGATCTGCTGGTAGGCGGCGGCGTCCGGCTCGGCCTGGGCCAGCCGGGCGTTGGCGTCGGCCAGCTGGGCGTCGGCCTGGCGGGCCTGCTGGCGGGCCTCTTCCAGCTGGGCGCGCAGCTGCTGGGCCTCTTCGCGGGCCTCTTCCAGCTGGGCGGACAGGGCCTGCTTCTCTTTGTCCAGCGCGTCGGCCTGCCCCTTGGCCTGCTCGGCCTGGGCCGCCAGGGCTTCCTTCTCCACCGACAGCTCGTCCCGCTCCCGCTGGAGCTGTTCCAGCTTTTCCAAATGGGACTGATTGGAGGACTCGATATAACTCAGTACATCCTGCTTCTGAAAGCCGCCGAAGGTGGCGGTACGAAACTGAAGCTCTGTGGCGCTCATAAGGACACCTCGTTTCCACAAATTCATTGCTATTTTATCATAGTTTTCCCTATAACACAAATGTTTCTTCTCGTTGACTCGACCGGGGGAGGATGATATAATAGGATGATTATGACAACAATGACCGGGAGGATGACTATGTGGGTCTCGGACGGATGGAAAGACTATGAGCTGCTGGACTGCGGCGGGGGCGAGCGGCTGGAGCGCTGGGGCAAGTTTACCCTGGTGCGGCCCGACCCCCAGGCCATCTGGCGGCCCGAGGGGCGGCATCCCGGCTGGAGCCGGTACGACGCCCGGTACCAGCGCTCCTCCACCGGCGGCGGACGCTGGGTGAAGAAGGCCCTGCCTGAGCGGTGGACCTTGGGCTATGGGGAGCTTACCTTCAACATCAAGCCCATGAACTTCAAGCACACCGGCCTGTTCCCCGAGCAGGCGGCCAACTGGGACTTCGCCATGGAGCGCATCCGCGCCGCCGGCCGGCCGGTGAACGTGCTCAACCTCTTCGCCTACACCGGCGGGGCCACCGTGGCCTGCGCCGCGGCGGGGGCCAGCGTATGCCATGTGGACGCCGCCCGGGGCATGGTGAGCTGGGCCAGGGAGAACGCATCCTCCTCCGGCCTTGCCGACGCCCCCATCCGCTGGATTGTGGACGACTGCGGCAAGTTTGTGGAGCGGGAGATCCGCCGGGGCCGGAAGTACGACGCCGTCATCATGGACCCCCCCTCTTACGGGCGGGGCCCCTCCGGCGAGATCTGGAAGCTGGAGGAGAACCTGTTCCCCTTTGTGGAGCTGGTGAGCGGGGTGCTGTCGGACAACCCGCTGTTCTTCCTCATCAATTCCTACACCACGGGCCTTGCCCCCTCGGTGCTCACCTATCTGCTGGAGACCCTGGTGGCCCGGAAATACGGCGGCCATACCGAGAGCCAGGAGCTGGGCCTGCCGGTGCGCTCCACCGGCCTGGCCCTGCCCTGCGGGGCCACCGGCCGCTGGCTGTGCGATTAAAAAGGAGAAGCTATGGGACAGACCATTCTTGAAACAAAGGACCTGCACTTCCGCTACGACGAGGAGGAGGGACCCTCCCCTGTGGTGCTGGACGGGGTGGACCTCCGGATTGAGGAGGGCAGCTTCGTGGCGGTGCTGGGCCACAACGGCTCGGGCAAATCCACCCTGGCCAAGCACATGAACGCCATCCTGCTGCCCACCGGCGGCAAGGTGTATGTGGACGGCATGGACACCGCCGACGAGGCCAAGCTGCTGGACATCCGGCGCACCGTGGGCATGGTGTTCCAGAACCCGGACAACCAGATCGTGGCCAACGTGGTGGAGGAGGACGTGGCCTTCGCCCCGGAGAACCTGGGGGTGCCCCCGGAGGAGATCCGCCGCCGGGTGGATGACGCCCTCAAGACCGTGGGCATGTACGAGTACCGGGAGCACGCCCCCCACCTGCTCTCCGGCGGACAGAAGCAGCGGGTGGCCATCGCCGGGGTCATCGCCATGCAGCCCCGGTGCATCGTGCTGGACGAGCCCACCGCCATGCTGGACCCCATCGGCCGCGCCGAGGTGTTAAAGACCATCAAGCAGCTTAACCGCACCTCCGGGGTGACGGTGGTGCTCATCACCCACCACATGGACGAGGCCGCCCAGGCCGACCGGCTGGTGGTCATGTCCAGAGGCAAGGTCATCGCCGACGGCGCGCCCCGCCAGGTGTTCCAGCGGGTGGAGGCGCTGAAGGAGGTGGGTCTCACCGTCCCCGAGACCACCGAGCTGCTGTGGGAGCTGCGCAAGGCGGGACTGGACGTGTCCCTGGACGCCCTCAGCGATGAGGAGTGTGCCCAGGAGCTGTACCGGCTGCTGAAATAGGGCGTTACTCCGTCGGGAGAATGCACCATTGTAATAAAGGAATGAGCAAATTGGAACCGATTATTCAGACCGAAGGCCTGAGCCATATCTATTCCGCCGGCACCCCCTTTGAGCACGGGGCCCTGGTGGACGTGGACTTCACCGCCTACCGCGGGGAGTACCTGGGGATTATCGGCCACACCGGCTCGGGCAAATCCACCCTGATCCAGCATCTCAACGGACTTTTGAAGCCCACCTCCGGCCGGGTGCTCTTTGAGGGCCAGGACATCTGGCAGAGCAAGGAGCGCACCCGCCAGACCCGCTTCCAGGTGGGCCTGGTGTTCCAGTACCCGGAGTACCAGCTCTTTGAGGAGACGGTGTACAAGGACATCTCCTTCGGCCCCCG
>CALWXZ010000065.1 GCA_944385625.1 uncultured Flavonifractor sp. | reverse complement strand
TCCTCGGGGCTGATGTCGGCGTTGCGGGTGACCGAGATGACGCACTTCTCCTCCACCTGATAGGTCTCAAAGAGCTGGTCGGCGAAGTGGAGCACCACCTGCTCGGTGAGCAGGTAGCGCAGGCCCTGCTCCTCCAGCTGGAAGTAGGGCGGAAGGGCCTTGGGAATGGGCACCAGACCGAAACAGCGGCTGTTGCCCAGCCGGAGGGTGAGGGCGATGGTCAGGCTGTTGGAGGGCAGGTGGGGAAAGGGGTGATGACTGTCCACCACCATGGGGGAGAGAATGGGCTGGACATAGTCCTTGAACCACCGTTCCACCTGCTTGCGCTCCTTGCCGTCCAGCTCTCCGGGGGTCAGGTTGCAGATATTGCAGGTGCGCAGCCGCTTCTCCAGCTGGGAGACAATCTTGTCCTTTTGCTTGTACAGGCCGGGCACCGTTTTGAAGATGGCCTGAAGCTGCTCGGTGGGAGTGAGGCCGCTCTTGCTGTCCACATGGGTCTGCTTGGACAGGGTCATATCGTAGATGGAACCCACCCGGATCATGAAGAACTCGTCCAGATTGCTGGTGAAAATGGCGGCAAACTTCAGCCGCTCGAAGAGGGGGACGCTCTCGTCCTTGGCCTCCTCCAGCACCCGCTCGTTGAAGCGCAGCCAGGACAGCTCCCGCTCCTGGGTGTAGCGCGTGTCGATCTCTTTAGGAATCATGATCGTTTCCTCCCATTACGCGGCGGAGCAGATAGCCCTCCCGGACGCCGCAGGCGCTGACCGATACGGTGGAGACCTCATAGGCGTCCAAAATGGCGGTGAGGATGGCCAGACCGGGCAGAATGGTGTGGACCCGGTCGGGCACCGAGCGCAGAATCTGCCGCAGGGTTCCCTGATCGCCCTTTTTCAGTCCCTTGTACAGGGAGTGGATCTCCCCGGCGGGGATGATCCGGTTATCCGGATCGGCGCCGGACAGGTCGTTGCACAACTTGGCGGCGGCCCGGAAGGTGCCGCCCACGCCGGTCAGGTGCCTGCAATGCAGGCCGGCGGTCCTGGCCTTTATCAGCTCCTCCTTCACGTCGGCGCGGATGGCCTTGCGCTCCTCCTTGGTGGGGAAGAGGCCGGAGACGTGTTTGGTAAAGAGGGAGAGGGAGCCCATGGGCAGGGAGCAGCCCGAGGTAATGGCCCCGTCCCGGTAGGCCACCAGCTCGGTGGAGCCGCCGCCCACGTCGGCCAGCAGGCCGGAGCCCGGCGCGCCGCCCCCCACCGTGGCCCCCAGGAAGGAGAAGGCGGCCTCGTCGGCGCCGGAGAGCACCTCCACCTTCACGCCGGTGACCTCCTCGATGGTCTCCAGAGCCTCCTCGGTATTGACGATGTTGCGCAGGGAGGCGGTGCCGAAGACATAGAGGTCGGCGATGTCAAAGTTGCGCAGCAGGGCCTTGAAACCGGCCAGCACCCGGCAGGCCACCAGAATACCGCTGTCGGACAGTACCCCGTTTTTGATGTAGCCGGCCAGACCGGCCATCTCCTTTTTATTCATGAGAAGCTTGAACTGCCGCCCCTGCCAGTGATAGATGGACAGGCGGATGGTATTGGAACCCACATCCACGATCCCGCATTTCATGTGTTGATACACCTCGCTTTAGAAGTCTAGTTTACGCGATTTCCGAGGCATTATCAACCGGATTTACAGAAGATTTACAAGCATCCTCCATAACCCGCCGGGCGGCGACGAGAGCCAGCCCGTCCCCCAGGGTGCAGAAAAAAGAGGAAAGGACGGCGATCTCCTCGGCGGAGCGGTTTTGGGCCAGCCGGGCGGCGGCCAGCGCGGCGGCGGCCAGCAGGGCCTCGCCGGAGGGCGGGGTATACACAGAGCCTCAACTCCCTTCCCTCCAATCTATGGCGGGGGCAGTTCCGGGTTGACGGCGGCGGCGGATGTGGGTACAATGGAGGGGCGAAAGGGGAAGAACACCATGAATATGCCTCTCATTCTGCTTTACAACCTGGACAATCCCAAGGGGGCCAAAATCCGGCGGATGTGCCTGCCCCTGGGTCTGCGGACCCGGCTGGTGGCGCCGGAGGAGTACGGCCTGCCCCTGGGGGAGCTGGTAGACGGCGCCGCCCCTGAGACGCCCTGGACCGGGGAAACTTTTGGGGACGAGATGCTTTTGCTGGTCAACTGCACCGGCCCCCTGCTGGACCGGTTTCTTCAGGGCTTCCGGCGCAACAAGATTCCGGCGGTCTATCTCAAGGCGGTGCTGACGCCCACCAACCGGGATTGGAACTCGGTGGCCCTCCACGGGGAGCTGACCCGGGAGCGGCAGGCCATCGCCCAGGGACAGAGCGCCCACAGCAAACAATCCGCTTCGGAAGAAGGAAACTGACGTGCATAACGAACTGACCAAAAAGGATATTCAAATGATGCGGGAGGAGCTGGACTACCGCCGCATCCAGCTGCGCCCCCAGCTGCTGGAGGCGGTGAAGGAGGCCCGTGGCTTTGGCGACCTCAGTGAGAATTTTGAGTATAAGGCCGCCAAGCAGGAGAAAAACCGGAACGAGAGCCGCATCCGCTATCTGGAGAACATGATCCGCACCGCCAAAGTGCTGCCCGACGAGCCGGTGAGCGACGGGGTGGGGCTCTACGACAAGGTGACGGTCTTTCTGGAGGATGAGGGTGACACCGAAACCTACCAGATCGTCACCACCATGCGGCAGGACGCCCTCCACGGCCTTATCAGCAAGGAATCCCCCATGGGCAAGGCCATGCTGGGGCGCAAGGTGGGGGAGATCTTCCGCATTCAGGTCAACGACAGCTACGGCTACAATGCCAAGGTGCTGGCCATTGAAAAGGGGGAGGACGACGGCTCTGCCCCTCTTACCGGATTTTAATGGAAAAGGACGCATTGCCCGGGCAATGCGTCCTTTTCCATTTAAAAGCCCCAGGCGGTTTTCAACAGAGCCAGGGCGGGGGCCATATCCTGGGCTGCCACCCGGGTGTAGCCCAGGATGAGGGCGGGCGGCCGGTCCGCCGGGGGCGGCGTCAGATCGCAGATGGACAGGGGGGACACGCCTACCCCCACCTCCGCCGCCCGGGCGGCCAGGTCCTGCTCCTTCCACCGCCTGTCCATCCACAGCAGCAGGTGGAGGCCGGCGTCGCCCCCGGCAAAGGAGCCCACCCGGGTCAGGCCGGTGTCCCGGGCGGCGGCCAGCAGAGCCTCCCGCCGGGCCTTGTACCGGGTGCGGGTGCGGTTGAGGTGGCGCTCAAAGTGCCCCCGGTCCATGAACCGGGCCAGGGCGTACTGCTCAAAGGAGGGGACAGTGGAGGAGTAGAACCAGAACTCCCGCCGCCACCGCTCCAGCAGGTGGGGAGGCAGCACCATGTAGCTGATGCGCAGGGAGGGGGCCAGACTCTTGGCGAAGGTGTTGAGGTAGATGACCCGCTCCCCGCTGTCCAGACTTTGCAGGGCCGGGATGGGCCGGCCGGAGAAGCGGAACTCGCTGTCGTAGTCGTCCTCCAGAATATAGCGGCCGGGCTGCCCGGCGGCCCAGCGCAGCAGGGCCTGCCGCCGGGTCACCGGCATGATAATGCCCAGCGGAAAGTGGTGGGAGGGAGTGACGTGGACCACCTGGACCTTGTGGGCGTCCAGGGCGTCCACCACCAGTCCCTGACGGTCCAGGGGAATGGGCTCCACCCGGGCCCCGCAGCTGCTGAGAATCCGGTGGGTCTTGGCGTAGCCTGGATTCTCCACACCGTAGCCGCCCTCCCGCCCCAGCAGCTGGACCAGCAGACTGGTGAGCACCTCCGACCCGGCCCCCACCACAATCTGGGCCGGGTCGGCCCGGATGCCCCGGAAGCGGTACAGGTGGGCGGCGATAGCCGCCCGCAGCTCGGGCACACCCTGGGGATGGGGGGTGTTGAGCAGGGTGTCCTCCTGCTGGGAGAGTACCTCCCGCATCAGTTTGGCCCAGGTGGCAAAGGGAAAGAGGGCGGTATCCACGGCGCTGGTGGAGAAATTGTAGCGGAAAGCCGGGCGGACCGGCTCCTCCGGCGGGGGGAGAGGACGGGGGGCGGGCCTGGCCGGGGCGGCCTCCGCCGCCTGGACAAAAAAGCCCCGCTTGGGCCGGGAGAGCAGGTAGCCCTCCGCCAGCAGCTGGTTGTAGGCCCCCTCCACCGTTACCACGCTGATTTTCAGATGGGCGGCCAGGGCCCGCTTGGAGGGCAGACGCTCCCCGGCGGTCAGCCGTCCGGCCTCGATCTCCCCCCGGATGTGGCGGTAGAGCTGCTCGTACAGGGGCATGGAGGCGGTGTTGTCCAAGATGGGCGTGAGCATGAAAGCCCTCCTTTCTGACCTGATCGATCTTTACTTTTACTATATCGGATCTAGGTCCACAACGCAAGGGGAACCGAAGTCCATCGAAACCGGTCCCACGATAAAAAAGATTCCCCCCGGGGCCGCCGTATGAAAGGGGACGCCGGGGACATACTGAGAGCAGACACAGAGAAGAGGAGGCGCAGTTTATGCAGGGCAAGGTGGAGATCTGCGGCGTCAACACGGCCAAGCTGAAGGTTTTGAAGAACGAGGAGACCATGCAGCTGCTCCGGAAGGCCAAGGGTGGGGATATGGAGGCCCGGGAAAAATTGATTGCGGGCAATCTGCGGCTGGTGCTGTCGGTAATCCAGAAGTTTTCCGGCCGGGGGGAGAACGCCGACGATCTGTTCCAGGTGGGGTGTATCGGCCTCATCAAGGCCATTGACAACTTCAATACCGATCTGGACGTGCGTTTTTCCACCTACGGCGTGCCGACCAGTGTACCATTGGGGAAAAGAGCGCCCGGCGGCATGGCGGATCGGTTAAACTTTTGATTTCAGAATCCGAAATCTTGAATCCAAACTCCATTCGTGGTAAAATAAATCAGAAAGTAACCACAGGCGGTAAGGAGGAGTGAGCACAGTGAATACCACGATGTCAAAGCTGAGCGTGGCCGTGCGCAAACCGGTCATCAAAATTGTCAGTAAGCCCACGCCGGTGACCTATATCGGGCCGGGCCGGGCCAGGGAGGCGGGCCGGCTGCTGCAAATGATGGGGGCCAAAAAGGCATTGGTGATTACCGATTCCTTCCTCCATCAGTCCGGCCTGCTGGACGGCGTGGAGGAGAGCATCCAGGCGGCGGGGGTGGACCACGCCGTGTTTGACGGGGTGCAGCCGGACCCCACCTTTGCTATCGTGGCCCAGGCCAAAAAGGCCTGTGCCGGCTGCGACGCGGTGGTGGCGGTGGGCGGCGGCTCCGTGATGGATACGGCCAAGGCGGTGGCCGCCGCAGTGGCCAACCATACCAGCGCCGAGGCTCTGGCGGGAATGCTGAAGGTACACCGCCGGCCCCTGCCCCTCATCGCGGTGCCCACCACCGCCGGGACCGGCAGCGAGACCACCGTGGCCGCCATCATCTCGGACACCGCCACCCACAGCAAAAAGCAGCTGCTGGACCCCAAGCTGGTGCCCATGTTCGCCATTCTGGACCCGGAGCTGACGGTGGGCCTGCCCAAGCACACCACCGCCTACACGGCTCTGGACGCCCTGACCCACGCCCTGGAGGCCTATGTGGCGGGTTACGCCGATGAGGAGACCGACCGCCAGGCCCGCATTGCCGTCCGGCTCATTTTCCAGTACCTGCCCAAGGTGCAGGAGAACCCCGCCGACCTGGAGGGCCGGGAGGCCCTGCTCGTCGCCTCCTTCTTTGCCGGCATGGCCTTTACCCGTACCTATGTGGGCTATGTCCACGCCTTTGCCCACACCATCGGCGGCAAGTTCGGCGTGCCCCACGGTCTGGCCAACGCGGTGCTGCTGCCCCACATCATGCGCTACTACCTGCCGGTGTGCAGCCGGCGCTTTGCCGAGCTGGGCCGGATGCTCAAGCTGGGGATGCCGGGAGATACCGACGAGATCAAGGCCACCCGCTTTGTCAAGCTGCTCTACAAGCTCAACCGGCAGATGGAGATTCCCACCCGGTTTGAGAAGTTCCCGGCCTCCGCCATTGAGGAGGTCATCGACATGGCCTTCCAGGAGTGCCACGGCACCTATCCGGTGCCCCGGTACTTCACCCGGGCCCACGCCCGCAAGCTGATGGAGGCGGTGTGCGCCAAAGAGGACGCCTGAGTGTTCAAGGCCCGCCTGCCCCCGCCGTGGGGCGGGCGGGTTTTGCTATGATACGGGAAGGAGGGATCTGGATGCCTTACCAGATCACACAGGACTGCATCGGCTGCACCCTGTGCGCCAAAAGCTGTCCGGTGGGAGCCATCGCCGGGGCGGTGAAGCAGGTACATACCATCGACCCCGACCGGTGTACCCAGTGCGGGGTGTGCGGCCGGGTGTGCCCCCGGGGGGCCGTCGAGGGACCCCTGCCCGGCCTGCGCAGCCATAAGGTTCCAAAGGAGAAGTGGCCCAAGCCGGTGATCGACACCGGCCTTTGTACCGCCTGCTCCATGTGTGTGCTCGCCTGCGGCTTTGCCTGCCTGTCCATCACCCTGCCCCGGGAGAAGGGGGATCTGGCGGTCTTTGCCCAGCTGAGCCAGCCGGACAAGTGCGTGGGCTGCGGCCTGTGTGCCCGGGCCTGCGGCGTGGGAGCCATCACCATGAAGGAAGGGGTGGGAGTATGATCCTGCCGGTCTATGCCCAAGTGGACCTGACCCAGGGCCGGTGGCGGAAGTGTACCATCTCCGCCCGGCTGTTTGAACAATATCTGGGGGGCAAGGCCCTGGGGGCCCGGCTGCTCACCGACCTGACGGCGGCGGGGCTGGACCCGCTGAGCCCGGAGGCGGTGCTCATTGTCAACACCGGCCCTATGAACGACACCGGCGCCCCCAGCTCCAGCCGGTTCAATATGACCTTTAAAAACGTCCTCACCGGCGGCATCGCCTCCTCCAACTGCGGCGGCCCCTTCGGGATGCTGCTGAAGAAGGCGGGCTTTGACGGGCTGATCCTGTGCGGAAAGGCCCCCGAGCTGAGCATGGTGGTGGTGGAGGACGGCAAGATCCGCATTGAGCCCTGCCCCCAGCTCCAGGGTCTGGACACCGAGCGCGCCCAGGCGGAGCTGCCGGAGCGATACGGCAAGCTGGTCATCGGCCCCGCCGGGGAGAACGGCGTGCGCTTTGCCTGCGCCGCCAGCGGCGAGCGGGTGGCCGGGCGCTGCGGCGCCGGGGCCGTTATGGGCAGCAAGAATCTGAAGGCGGTGATCGCCTTCGGCACCCGGGAGGTGGTGAAGGCCGACCCCGAGGGCTTCGAGGCCCACACCCGCAAGTGGGTTAAGCTGCTGAAAAAGCACCCCATGACCGGGGACAGCCTGCCCCGGTACGGTTCGGCGGGCCTGGTGAGCAAGGCCAACGCCTCAGGCGTGCTGCCCACCCGCAACTTCACCCGGGGCCGGTACGAGCACTACGAGGACGTCAGCGGCGAGACCCTGGCGGACACCAGGCTCACCCGCAACAGCGGCTGCTTCAGCTGCCCCATTCGCTGCGAGCGGCGGGTGAAGGTAAAGGGCAAGGAGGTCAAGGGACCGGAGTACGAGACCCTGGGCCTCTTTGGACCCAATCTGGAGAACAACAATCTGGACCTCATCAATGAACTGAACTACAAGTGCGACCTGCTGGGCATGGATACCATCTCCCTGGCGGGCACCATCGCCTTCGCCATGGAGCTGCAGGAGAAGGGGATGGGGGACTTTGGACTGAAACCGGACCAGCCAGAGGATCTGCTCCGGGTGGTGGAGGATGTGGCCTACGTTCGGGGAGCCGCCGGGGAGATGTCGGTGGGCAGCAAGGCCCTGAGCCAGAAGTACGGCGGCGCCGACTTCGCCATCCACTCCAAAGGACTGGAACTGGCCTCCTACGAGCCCCGGAAGAGCGTGGGCATGGGCCTGGGCTACGCCACCGCCAACCGGGGAGGCTGCCATCTGAACGGCGGCTATCTGGCCCTGCTGGAGTCGGTGGGTGTCATCAGCATGGACGCCCAGACACCCAAGGGCAAGCCGGAGCTGACGGTATTTTTCCAAAACGGCATGGAGGCGGCCTCCGCCGCCGGGTTCTGTCTGTTCACCATGCAGGCCATGATTCCCGGCATCCTGTTCAAATTTGGCCCCGCCAGCTTTGCCTGCCGGGCGGCGGGCAAGGCGCTGCTGGCCGCCCGGCCCCTGCTGGGGCAGATCTGGAAGTTCATGCCCTGGATCATGCCCATCAACTGTATGCTGGTACCCCACAGCAAGTCCATCGCCCTGGTCACCGGCCTGCCCATGACCATCGGCAAATTCTTCACCGTGGGGGAGCGCAGCTACAACGTAGAGCGGCTTTACAACCTGCGGGAGGGCCTGACGGCGGCGGACGACGCTCTGCCCGGCCGGCTCACCAAAACGCCCCAGGACCCGGAGAGGCCGGACACCGTGGTGCCCTTGGACAAGATGCTGCCGGTCTACTACAAGGTCCGGGGGTGGGACGCCAACGGCGTGCCCACCGCCAAGCGGTTGAAGCACCTGGGCATCCCCCTGCCGGAGGAGGAATAATATGGCCCTGGTGCGCTATCACGGCCGGCTGGCCGACCTCACCGGCTGCCGGGAGGAAGAACTGGACGGGACCAATGTGTCCCGGCTGCTGGATCAGATCAAGAAGCGCCACGGCATGGAGGCCGGCCGGCTGGCCAAGCGGAGCCACATCATTGTGGACAAGCGCTCTGCCGGTGCGGAGAAGGGCTTCCGCACTCCGGTGGGGCCGGACAGCGTGGTGGAGTTTATCCCCGTGTGCGGCGGCGGTTAGGAGGATGCTGTGGAACTGGAGCGATACCGGCGGCAGCTGGCCATGCCGGAAATCGGCCCCGAGGGCCAGCGGAAGCTGGCCGCCTCCTCGGTGCTGGTGGTGGGAGCCGGAGGCCTGGGGGGGCCGCTGCTCTACGCCCTGGCGGGGGCCGGCGTGGGCCGGCTGAGGGTGGTGGACGGGGATACCGTCTCCCTTAGCAACCTGAACCGGCAGTTCCTCTTTGACCAGGCCGACCTGGGCCGCCCCAAGGCGGAGGGGGCCGCCCGGCGGCTGTCCGCCTTCAACCGGGACATCACGGTGGAGGGGGCGGCGGCCTGGCTGGACCAGACAAACGGGGCGGAGCTGGTGAAGGACTGCCAACTGGCGGTGGCGGCGGTGGACAACCTGTCCGCCCGGCTGGCCCTCAACGCCGCCTGCGCCCGGCAGAACATTCCCCTGGTCAACGGCGGGGTGGAGGGCTGGTACGGCTCGGTACTGGCGGTGGAGTTCGGAGTGACCCCCTGCCTGGCCTGCTGCTATGCCGGGACCGCGCCGGAGGAGGGGGGACAGGCCCTGGGGGCGGTTACCGGGGCGGTGGCCTCCCTGATGGCTTCCGTTACGCTCCAGATGCTGTTGGGGCGCAACCCCATTCCGGGGGAGATCCTGCTCTACGACGGCAAGAGGCTGGAGCTGGACCGTGTGCCGGTGGAACGGAGTCCGGGCTGCCCCATATGCGGAACGCTTTGATGGAAGGACCTGCTGTAAAAACGGCAGGTCCTTTTGTCTGCCTTCGGGCAAAAGTGGGCACACTGAACCGGGAGGCGATACCATGGAGATACGGCGCTATATCAACGGCAAACCGGTGGCCGGCAAGGGCCTTCCCCCTCAGCAGGTGGAAAATCCGGTGGTGGTCCGGCTGCTGCGCCAGGCCCGGGCCAGGGGGCGGCGGCGGTGATTCCAGGAAAAGGAATTGCGGGGGGCGGGGACCTTCCGGTACAATAGGGCCCATGACCAACCGACAGGAGAGACTGCCATGAACGAATTGACGCAGCGCCAGCCCCTGCGGGCCCTCTATATCCGGGTGTCCACCGAGGCCCAGGCGGAGGAGGGCTACTCCATCCAGGCTCAGAGTGAGCGGCTGGAGGCCTACTGCAAGGCCATGGGGTGGGACAACTACCGCTTTTATACCGACGGGGGCTACAGCGGCAGCAATCTGGACCGGCCGGAGATGACCAGACTCATCGCCGACGCTCGGGGCGGCCAGGTGGCCACGGTGGTGGTGTTCAAGCTGGACCGGCTGTCCAGAAGCCAAAAGGACACCCTCTATCTCATCGAGGACGTGTTTCTGCCCCACGGGGTGGACTTTATCTCCCTCAACGAGAGCATCGATACCTCCACCCCCTACGGACGGGCCATGATCGGCATCCTGTCCGCCTTTGCCCAGCTGGAGCGGGAAAATATCTACCTGCGGACCCGGATGGGCATGGTGGAGCGGGTGCGGCAGGGCTATTGGATGGGGGGCGGCGGGGTGCCTTTTGGCTACGACTACGACCGGAGTACCGGCATTTTGGTGCCCAACGCTGACGCCCCCAGGGTGCGGCAGATGTATGAGCTCTATTTGAAGGGGTGGTCCGCCCAGCGGATCGCCCAGCGGATGGGGCTGAAATATGACAAGCTGGTGACCCAGATCCTCACCCGGAAGAGCAATATCGGGCTCATCTCCTACAAGGGGGAGGAGTACCAGGGCCTCCATCAGCCCATCGTACCGGAGGAGCTGTTTTATCTGGTTCAGGACCGGATGAAGGAGCGGGCGGTGAAGCACCGGGCCGCCGGCGGAGGGCACCTGCTCACCGGACTGGTGTACTGCGGCGCCTGCGGCGCCCGGATGAGGTACATCCGCTGGGGGAAAAACGGCTACAAGCTGCGCTGTTATGGCCGGGACCCCTCCAAGCCCCACATGAAGCGGGGGGAGAACTGCCAGGCCGAGGCGGTGTGGGCGGAGGATCTGGAGGCGCAGGTGCTGGGGGACCTGTTCCAGGTGTCCGCCCGGCTGGGGGAGGAGGACGACCCAGTCCCCGATCCCCTGACCCAGCTGGAAGGGGAGATGGACCGGCTGGAGAGCAAGCTGCGGCGGCTCTATCAGCTCTTTGCCGAGGGGGAGGACCCGGTGCTGCTGGACGAGGTGCGGGGTGTGCGCCGGCAGCTGGAGCAGCTGCGGCAGGAGTATGAGCGCGAGCAGGCCACCTGCCGCCGGGCCGCCCGGCTGGAGGACCTGCGGGAGCAGGCCGCGGGCATCAAGGAGAGCTGGCCCAACCTCACCCCGGAGGAGCGGCAGGCGGTCATCCGGGACTGCGTGGAGCGCATCGTGGTGGACGGGCCCAGGGTGGAGATCTACTACACCTTTCTGTCCTCCCCCGGCTAGCCTGTTTTCCCCAGAGGCAGTATCATGCCGATGATCGTAGGGGAAATCCGGCGTTACCTCCGGGACAATTCCTCCCTCCGGGTATCCCGGTCCATGCGGGATACCGCCTACCGGGTGCTCCAGGCCAAGGAGAAGTTCATAAACGAGCACCAGCGGGAGCCCAGTATGGAGGAGATCGCCAAAATGCTGGAGCTGAAGCGGGAGGATGTGGTCTTTGCCCTGGATGCCATCGTGGACCCGGTATCCCTCTACGAGCCGGTGTATGAGCACGGCGGGGACACCATCTGCGTGATGGACCAGGTGAAGGACGCCAAAAATACCGACGAGAGCTGGCTGGAGCACATCGCCCTGAAGGAGGCCATGGAGCGGCTGACCGACCGGGAGAAGCGGATTCTGAAAATGCGCTTTTTCGAGGGCAAGACCCAGATGGAGGTGTCCGCCGAGGTGGGCATCTCCCAGGCACAAGTGTCAAGATTGGAAAAAAGTGCAATAAATCGGATGAAAAAGGATCTCTAAAGAACTGATTGCGTATCCGGAGCGGCCATGATACAATGGGAGGGACAACAGATGGAAAGGAGTCCTGATCCCCATGAGCTTTACGCTTCCGCAGTACCATGCCCCGGACTTTGACCGGCCCATGTTCCAGGAGGCCCCCAGCGTGACCTTCCGCTCCGCGCCCCGTGACGGCGTGGCCCCCGAGGGCTACCACGCCACCAGTATTTTCCCGGAGTATTTCAAGGTGAACGGCGTCTGGCTTCTGGCCGAGGAGAGCCGCATGGACTGCGTGGCTGTCCTGCGGGAGGGTAAGATCGCCGTGGTGGAATTTCGCAACCTGAAGGAAGGGGAGCCGGTGGTGGTGGGCCGGACGGAGGACGCCTCCCAGGGCATTTACATCCATGCCGACGGCTTTGAGGAGGACAAGAAGGAGCAGGAGACCTTCTCCTTCCGGCAGGGCCGCTCCCGGGAGACGGCCTACTCCATGGACTATGACTCCATCTATGAGCTGCTCCGCCACGAGAAGGAGCACGGACGCATCCTGTGGGTCATGGGTCCCGCCTGCGCCTTTGACCACGACGCCCGGGACGCCTTTGCCGCCCTGGTGCGGGGGGGATACGTCCACGGCCTGCTGGCGGGCAACGCCCTGGCCACCCACGATCTGGAGGCGGGTTACCTCCGCACCGCCCTGGGTCAGGACATCTATACCCAGCGGAGTATGCCCAACGGCCACTATAATCACATCGACACCATCAACGCCGTCCGGCTGGCCGGGTCCACCGCCGCCTTTGTCCACTCCGGCAAGGTGAAGGACGGCATCATCTACGAGTGCGTCAACCGCAACGTGCCCTTTGTGCTGGTGGGCTCCGTCCGGGACGACGGACCCCTGCCCGAGGTGTACGGCAATGTGTACGAGGGCCAGGACGCCATGCGGGCACTGGTGAAGACGGCCACCACCGTGATCTGCATGGCCTCCACCCTCCACACGGTGGCCACCGGCAACATGACCCCCTCCTACCGGGTGGTGAACGGGGTGGTGCGCCCGGTGTACTTCTACTCGGTGGATATCTCCGAGTTCGCGGTGAATAAGCTGCGGGACCGGGGGAGCCTGTCGGTCCGCACCATAGTCACCAACGTCCAGGACTTTGTGGTCAACGTCCGCAAGGGTGTACTGTAAAACCATAAGCACTGGCCCCGGGGCGGGAGCGCCCCGGGGCTGTCTTTTTGCATGGAAATACAGGGCAGCGGGACCAGGATCTTTCCATCTGCACTCTTGTATTTCCAGAACGGTCAGTATATAATATGCCATAATAGGCCTTTTTACAGACCTGTATGAATTGCTGATTTTGAGAAGGAGGGAGCACAGCCATGAAATTGCTCCAGCTTTTGGAACAAGATTGCACTCTGACCCCCGAACAGCTGGCATCCATGGCCAATATGTCCGTGGAGGACGTGAAGGCGGAGATCAAGCGGTACGAGGAGGAAAAAATCATTCTGGGCTATAAGGCCATCGTGGACTGGGACCGCACCGACCGGGAGGCGGTCACCGCCCTCATCGAGGTCAAGGTGACCCCCCAGCGGGGCGATGGCTTCGACCGGGTGGCCGAGCGGATCTATCAGTACGACGAGGTGG
>CALWXZ010000064.1 GCA_944385625.1 uncultured Flavonifractor sp. | reverse complement strand
GGCGTTGCCGATCTCCAGCACACCCTCATGGCGGCTGACGATCTCATCGCACACCGCCAGGCCGATGCCGGAGCCTCTGGCCTTGGAGGAGCCCTTGTAGAACTTGTACTTGACGTGGGGCAGCTCCTCCTCGGGGATGCCGGGGCCGTAGTCCCGGATGGTGATAACCACCATATCCTCCTCCCGACGGATGGCGGTGTCGATGCGCTTGCCCGAGCCGCCGTGCTTGGCGGCGTTGTCCAGCAGGTTGCAGAACACCTGCCGCAGCCGCTCCGGGTCGCCCTCGATGGGGGGAAACTCCTCGTCGCAGTCGAAGTAATTGAGCTCGATGCCCTCCCGGCGGAAGAACTCCCGGTAGGTGTACACCGCGTCCTCCAGCTCCGCCTTGATGTCCATGGGCTCCACCGACAGGGTGAACCGGCCGTCCTGGATGCGGGAGAATTCCAGCAGCTCCTCCACCATGTTGGTCAGCCGCCGGGCCTCGGAGACAATGATCCCCATGCCCTTCTTCACGTCGGCGCCATCCCGCACCTCCCCGTTCATAATGGTCTCCGCCCAGCCGTTGATGGCGGTCAGGGGGGTGCGCAGCTCGTGGGACACCGAGGAAATAAACTCGTTTTTCATCTTCTCGCTCTGGTTGATCTTCAGGGACATATCGTTAATGGCGTCGGTGAGATCGCCGATCTCGTCGTCAAACCGCTTTTCAATCTGCACGCCGTAGGAGCCGGCGGCAATGCGCTTGGCGGTGTCGGTGATGCTGGCCACCGGCTCCACGATGGAGCGGACGAAGTACAAGTTGGAGAAGTAGACGATGGCCAGGATCACCATGCCGATACCCAGGGAAATGGCCACCACAACCACGATCTGCCAATCCACATTCCGCAGGGAGGTGACATAGCGCATGGCGCCCACAATCTGGCCGTTGATGATGAGCGGGCTGGTGGCCGCCATGATGTGCTCTCCGGTACTGGGGTCGGAGCCGGTCCACACCTCGGTCTTGCCCTGGCTGAGGGCCCGGGCGATATCGGGGGTGCCGGGGGAGCGGAAGGCGGTCAGGTCGGAGCTGGAGTAGCGGATCTGTCCGCTGGCGTCCAGAAACTCCACCTCCAGCCGGTCGCTGGACTGATCCCCTCCCACCAGGGTGCGGGCGTACTCGTAGTAAGTGTCGCCGCTGGTGCGGTAGTAGTTGAAGCTGCGCACCGCGCTCTCCGCCTTCTGGGACAGGGACTCGCTGAGGGTGGAGTAGTAATAGCTGCCCATGGCGGCGGAAAAGGCAGTCACTGCCAGCAGCACGATAAACAGCACCACGCTGATGGAGTTGACCATCCACCGTTTTCGAATGCCGCGGATGCCTTTGATTTTCTTCATAAATGAATGTTTCACCACCTGGGTTTCATAAAAGATAGCGCGCCTTAGAGCCGGCCGTCAGAAGCCCCACTTGTAGCCATAGCCCCACACCGTTGTAATAAAGGTGGGGTTTGTGGGGTCGTCCTCGATTTTGATTCGCAGGCGGCGGATATTCACGTCCACAATCTTCAGCTCTCCGAAGTAATCCCGGCCCCACACCGAGTCCAAAATCTCCTCCCGGGACAGGGCCTTTCCCGGGTTGTCCATAAACAGCTTCATGATGGAGTACTCCACCTGGGTCAGCTTGACCCGCTGGCCGTTCTTCTCCAGGGTGCGGTTGCGGGTGTTCAGCAGGAAGGGCGGCTGGCTGATCTCGCCGGTATCCACCGCCTCCGCCCCGCCGGTGCGGCGGTACAGGGCGTCGATGCGGGCGGTGAGCTCCGCCGGGGAGAAGGGCTTGGTCACATAGTCGTCGGCGCCGGTCATCAGGCCGGTCACCTTGTCCATCTCCTGGGTGCGGGCGGTGAGCATGATAATGCCGATGTTGTTATCTCCCGCCCGAATGCGGCGGCACACCTCAAAGCCGTCCATATCTGGCAGCATGATGTCCAGCAGCGCCACCTTGATATCCGGGTTGCGCTTGAGCTGGGCCAGGGCCTCCTCCCCCGTCTCGGCCTCAATGGCCTCGTAACCGGCCCGCTTCAAGTTAATCACCACAAAGCTGCGGATGTTGGCCTCGTCTTCCAGTACGAGTACCTTTTTCATCCCGTTCCCTCCTTCGTTCCGGTCCGTCAGGACCAATCGTTGGTAATCAGCGCAAAGTGCGCCTTCACGCCGCTCTCGTCCAGACCGCAGTCCCAGCTGTTCTGGATGAACCGGGCGGCGTAGATGGTGTCGCTGTCGTCGTCCCCCTCCAGCAGCCGGAAGCGGCCCGACATATTGGCCCGCATGAAGCGGTTGTCCCCCCGCAGGGTGTAGATCACCAGGAAGGGGGCCGGGTCCACGCTGGCGTCCCCCTCCCAATAGGAGAACATGACCGCCCGCTCTCCCCCGCCGGCCACATCGCTGCGGGTGAGGGTGATTTTGTCTTCCCAGCTGTCCGGCAGGATGAAATACCAGCCGTCCTGGTCGTTATAGTAGGTGGTAAACACCGGATGGGACCGGCCGCTGATGTCGAACTGCCGCCAGCGGATGGCCCAGAAGTTGACCGCGATGCTGGTGCTGCTGGGGTCGGGCAGAGCGTAGGGGTCGGGCAGCTCCAGAATCCCGTCGTTATTGATATCCTTGGCGGCCACCGCAGTGTACCAGCGGATGGTGTTGTCACTCTCGCCGGTGTCCGGGTCCAGGGTGATATTCTGAATACGGCCGTTTTTCCAGGCAAAAATATCGGTGATCTGACCGGTCTGGCTGTAGGCGGTGCTGGAGTCATAGTCGCTCTCCGTTCCGCTGCGTCCGTAGGCCGAGCTGACAAAGACCGCCGGAATGTTGTCCTGTAGGTAGCCGGTCTTGACCCCGCCGTCGGGCAGGCTGGTCACATTGCGGGACAGAGGCGCGGAGGAATCCAGCCCCAGAATGCCGTTTTGGTAGTTGTACAGCTCCACCCGGTTGCTCTCCTCGGTGGCGCCGGTCTGGACTACCACCACCTCGTCCTGCCCGTCCTGGTCCAGGTCACAGATCTGGAAGCTGGAGTAGTTGGTGCGCATCAGCTCCAGCACCTGGCCGTTGTGGATGGAATAGGCCGCCAGGGAGTGGTTCTGGTCGCTCATCATTTGCCAGCTGACGATGATCTCCTTGCTGGGGCTGTCGTCCAGGTTCTCATAGGAGACGTAGTTGATGGCTGAGCCCTCCCCCTCGATGATGGCCGCCACCTCGTAGTCGTCCCCGGTCTGGCGGTAGATATAGATCTTCAGGGGACGCTCCGACGAGCTGACCCGGAAAAAGGCGATGGCCTCCTGCACGCCGTCGCCATCCAGATCCTGAAGCTGCACCTTCTGGGTCAGCTCACCGGTCAGGGGGGCGGCATATTCGCCGCCGGCGTTGAGGACCTCGTTGATCTTGTTGTCCAGTTTGAGATAGTCGTCAGGGGCCCGGGGCGGGGCGTAGAGATCGTCCACCGACTGGGAAAAGCAGCCTGTCAGCAGCAGCAACAGCCCTGCCGCCAAAATCAGTCTGAGTTTTTTCATGGGTTTTCAGCCCTCCGTGGGAATTTTCGATAGTGTTATCATAACACATCTTCTATGGAAATGGTATGGCGTTTTCTGAATTTATTCCACCTCCAGGGCTTGCCAAGCGCTTTTCATTCGTGTATAATACCGTTCAGACCTTATTCCTCACGCCGGTGTGATGGAATGGTAGACGTGACGGATTCAAAATCCGTTGGTGGCAACACCGTGTGGGTTCGAGTCCCACCACCGGCACCAGCTTGCCGCAAGCGCCATATCGCTTGCGGCAAGTTTTTTTATTTCATTACAAAGCCCATCGTGTCCTCATTCCGCTGCTCACCCCTACAAGCCGGCCCGGCCACTGGATACGGGGCTTTGCTCCAAGGGTTCATATCTTGACAGGACGTTTGAAGAATGTGTAAAATAATAGAAATCTTGGCTACAGGTGGTGAGTTCAGGTGAGAAAACGGATGCACGGAGTATTCAAAACCTGGAAAGGCCCACTGGCTGCAACCCTGATTCTGGTCCTGCTGATCGCGGTCGCCAGCTTTTTAGTGACCGACCGCATCAATCGTGAGGAGGAAAAGAGCAGTTTTTCCAAGTTGGAGGAGGAGACCGTCATACTTGCCCGCAACATTCTCCAGACCATGATGAATGATCGCGAGCAGCTTGAGCTGATTGCCACAATCATGGCGGACGGTTCGGAACCCATGGAAAAGTTTTTGGCCCTTTACCAGAATACGGGCAACCTCTTTTCCAGGCTGGAGCTGCTGCTGCCCGGGGATCAGGTGCTCACGGAGGACGGGGTGCGGCTGGATGTGTCCGGCCGGCTCTCCTTTGAGGATGAGGCCGCCCTGGGCGCCCACATCTCCGACAGAGATCAGGGCCTGCACGGCGAGGGCCTTGTGGTACGGCACTACGTCCCCGTACAGCGGGACGGGCAGATCGTGGCTATGCTCTATGGCCTGATCGACCTGAGCAGACTGGGTGAGGCGCTGCCCTATGCTTCTTACGACGGACAGGCCGCCGTCTATGTCATTGACGGCGCCACCGGAGATTTTCTTATCGACACCTGGCATACCGGAGAAGAGCCGGGCAACATCTGGGCTCTGGGCAGCCGTACCATGGCGGAGGGCTATGACGACGCCCTGCTGCGCCGGGGTCTGGTGGAGGGTGAGAGCAACTTCGTCGTATTTGTCTCCAACACAACAAAGGAGTATCTGTACTTTTACTACACGCCCCTACAGATTAACCAGTGGCGGGTGGCTCTGTCGGTCCCGGAGAATGTGGTCTTTTTCAAAGCCAGAAGCATCCGTGGTATGCTGGACGTGCTGCTGGTGGTGGAGGGGACGGCCTTTGCGCTTTACATCTGCTGGATGATCGTCCATGTCCGGCGGGAGATGGGCGAGAAGCAGCGGCAGCTGGATACCCTCAACTACATCTACGATGTGGAGAGTCTGCTCTTTAACGCCCATGAGCACCGGGAGAACATCCCCCGCTCCCTGGAGGTGATCGCCCGGATGCTGCCCGCTCAGCGGGTGGCCTTCACCATGCTGGTGCAGGAGGGCGAAAACATCGGCTACCTCTGGGAGGAGGGCGGCCCCTCCCCTCTGGGCCGCGCCCTGCTGGACACCGCGGCCCCACTGGCCGCCTATTTCGCCCAGGGAAACAGAGAAGTCGCCGCCCACTACGGCTGGCAGGTGCAGGAGGCGCTGCCCTCCGCGCCTGAAGAGATGGACGATCTGGTGGCCATTCCGGTGGAGGACAGCGGCGGAACCATGTGGGGCATTCTGGCCGCCAGCGGACTGTCCGGACGGACGGGCTGCGCGGCGATCCTCAGAAGCGTGGGCTTCAGCTATGCCAGCCTCAGCGGCAACACCAAGACCTTCCGGGCCATGCAGCGCCAGGGGAGTGAGGACGTACTGACCGGGCTATATAACCGCAACCGGTATGAACAGGATCGGAATCACATCGCCGGGGTATGCAGCACCGGGCTGTGCTGTATCTTCATTGACGTCAACGGACTGCATGAGCTGAATAACAGCAAAGGACACAAGGAGGGCGACCGTATGCTGCAGGCAGTCGCCCAGGAAATCAGAAGCCGCCTCGGCGCCCGGTACGCATACCGCGTGGGCGGAGACGAATTTATCATCTTCACCGTGGACGAGGACCAGGAGGAGGTTCTCCGCCGCAGCCAGGCCATAACCGCCGCCCTGGAGAAGGAGGGCTATCACATTTCGGTTGGGATAGACTGGATGCCCGCCCCGGTAGAGGACCTGGATCTGCTGATAAAGGCCGCTGAAAAGCGGATGTACGACGCAAAGCGGGCCTATTACCGGGAGCCGGAGCACACCCGCCGCGCTCGGTGAGAAAATGCCTTATGGAAAACCGCAAGAAGAAAGAACCGAGGGGCTGCTGCAACCACTTGCAGCAGCCCCTCGGTCTTTCTTTTCAGGTGGGTCAGGACAGCCTTACACCTGGCTCAGGAAGCGCAGGAAGGCCTCCTTCCCCGCCGGGGTGCGGGCATAGACGCCGGCCTGCTCCAAAACCTTGGCAAACACCAGGCCGGTCTCATGGTAAACCACGTCCAGGGCGTTGTCGGCGGTGATGGTATAGCTGGACGCAAAGCCCTCCGCCCAGTCGGCATGGGCCGCGGTCAGCGGGTCGGAGCGCAGATTGCCGCCCCGGGCCAGCTTGTCCGCCACCGCCGCCAGTTCGGTTTTGAGCCGGGCGGGCAGCACCGCCAGGCCCATAACCTCGATCAGGCCGATGTTCTCCTTTTTGATGTGGTGGAGCTCGGCGTGAGGGTGATAGACCCCCAGGGGGTGCTCTGCTGTGGTGATGTTGTTGCGCAGCACCAGATCCAGCTCATAGTCGCTCCCCCGCCGCCGGGCGATGGGGGTAATGGTGTTGTGGGGCTCCCCGTCGGTCTCGGCGAAGATAAAGGCGCCCTCGTCGGTATATCCCCGCCACAGGGTCAGGATGCGGTCGGCCAGTTCCACGAGCCGCTGAGGTTCGGCACAGGTGAGGCGCACCACCGACATGGGCCATTTGACAATACCTGCCCCCACATCCTCATAGCCGGGGAAGGACACGGGGGTCTCCACCGGAGCCTTCTCCATGGCAAAGGTATACCGGCCGCCCTGGAAGTGGTCGTGGGCCAGGATGGAGCCGCCCACGATGGGCAGATCGGCGTTGGAGCCCACGAAGTAGTGGGGGAACTGGCCCACGAAGTCCAGCAGCTTGCCGAAGCAGGCCCGGTCGATCTTCATGGGGGTGTGGACGCTGTTCAGGCAGATGCAGTGCTCGTTGTAGTACACATAGGGGGAGTACTGCAAAAACCAGGGGGAGCCGTTGATGGTGATGGGGACGATGCGGTGGTTCTGCCGGGCGGGGTGGTTCACCCGGCCGGCGTAGCCCTCGTTCTCGGCGCACAGCTGGCACCTGGGATAGGCGGAGGCGGGCAGGTTGCGGGCCGCGGCGATGGCCTTGGGGTCCTTCTCCGGCTTGGACAGGTTGATGGTGATGTCCAGCTCCCCGTACTCGGTCCGGGCCTTCCACTGCACATCCTTGGCAATGCGGTCCCGGCGGATGTAGTTGGTGTCCTGGCTGAATTGATAGTACCAGTCGGTGGCCGCCTTGGGGTCCTGCCGGTACAGGGTCTGGAAGGTCTCGATCACCTGGGCGGGCCGGGGGGTGAGGGCCCCCATGAGCCGGGTGTCGAACAGGTCCCGGTAAGTCACCGTGTCCTCGGGCAGCATCCCCCGGGCGCAGGCGTCATCGGTAAGGGCACCCAGGATGGCGGGCAGTTCCTCCTCCCCCACAGCCCCCACCTCAGGCAGGGCGCAGCTGTCCACACGCAGGATATCCAGCAGGGTGTTTACCGCCCACACCCGCTCCTCCGGCTGGACAAGGCCCTTCTCCACGGCGTAGGTTACCAGCTTGGCAATGGCCTGGTCACGCTCCATACTCAGCCCTCCTCAAAGCCGTGGGGATGGCTCTTGTGCCAGGCCCAGGCGGAGGCCACGATGGTATTGAGGTCGTTGTACTTGGGCTGCCAGCCCAGCACCTTCACCGCCTTCTCCGAGGAGGCGATGAGCTGGGCGGGGTCGCCGGCCCGGCGGGGGGCCATTTTGGCGGGGATGGGGTGGCCGGTGACCGCCCGGGCCACGTCGATGACCTCCTGCACCGTAAAGCCCACGCCGTTGCCCAGGTTGAACACGTTGTTCTCCCCGCCCTTTATCAGATAGTCCAGGGCCAGGATGTGGGCCTGGGCCAGGTCGGTGACGTGGATATAGTCCCGGATACAGGTGCCGTCCTTGGTGGGATAGTCGCCGCCGAAGACGCTGACCGCCTCCCGCTGGCCCAGGGGCACCTGGAGGATGATGGGGATCAGGTGGGTCTCCGGGTTGTGGGCCTCGCCAATCTGGCCCGACACATGGGCGCCGCAGGCGTTGAAGTAACGCAGGGCCACATAGCGCAGGCCGTGGGCCTTGGACACCCAGCTCATCATGTGCTCCATGGACAGCTTGGTCTCACCGTAGCAGTTGGTGGGCACGGTGCGGTCATCCTCCAGGATGGGCACCCGCTCCGGCTCGCCGTAGGTGGCGGCAGTGGAGGAAAAGACGATCTTGTCCACCCCGTGGGCCACCATGGACTGGAGGAGCACCATGGTGCCATAGAGGTTGTTGTCGTAGTATTTCAGAGGGTTGGACATGGACTCCCCCACCTGGGAGGAGGCGGCAAAGTGGATGACGCCCTCGATGTCCTCGGCCTGGAACAGGGTGTCCAATGCCCCCCGGTCCCGGATGTCCAGCTGATAGAATTTGGCCTTGGGATGGACGGCCGCCTTGAAGCCGGTTTGCAGGTTGTCGGCCACCACCACGTCCCGACCGGCCTCAATCAGTTCATACACCGTATGGGAGCCGATATACCCGGCTCCGCCCAATACTAAGATCGACATTGTTCCGATGCGCTCCTTTCACATCACAGTATGCACAGTTTCAGGGCCGGAGAACCGTTCCGCCCACCGGACGGATGGACAGCACATGGCAGCTGCCCGCACCCAGGCAGCTCTCAACCTGTTTGCGGAATGCTTCCAGCATATCCAGGGGCACAAAGGCCTGGATGGTGCCGGCAAAGCCGCCGCCGTGGACCCGACAGGCCCCCCGGCCCG
Source organism: uncultured Flavonifractor sp. (assembly GCA_944385625.1). Lineage (GTDB taxonomy): Bacteria > Bacillota > Clostridia > Oscillospirales > Oscillospiraceae > Flavonifractor. The sequence goes on along the minus strand of CALWXZ010000064.1, from coordinate 4,649 downwards.
CCAGAGCCCGCTCCGCCACGGTGAGGGCCACGGCCATGGCCTGCTCCTTCACCGCACCGGTGGGAGTGATATCCTGGAGCAGATCCCAGGAGGACCGGCCCGACTGATTCACCAGGGCCAGGAAGCTCTCCATATCTCCCTGCTCCAGGGCGTCGGCCTCCTGCTCCACCCGCCTGTCGTCGGCAAAGAAGTGGAGCGCCCGGAGCACCGCCCGGTCCCCCACCGCCTGACGCAGCTGGGGCAGATTCTGGAGCACCTGCTCCTCCTCCACCTCACGCAGCACCTGTTTGCCGAAGTAGGCCGCCACCGCCCCCATCTCCTGGGGCACCGCGGCGTATTCCGCCGTCAGGTCGGCGTGGCTGGCCCCTGAGTCGATGATGCACAGGGCGTAGCCCAGACCGGCCAGGTCCACCGCCACCGTCCGCACCACGGGGGCGGCGGGGTCGGCGAAATCGATGGCCACCGCGCCCCCCACGGAGGAGGCGGTCTGGTCCATCAGGCCGCTGGGCTTGCCGAAGTAGAGGTTCTCCGCCCGCTGTCCCATCTGGGCGATGGTCACCGGGTCCAGCTTGTCCCCGCAGAACAGGTGGTTCTCGATGACTCCCAGCAGCACCTCGCAGGCCGCCGAGGAGGACAGGCCGGAGCCGGGCAGCACGTCGGAGACGGCATATACGTCAAATCCACTCACAGGATAGCCCCGCTGGGCGGCCTGGGCCGCCATGCCCCGGACCAGCGCGGCGGTGGACTCCTTCTCCTCCTGCTTGGGCTCCAGGGTGTCCAGCTCCACCTCCACCAGGGGCCAGCCCTGGGATTGGAAGCGGATGGTGTTGGTGCCGTTGGGGGCGGCGCAGGCCAAAAAGTCCAGGTCCACCGCCCCGGCCAGCACCCGGCCGTGCTGATGGTCGGTGTGGTTGCCGCAGATTTCGGTGCGGCCCGGCGCGGAACACAGGGTCACGGGGGTGTTCTCCCCCGCGCCAAAGCTCTCTTTGAAGCCGTCCAGCAGCTCCGCCACCCGTTTCCGGCCGGCGGCAAGATCGTGGCAGAGCAGACCCTTCAGCGGTCCGTCCAGGGTTCCGGCCTCCAGAGCGCGGCGCACAGCGCCCAGTTCTTCCATGGTTATCCTCTCTCCTTTTCTGTCCCGGCGGACCGGGACTGCGTTTTCAAACAAAGCATACACTGTTTTGCGGTTGCAGTCAAACGAAACCGCCGCAAAGCAGAGCGGTCCCCCGCGTCTGCCTTGCAGCGGCTTCACGCTTTCATAGATGCAATTACTTCTTCTGAACGTACTTCAGGCAGTCCAGCATGACGGCCACCAGAATGATGACGCCGGAGAACACAAACTGAAGGTTGGTATCAATACCCAGCGTGGTCAGAGAGTAGGTCAGGGCGGTGAAGATAAACACGCCCACCACGCAGCCGGAGATCTTGCCGATACCGCCGGTGAAGGAGATGCCGCCCACCACGCAGGCCGCGATGGCGTCCATCTCCCAGCCCTGGCCGTAAGCGGCGGAGCCGGAACCGGTCATGCGCAGGCACTCCAGCCAGGAGCCGAAGCCGTAGAGCACGCCGGCCAGGATGAAGGCGCCCACAGTGACCTTGAACACGGAGATACCGGAAACCGCGGCGGCCTCCGGGTTGCCGCCTACGGCGAACAGGTTCTTGCCGAAGGTGGTCTTGTTCCAGATGAACCACACCACGGCCACGGCGGCTACCGCCCACAGGATAATGGTGGGGAAGCCGTTGATGCGGGGAATGACCATGCTGGGAATGGTGGACTCAATGCCGCCGAAGGAGACGCCCTTGGTGGAATAGGTCACCAGGCCGAAGATGACCAGCATGGTGGCCATGGTGGATATGAAGGGGTGCATCTTGAACTTGGCCGTGAAGAAGCCGGCGATGGTGGTGAAGATGGTACACAGGATGATGCAGACCACCAGAGCCAGGAACACCCGCACGATAACGGGAATGCCGGTGAAGTCAAAGAGGTGGCCGAACACGCCGCCGGTGTTGGGGCCGGAGTGCATCACGATGGTGGCCGCCGTCATGCCCATACCAACCATACGGCCGATGGACAGGTCGGTGCCGGCCAGCAGGATGAGCCCCGCCACACCCAGAGCCAGGAACATTCTGGGAGAGGCCTGGGACAGGATGTTGAGCACGTTATTTACTGTCAGCAGCTGGACGTTCTTGACGATGGGGGTGATGATACAAAGGGCAATGAAGATGATGACGATGGCGATGTACAGGCCGTTCTTCAGCAGGAAGTCCCGGCGGTTGAAGGTGTACTTGTAGTTCTCCCACTTCTGGGACATGGACTCGCCAAAGGTGAATTTACTCATCCGCAGCAGGTCGATCAGGTGGAACTTGTGATCGAAAGCGGCGTGCTGCCGGTCCTTGACCTCCTGCAGGTTCTGGGACCGCTTCATCTTGGCGTCAAACAGGCGGTTCTTATGGACGTATTTCTCGTCCTTGATCTCGTGGGGATCGCTCAGCTTGGACACCGTCTCCTGGTGCTCCTTGTTGAGCTGCTCCACGGCAGCGGTGTAGTTGACCATAGCCTGCTGCTTCTCTTCCTTGCAGCTGGCAATCACCGCCTGATAGTAATCGGTGTCAAAGTGCGCTTTCAAATAGGCCTCGGCCTCGCCGATGAGCTTGGAGACCTGGTCCTTGTTTTTGGCCTCCACCTCTTTGGCTTTGGCCAGTTCTGCCTGATACTCCTGCAGCTTGGCGGCCTTCTCCTGGGGGGTGTAGATCCGGTCCCGCTTCAGGCTGTCAATGCTGTTTTGGATATCGATGACCTTGTCGGTGCCGTCCGCCCGCAGCGCGTTGATCTGCTCCTGGATTTTACCGACGTACTCGTCAATGGGCTGGCGCAGCTTTTCTTCCTGCTCAGCCGTAAGAATTTTCGTGTTTTCTGCTACCATAAGCAATTTCTCCCACTATAATGTCGATCAGACCATCCGCAGCGCGGGTGATCCGCGGGCCTTACCACAGATTGGGCCGGCCGAAATCCTCCGGTCCCATGGCGTTCAGCCTTTTGCAATACACACAAAGCCGGCTTGCTTTGTCCCCTCGCTCCATTTTTACAGATACTTCGCGCTCAGACGCAGAAGCTCCTCCTGGTCGGTCTCCTTGGTGTTCACGATACCGGACAGGTGCCCGTTGGACATGACGCCGATCCGGTTGGTGATGCCCAGAATCTCGGGCATCTCGGAGGAGACCACGATGATGGTCTTTCCCTGCTTGGCCATTTGGATAATCAGCTCGTAAATCTCATACTTGGCGCCCACGTCGATGCCGCGGGTGGGCTCGTCCATCATGAAGATCTGGGGCTCCCGCTCCAGCCATTTGCCGAAGATGACCTTCTGCTGGTTGCCGCCGGACAGGCTGGTAATCATGTCGTCCGGCCCCATGCACTTGGTGTGCATGACCTTGATCTCCTTGTTGGTGGCCTTCACCATCTTGGGTGTGGACAGGGCCATGCCGGATTTATACTGCTTCAGGTTGGCGATGGTGGTATTAAAGGTAAGGTCGCACTTGAGGAACAGGCCGTTGGCCTTGCGCTCCTCGGTAATCATGGCAAAGCCGTGTTCGATGGCCTCCTTGGCGCTGTTGAAATTCATCAGGCGGTTTTTGAAATAGACCCGCCCGGCGGCTCTGGTCCGCACACCGAAGATGGTCTCCAACAGCTCGGTCCGCCCGGCGCCCACCAGGCCGTACAGGCCGAAAATCTCGCCCTCCCGGACGTCAAAGGTGATGTCCTGGAGATGGGGCGCGTACTTGGTGGACAGGTGCTGCACGGAGAGGATGGTGTCCCCCGGCTGGTTGTCCACCGGCGGGAAACGGCTCTCCAGAGAACGGCCCACCATGGCGGTGATAAGCTCGTTCATGTTGGTTTCCTTGGCGCTCTTGGTCATGACCAGGTTGCCGTCCCGCAAGACCGAGATCTCGTCGCAGATCTCAAAGATCTCGTCCATCTTGTGGGAGATGTAGATCAGGGCGATGCCCTGCTGCTTCAGCATCCGCATCATCTCAAAGAGCTTGTTCACCTCCTGCACCGTCAGGGAGGAAGTGGGCTCGTCCAGTACGATCACCTGCGAATTGTAGGAAATTGCTTTGGCGATCTCACACATTTGCCGCTGCGAAACGGACATATTCCGCATGGGCTGGGTCAGGTTGACGGTCATTCCGAGCTTTCGGAACAGCTCGGACGCCTTTTTCTTCATCCCGCCTTCATCCACGATGCCCGCCGAGTTGGTGGGATAGCGCCCCAGGAACAGGTTGTCGATGACGTTGCGTTCCAGACACTGGTTCAACTCCTGATGCACCATGGCGATTCCGTTTTCCAGGGCGTCCTTGGGGCCGGAAAAGCTGATCTCCTTGCCGTTGAGCAGGATCTTGCCTTCGTCCTTCTGGTAGGTGCCGAAGAGGCACTTCATCATGGTGGACTTGCCGGCGCCGTTTTCGCCCATAAGCCCCATAACCGTTCCCCGCTTTACATCCAGATTGATGTGGTCGAGCACCCGGTTCCGGCCAAAGGACTTGCACATTCCGCGGATTGACAGGACAATATCATCTTTCGCATCTGCCATTCTCGTTACTCCCGTTTTGCATATTAGCAGTTTCAGCGAAAAGTCTGATTCTGCCGG
>CALWXZ010000063.1 GCA_944385625.1 uncultured Flavonifractor sp. | reverse complement strand
AACGGCATCGTGAACGTGTCCGCCAAGGATCTGGGCACCGGCAAGGAGCAGCACATCACCATCACCTCCTCCACCAATATGTCCAAGGAGGACATCGACAAGGCCGTCAAGGAGGCCGAGCAGTTTGCCGCCGAGGACGCCAAGCGCAAGGAGGAAGTGGACGTCCGCAACCAGGCCGACCAGGTGATCTACCAGACCGAGAAGGCTCTGGAGGACGCCAAGGACAAGATCGACGCCAATGACAAGGCCACCGTGGAGGCCGCCCTGAACAAGCTGAAGGACGCCATGAAGGGCACCGACATTGAGGCCATCAAGTCCGCCACCGAGGAGGCCTCCAAGGCCTTCTACCCCATCGCTGAGAAGATGTATCAGCAGACCAACCCCCAGGGCGGTCAGGCCGGTCCCGACATGGGCGGCGCCAACTTCGGCGGCCAGGCCGGCGGGGCCAACACCGATCCCAACGTGGTGGACGCTGACTACAAGGTTGTGGACGACGATCAGAAGTAATTGAATCACGGACCGCAGCGGCGGGGGATTTCCCCCGCCCTGCGGCTGTTCGATGTTGCGGTAGGGCGGGAGCTTGCTCCCGCCGCTTTCCGCGTATAAAGAGGTGAACACCAATGCCTGAACAGAAACGAGATTATTACGAAGTGCTGGGCGTCTCCAAAAACGTCAGCGACGACGAGTTGAAAAAGGCCTACCGGAAGCTGGCCAAAAAATACCACCCCGATCTGAACCCCGGCGACAAGGAGGCCGAGGCCAAATTCAAGGAGGTCAACGAGGCCTATGAGGTCCTCTCCGACAAGGAGAAGCGGGCCAAGTACGACCAGTTCGGCCACGCCGGCGTAGACCCCAACTTTGGGGCCGGCGGCTTTGACGGCGGCGGATTCGGCGGCTTCGATATGGGCGATATCGACCTGGGTGACATTTTCGGCTCCTTCTTCGGCGGCGGCTTCGGCGGCGGCAGCAGCCGCCGCAGCAACGGCCCCATGAAGGGCGAAACCCTGCGGGCCTCGGTGACCATCAGCTTTGAGGAGGCCGCCTTCGGCTGTGAGAAGGAGATCACCCTCAACCGTACCGAGAGCTGCGACACCTGCAAGGGAACCGGCTGCGCCCCCGGCACCACGGCGGAGGTCTGCCCCGACTGCCACGGCAGCGGCACCATCCGCATCCAGCGGGGCGGCGGCGCCTTTACCTTCGCCACCACCACCACCTGCCCCAAGTGCGGCGGCAAGGGCAAGATCATCCACCAGCCCTGTAAGGACTGCGGCGGCAGCGGCAGCGTGCGCAAGCAGCGCAAGCTGACCGTCAAGATCCCCGCCGGCATTGACAACGGCCAGGCCGTCTCCCTCCGGGGCCAGGGCGGCGCGGGCCGCAACGGCGGTCCCGCCGGCGATTTGCTCATCAGCGTCACCGTCCGTCCCCACGCCTTCTTCAAGCGGGACGGTACATCGGTGTTCCTGGACCACCCTGTCACCTTCCTGCAGGCCACCCTGGGCGCCGAGCTGGAGATCCCCACCATCGACGGCAAGGTGAAGTGGAACCTGCCCGCCGGGACCCAGCCGGGCACCACCTTCCGCCTGCGGGGCAAGGGCATTCCCTCGGTCAACGGCCGGGGCCGGGGCGATCAGTACGTCACCGTCAGTGTGCAGGTTCCCACCAACCTGACCCGGGAGCAGAAGGAGGCGTTGCGTGCCTATGGCGAAGCCATGGGCGAGATTCCACCCAGTCCGGCGGACAGCGTGAAATCTTTCTTTGACAAACGCAAGAAGAAGAAATAAAATAAGAGGACGAGTATGGTGTACTCGTCCTCTTATTTTTGCCCTGATCTGTGAGGTGCTCCTATGGGACCCATGCAATATATTGTCTATCTCTTCCCCATACTGACCATCGCGGCGCTGCTGGGCTTCTTTTTGTGGTACGCCCAGACCATGCGGGCCCCCCTGGCCCAGCAGCTGGCCCCCCTGCCGGAAAAGCGGCCCTTTACCTTTGCCGGACGGCGGCACCCCCTGGTGAAAAGGGACGCCATCCCCATGGTGCTCATCACCGCGGTCTATGCCATTACCGCCTTCTTCAACCTGGGCTCCGCCACCGGCCCCCAGCATCCCTGGGACTTCGGCAGCGGCAAGGCGGAGACCTTCCTGATTCAGGAGGACGAAGTGCTGGTTTCCAAGCTGTGGTACTTCTGCGGACTGGGTACGGGCAAGTACCAGGTGGAGATCTCCACCGACGGGGTGAACTGGCTCTCCCTGTGGCAGCGCAAGGACAATGCCGACGATCCCGACGAGGTCACCGGCTACTACTGGGCCGACGGCACCGGTTACGGTGCCAGCTACGCCATGACCCAGAACTACAACCAGCTCTTCAAGTGGAACGAAATCACCTTTGACAACCCCCAGTATATCCGCTACCTGCGCATCACCGGCCAGGCCAACAAGGGCCTGCTGGAGCTCAACGAGCTGGCTCTTTTCGATGAAAACGGCCAGCGCATCTGGCTCAGCGACAGCACCAACCCCCTCTTTGACGAGGCGGACACAGTGCCGGAGACCATCTCCTTTGCAAACTCCGCCTACTTTGACGAGATCTATCACCCCCGCACCGCCTATGAGCATCTGCGGGGTGTCGAGCCCTATGAGATCTCCCATCCCCCCCTGGGCAAGCTCATTATGAGCGTGGGCATCGCCCTGTTCGGCATGGTACCCTTCGGCTGGCGGTTTATGGGCACCCTTTTCGGGGTGGCCATGGTGCCGCTGCTCTACCTGTTTTTGAAAAATCTCTTCGGCCGCACCTCCATTGCCACCTGCGGCACCATCCTGCTGGCGGTGGACTTTATGCACCTGACCCAGACCAGGCTGGCCACCATCGACACCTACGCCTTCTTCTTCATCCTGCTGATGTACTATTTCCTGTACCGGTACCTGACCCTGCCCGACGGCGCCTCCTTCAAACAGTGCGCCCTGCCCCTCTTTCTGTCGGGGCTGTTTTGGGGCATCGGCGCTGCCTCCAAGTGGACGGTGATCTACGGCTGTACGGGGCTGGTGGTCCTCTACTTCATCGGTCTGGCAGTCAAGCTGCGCCGCTGGCCAGAGGAGGAGCGCCATCAGCGGGCGGGCTGGACGGTGAAGATTTTGGCCTTCTCCCTGCTGGTCTTTGCGGTGATTCCCGCCATCATCTATGTGCTGTCCTACCTGCCCTACGCCGCGGCCTCCGGGGACCTGTCTCTGGGCAACCTTTTCAAGGAGATGTGGGAGAATCAGAAATATATGCTCTCCTACCACAACGGCGTCACCTCCTCCCACCCCTACTCCTCCCGGTGGTACGAGTGGCTGGTCAACGCCCGGCCCATCCTCTACTATATGGACAACGCGGTGCCGGGGGTCACCACCCGCTTTGCCGCCTTCCTCAATCCGGTGGTGTGCTGGGGCGGACTGGTGTCCATGCTGGTGTGCGCCGCCCAGGCATTCCGCCCCCTGTGGGCCAAGCTGACCTTCTTCGGCCTGTCCGGGCTGGGCGGGGCCGCCTCCGCCGCCTGGGTCACCGGCGTCTTTGACCCGGAGACCGACACTCAGACCCGGCTGCTCTGCCTGGTGCTTATCGTGGCCCTGCTGGCCCTCTATCTGGTCCTGGGCTGGTTTGCAAGCCGCATCTTCCGCCAGTCCTCGCCCCTGGCGCTGTTCATCCTCATCGGCTATCTGGCCCAGCTTGCCCCCTGGTTCTTTATCAAACGCATCACCTTTGCCTACCACTATTTCCCCTCGGTGCTCTTCCTGATTTTGGCCCTGTGCTATGTGTTTTACACCCTGTCCAAAAAGGAGGAGATGATCCGTTGGAAGCCGGCCATGTACGCCGTTACCGGCGGCGCTGGGGCCCTGTACGTCCTGTTCTATCCGGCGCTGGTGGGCATCACTTACCCCAGCTGGTACGGGACCTGCATCCTGAAATGGTTCCCCGCCTGGCCCTTCTAAAAGGAGGTTGCTATGTATCTCACCGACTATCATACCCACACCAACCTCTCCCCCGACGGCAGCGTGCCTCTGGCCGGCATGGCGGAGGCCGCCGTGGCGGCGGGGCTGAACGAGCTGTGCGTCACCGACCACTGCGACCTGCTGGAGCTCTACGGCCAGCCGGTGGACCACTACGACTGGCCCCCCGCTCTGGAGCAGTACGCCCAGACCGCCCCCCGGTACGCCGGAAAACTGACCATCCGGCTGGGGCTGGAGTTCGGAATGCCCCATCTGAATCCGGACCTGAGCCGCGCCATCCTGGACCGGCCGGAGCTGGACTTTGTGCTGGGGTCCATCCACAATCTGTGCCCGGAAAAGGGGGGCACCGACTTCTACTATGTGGACTACCCCGACCCGGCGGCCTGCTACGCCGCCCTGGACGACTACTTCTCCTCCATGGCAAAGCTGGCGGTCACCGGCTTTTACGACGTGCTCAGCCACATCATCTACCCCCTGCGCTATATGGATCAGCCCATCTCCCTGGACCGCTATCACGATGTGCTGGACAGCATCTTCCGGGCCGCGGCGGAGCGGGGCCGGGGCATTGAGATCAACACCTGGCGGGGCCGCACCCTGAAGGAGTGGCTGCCTGTGCTCCGGCAGTTCAGGGCCTGTGGCGGCGAGATCGTCACCGTGGGCTCCGACGCCCACACCGCCGACGGGGTAGGCAAGGGGGCTGCGGAGGCCTGCCAGCTGCTCCAGGAGGCCGGATTCCGTTACCTGGCCGTCTACGAAAAACGCAAACCTGTATTCCATACACTCTAAGGAGGATGTTCTTATGATCGCACTGGGTTCCGACCACGGCGGGCTGGCCCTCAAGCGCCACGTCATGGACTATCTGGACCAGCACCAGCTGGCCTACAAGGATTACGGCTGCTACACGTCCGAAAGCTGCGATTACCCCGACTTCGGCCGGGCGGCGGCTCAGGCGGTGGCTTCCGGCGAATGTGACCGGGGCATCGTCATCTGCACCACCGGCATCGGCATCTCCATCGCCGCCAACAAGGTACGCGGCATCCGCTGCGCCCTGTGCAGCGAGCCTCTGTCCGCCGAGATGACCCGGCGGCACAACGACGCCAATATGCTGGCCATGGGCGGCGGACTCATCGGCAACAACATGGCCGACAAGATTCTGGACGCCTTCCTCAACACCGAATTTGAGGGGGGCCGCCACCAGCGCCGGGTGGACAAGCTGGAGGGCTAAAAGTTTCCCATTAAAAAAGGCGCGCCGGACGGCGCGCCTTTTTTAATGGTTATTTGACCTGCTTTCCCTCCAGAAACACGGCGGTAATTTTGCCGTTCCAGTCAAAGGGGTGGCCAGAGGTGACCACAATATCGGCGTCCTTGCCGGGGGTCAGGGTCCCCACCCGGTGATCGATACCGGCAATGCGGGCCGGATTGCAGGTGATGGCCGCCAGGGCCGCCTCCTCCTCCATGCCCCCCCGCACCGCCATGGCGGCACACAGGGGCAGGTACTGGATGGGGGTCTCCGGGTGGTCGGTGCAGATGGCCACCTGCACCCCGGCCCTGGCCAGCAGGGCCGGGTTTTCCAGGGTCTGGCCCACCAGCTCCGGCTTGGAGCGGTCGGTGAGGCAGGGACCGGTGATGACCGCCGCCCCCTGCCCGGCCAGCAGGTCGGAGATCTTGTAGCCCTCGGTGCCGTGGACGATGACGTACTTCAGGCCGAACTCCTGGCTGATCCGCACCGCCGTGGCGATGTCGTCGGCCCGGTGGGCGTGGAAGTGGGCGGGCACCTCCCCCTTCAGTACCGGCACCAGAGCCTCCAGCTTGGCGTCATAGTCGGGCATATCGGCATCCGGGTCCTGGTCGGCCTTGGCCTGCTTGTCCTGATACTCCATGGCTTTGGACAGCTCCTCCCGGATGAGGGCCGCCGTGGCCATGCGGGTCACCGGGGTCTCCTTCCGGTCGTTGTATACCGACTTGGGGTTCTCCCCCAGAGCGAATTTCATGGCCGCCGGCGCCTTGACCACCATCTCGTCCACCCAGCGCCCGTCGGTTTTCAGGGCCAGAAACTGCCCGGCGATGGGGTTGGCGGAACCGGGACCGGTGAGCACCGTGGTCACGCCCCCCTCCCGGGCCTCCTGAAAGCAGCGGTCCAGGGGATTCACCCCGTCGATGGCCCGCAGCTGGGGGGTGCAGGGGTCGGTGGACTCGTTGCCGTCGTCCGCCTCAAAGCCCAGGGAGTCCCCGAACAGGCCCAGATGGCAGTGGGCGTCGATAAAGCCGGGCAAAATGTGCCCGCCCTGGACGTCCAGGGCCCCAGCCGTATCGCCGGTCAGCTCCTCCATGGGCCCCACCGCCGTGATTTTTTCCCCCTCAAAGGCCACATAGCCCCGCTGGATCACCGGCCCATCCATGGGGTGAACCACCCCGTTGACAATAATCATCCTCTTTCCTTCCCCTTTCGACAAAAGTTTTAATTGACATATTTAGTAAATAATGTTATATTATAGTTGCAGCTCATATGAGGGACAAGTGCGACCTACCTCACCATTCATTCCATTCTTTCCGAGTAATTGGGCGTCTCCTGACGGAGACGCCCGTTTTTTCTGCCCTGGTTCAGGAGGGGACGTACTGTTCCATCAGGGTCACGTCCCGCTCCAGGTAGCCGCCGCCCCGCCAGAGGCGGAAGCGGATGACATCCCCCGCTTCCATGCCCTCCTTCAGCTCCAGCAGGGCCTCGATGGTGGTGACGCTCCGGCCATTGGCCTCCACGATCACGTCGCCGGGAAAGATCCCCTGCTTTTGAGCGTCGGAGCCTTGCTGGACGCTGTCCACATACACTCCCTGGGGCAGATCGTACTCCTCCGCCATCTCCCGGGTGACGGTGTAGCCGGTGATGCCGATGGTGGGCTCCCCGCTGACGTAGCCCTGACGGATGAGATCGTCCACCACCGTCTTGACGGTGGTGGTGGGGATGGCGAAGCCCAGCCCCTCCACCGTGTCGTCGTAGGCGGACATCTTCATGTTGGTGATGCCCACCACCTGGCCGTATTCGTTGATAAGGGCGCCGCCCGAGTTGCCCGAATTGAGGGCGGCGGTGGTCTGGATGAGCACCATGGAGTAGCCATCCACATCCACATCCCGGTTGATGGCGGAGATGATGCCGTCGGTCATGGTGCCCCGCAGCTCCTGCCCCAGGGGGTTTCCGATGGCGGCCACCTGGTCCCCCACCTGCATCTGGTCCGAGTCGCCGAACACGGCGGGGGTCAAATTCCGGGCGTCAATCTTGAGTACCGCCAGGTCGGTGGGCACGTCCATGCCCACCAGCAGGGCCTCATAGCTGCTGTCGTCCTGGAGGATCACCTCCACCCCGCTGCATCCGTCGATGACGTGGGCATTGGTGATGATGTAGCCGTCGTTGGAGAGCACCACGCCGGTGCCGAAGGAGTAGGAGTCCCCCGCGTCCCCCCAGATGGACACGATGGCCTGGATGTTCTCCTGGTAGATGGTCTGGAGGGTGTGGGGCTCCGACTGAGGCCGGGGCACCAGGGTCAGGGTCACATCCGCCCCCAGCGGGGCCCGCTCCACCGTGGTCTCCCCCGTCTCCTCCTCCCAATCCCAGGTCCCGCCCCAGTCATAGGGCGTGTTCCGGGGTTGCTCGCCGCCGGAATAGAACAGGGCCTGCCGTGGGGAAAGGGTACCGCCCATCCAGTGCAGCACTGCCGCCGACAGCGCCAGCAGGGCCAGGGCGCAGCAGAAAAGCACCACCGCCTTCTCCGGCCGCCGCCGGGCAGGCCGCCTCCGACCGCGGCCCGGGCTGGCCGGCGGGTACACCCGGTTCTGGTCGTAATAGTAGCCGCGCATGGCTTCCCCCCGTTCTTCAGGCCAGAGTCAGCGTAAAGTTGAACTCGGTGACGCCGTCCTGGCTGGTCACTGTAATATTTTCCTTGTGGTTGTTCAGGATGGTCTTGACGATATACAGACCCAGACCCACGCCCTCCCGGTCCACGCTGCGGGATTTGTCGCTCTTGTGGAACCGGTCGAAGATCATGGCCAGCTCGTCGGCTGGGATGGTCTGCCCGGTATTGCGTACCGCCACATGGGCCTTTCCCCCCTTGGTGGTGATGGAAATGCCCATGGTGCTCCCCTCGTCGGAGAACTTGATGGCGTTGTCCAGCAGGTTGTAGCACACCTGGGTGATGGCGTCCGGGTCGCCCCACACCATCACCGGCCCGTCGGGCAGCTGGGTGTCCACATCCAGGTGCCGGGCGTTGATCTTGGTCTCCAGACTCACCAGCACCCGGAGCATCACCTCGGAGACGTCAAACTGCTCCTGGGCGGTGACGTTTTCCGCCGACTGGAGCCGGGATAGATCCAGCATCCGCCGCACCAGCCGGGACAGCCGCCGGGTCTCGGAGGAGATGGTCTGGAGGGCGGCCCGCTCCCGCTCCGGCGGGATGGTGCCGTCCAGGATGCCGTCGGAGAAGCCGGCGATGGTGGTCATGGGGGTCTTGAGCTCATGGGAGATGTTGGCCACAAACTCGGAGCGGCGCTCCTCGCTCTTGGCGATGGAGTCGGCCATGGCGTTGAAGGCCTCGGCCAGCTCGCCCACCTCGTCCCGCCGGTCCTCGTAGCCCTTGACCCGCACCTCATATTCTCCGTGGCCAAACTTTCGGGCGGTCTCGGCGATCTCCTTCAAAGGCTTGGTCTGCTTCAGGGAGGTCACCGAGCTGGTGAGGAAGGCGATGCACAGCACCACCACGGCGGTAAAGAAAAAGATGGTGGTAAAGGCCCGCCACAGCTCGGTGAGGCTGGAGGCCTCCGCCGCCACATAGGCTACGCCCACCATCGTCTTTACCACCTGGCCGCTGCCCCGGTCCAGGGTTTCCACCACGATGGGTGTGCCGGCCACATAGCGCTTTTCCGAAAAAAAGCCGCCCAGGGTGCTCATGCCGGTATAGCCGCCGGACTGAGCCACCTGCTCCACCACGGTGCGGGGCAGATACCGCCCGCCCAGCGCGCTGTAGCCCTGGACGGTGGCGCCGTCGGTGGACACCACCATCTCGCCGTCGGCCTCGGTAATGAGCACCACCGCGTCGGAGATCTGGGCAATGGTGGCGATCATGGTGATATAGACGTCATCCTCTACCCCCACCCCCAGGGCCCGGGACTTGGAGGTGAAGTTGGCCACATAGTCGGCGTTGCGCTCCATGGATTCCCGGGTCTGGCGGATGGTGTACTGATAGGACAGGGTGAAGAAGGCCGCCCCCAGCAGGGCAAAGGACACCAGGATCATCCCTGCGGTCAGGACAAACTGCCGCTTGTAAAGGCTCCTCATGAGGCGGTCACTACCTCAAATTTGTACCCCACGCCCCAGACGGTCTTGAGGCTCCACTGGTCGCTGACCCCCTCCAGCTTCTCCCGCAGGCGCTTGATGTGTACGTCCACCGTGCGGGAATCGCCGAAGTAGTCAAAGCCCCAGACCTCGTCCAGCAGCTGGTTGCGGGTGAACACCCGGTTGGGAGAGGCGGCCAGATGGTACAAAAGCTCCAGCTCCTTGGGGGGTGTATCCACCCGCTTGCCGTCCACCAGCAGCTCGTAGGAGTCCAGGTTGATGACCAGCTTGTCGAAGGTCAGCTTCTTCTCCCCGCTGCCGTTTTCGTCCCCGCCGAAGCGGCGGAGCACCGCGTGGATGCGGGCCAGCACCTCCTTCATCTCAAAGGGCTTGACGATGTAGTCGTCGGCGCCCCCCTCCAGGCCGGCCACCTTGTCCTGGGTCTCCCCCTTGGCGGTGAGCATGATGACGGGAGTCTTGTCGTTCTCCCGGATCTTTTTCAGCACCGACCAGCCATCCATGACCGGCAGCATGATATCCAGCAGCACCAGATCGGGCCGGAAGGAGCGGAACAGTTCCACCCCCTTGCCGCCGTCGCCGGCCACCGCCGTCTCAAACCCCTCCTTCTCCAGATAGAGGTGGAGCAGTTCGGCAATGTTGGAGTCATCTTCCACAATGAGGACTTTCTTGGCCATAGTACACCGTCCTTTTCAAACGCATCAAATGGTATTCTTCCGGTATCTCCCTGCCCCGGGTTGGGCGTTACAGGTAACATTATTATACACGCTCCCGGGAAACGTGGGGTGAACAATTTGTAAACCGCCCCTATCTGGCCCCCACATAGGACCGGTCCAGCTGAAGCACCACATAGCAGCCGGGCACCGCCTGCTGCACCTGCTCGGTGATCCGCCTGCGCAGCTCCTCGTCGTTCAGGGTGCAGTGGTGGGGTACCAGCACGTCAAAAATCAGATTGGAGTGGCGGGGACCCCGGGTGACCCGAAAATCGTGGATGCTCATATCCGGGTCGAGCTGCCGCACCAGCTCCCGCACCTGGTCCCGCAGCTGGGCCACCTCGCTGTCCCCGGTGGCGATGGGGTCCATGTGTACGGTGGTCTCGATGCCGAATTTCTGGTGAATCTCCCGCTCGATGTGGTCGATGGCGTCGTGGGCCTCCATGATGTCGTCGCTCTCGGGCACCTCGGCATGGAAGGAACACATCCGGCGGCCCGGGCCGTAGTCATGGATCACCAGATCGTGCATCCCCACCACCTGCTCATGGGAGAGGACCAGCTGCTGGATGGCCTTCACCAGTTCCGGGTCGGGTGCGGTACCCAGCAGGGGATTGAGGGTGTCCTTGGCCGCCCCCCAGCCGGCCCGGAGGATAAAGACCGCCACCACCACGCCGATCCAGCCGTCAATGCTCACATGGGCAAAGTAGCCGATCAGGGTGCCCGCCAGCACGGCGGTGGTGGCTACCACGTCGGACAGGGAGTCGGTGGCGGTGGCCTCCATGGCCGCCGAGCGAATCCGTTTTCCCAGCCTCCGGTTGAAGAGGCTCATCCACAGCTTGACCAGAATGGAACAGGCCAGGATGACCACTGTAAGGAGGGAAAAATCCACCTCCTCCGGGTGGAGGATCTTCTCGATGGATGTTTTGCCCAGCTCCACCCCCACCATCAGGATCAGCAGCGAGACCAGCAGGCCCGCCAGATATTCAATCCGGCCATGGCCGAAGGGGTGCCCGTCGTCCGCCTTCTGCCCCGCCAGCTTGAAGCCCACCAGGGTGACCACCGAAGATCCCGCGTCCGACAGGTTGTTGAAGGCGTCGGCGGTGACGGCAATGGACCCGGTCAGCACGCCCGCAAAAAATTTACCCAGCGACAGCAGCAGGTTGAGGAAGATCCCCACCGCGCCCGACAGCACCCCGTAGCGCTCCCGCACCGCCGGGTCCTGCACCTGCTGATAATTCCTAACAAAATGCCGGACCAAAAAATCCGTCATATCCGGTCCCTCCAAACCAAAGCAAAGAGTCTCAATCATGATCTTATTATTATCCCACGGATGCCCCTCAACGTCAAGTTCAAGGCCGGGACCACCGGCGCAAAAAAAGGGCTGCCGCAGCCCCCTGCGGCAGTCCCGTCTCTGTCATATGCTCACTCCAGGTCCAGAGGCGCAAAGGCCTCGTAGGGCAGCACGGCCGACAGCTCCACCATCAGGTCGGAGAAGCCCCCCGACCGGTCCCAGTCCACCCGGGGAGTACGGAGCACCGCGCCCCCCTCCGGCGGCCGGATGGGCAGGGACGCCACGGCCCGGCACCCCCGGTCCTCCCGCTGCTCAAACACAATGGCGCCGCCGTGGAGGGCCGCGATCCGCCGGGCCACCCGCAGCCCCAGACCCAGGCCGTCCGGCCGGTACAGCACCCCCCGCTCCTCCGCCGGGTCAGGGGGCGTCAGGCCGGGGCCGTCGTCCCACACGGTGAGCACCGCCCGCCCCTCCCGCACCGAAAGGCGCAGACCGGTATGTCCCCCGCGGCCCGCCGCCCGGAAGGCGTTGGAGATCAGGGCCAGCAGCATCCGCCGCAGCTGAGCGCCGTCCCCGGTGGTGATAAGGCTGCCCCGCTCCTCCTCATAGGAGAAGTCCAGCCCGGCCTGCCCGGCCAGAGAGGCCACCTGCTCCCCCAGGGTCCGGCACAGCCCCGCCAGATCCAGGCTGGCCGCCTCCGCCGTCAGCTCCCCCTCCGGCAGCTGGAGGTATTCCAGATTGCCCAGCATCCGCATCATGCGGTACATACTCTGGTGGAGAATGGCCAGGTAGGGCTCGTACTGCAGCCCCCCCTTTTCCTGCACCACCGGGGTCAGCAGCTGCACCGCCGCCGCCAGATTGTTCATCTGTTCCCGGAACTGCTCCACCAAAAGCAGCCCCAGGTCCTCGGAAACAGGTTCCATGGACCCCTCTCCCCCTTTCCGCTTCCGAAACATGGTAAATGTAAGGTCAGTATAGCAAATATTTTGTCGAATCTCAAGGAATCCGGTCACATTGCATCGAAACTGCCACGTTTACCGATAACCATCCTATAAATTTATACAGTTTCCCCAGTAAGTTTTGCATTTTTCCTCTTTTCATTCCCGGCATATTAGTCTATAATGTAGTCGCGCCAAAGAAAGATGAATTAAGAAGCTATTTAGAACAAAGGAGAGATTCACTATGAGCATTAAAGTGGGTATTAACGGTTTCGGCCGCATCGGCCGCCTGGTGTTCCGCGCCGGCATCAACCGCTCTGACATCGAGTTCGTTGGCATCAACGACCCCTTCATGACCCCCGACTACATGGCTTATATGCTCCGTTACGATACCATGCACGGTCAGTTTGACGGCACCATCGAGTACACCGACGACGCCATCATCGTTAACGGCAAGACCGTGAAGTTCTTCGCCTGCATGGACCCCAAGGACATCCCCTGGGGCGAGGTGGGCGCTGAGTATGTGGTGGAGTCCACCGGCGTGTTCCTGACCAAGGAGAAGGCCCAGGCTCACCTGGACGCCGGCGCCAAGAAGGTCGTCATGTCCGCCCCCTCCAAGGACGACACCCCCATGTTCGTCATGGGCGTCAACCAGGACAAGTACACCTCCGACATGAACTTCGTGTCCAACGCCTCCTGCACCACCAACTGCCTGGCCCCCATCGCCAAGGTGCTGCACGACAACTGGGGCATCACCGACGGCCTGATGACCACCGTCCACTCCACCACCGCCACCCAGAAGACCGTGGACGGCCCCTCCAAGAAGGACTGGCGCGGCGGCCGCGCCGCTGCCGGCAACATCATCCCCTCCTCCACCGGCGCCGCCAAGGCCGTGGGCAAGGTCATCCCCTCCCTCAACGGCAAGCTGACCGGTATGTCCATGCGCGTTCCCACCCTGGACGTGTCCGTGGTGGACCTGACCGTGAACCTGGCCAAGCCCGCCAAGTACGACGAGATCTGCGCCGCCATGAAGAAGGCCTCCGAGGGCGAGCTGAAGGGCATCCTGGGCTACACCGAGGACGCCGTTGTCTCCTCCGACTTCCTGGGCGACAC
>CALWXZ010000062.1 GCA_944385625.1 uncultured Flavonifractor sp. | reverse complement strand
AACGACTGCGTGGGCACCTGCATCCGCCACGGCTGCGCCAGCGTGACCCAGCTGGAGATGATGCCCAAGGCCCCCGACCAGCGGGCGGAAAACAACCCCTGGCCGGAGTGGCCCCGGGTGTGCAAAACCGACTACGGCCAGGAGGAGGCCATCGCCTGCTTCGGCCACGACCCTCGGGTGTACGAGACCACCGTGGCCGAGCTGATCGGCAACAAAAACGGCAAGCTGAAGGCGGTCAAGACCGTGCGTCTGGGGCCGGACCATCAGCCCATTCCCGGCACCGAGGCGGTGCAGGACTGCGAGCTGCTGCTCATCGCCGCCGGGTTCCTGGGTCCCCAGGACTATGTGCCCCAGGCCTTCCAGCTGGAGCGCACCCCCCGTTCCTGCGTCAAGACGGCGGAGGGCGGCTACGCCACCTCTGTGCCCGGCGTCTTCGCCGCCGGCGATATGCGCCGGGGGCAGTCCCTGGTGGTGTGGGCCATCCGGGAGGGCCGTGAGGCCGCCCGTGACGTGGACCAGTACCTGATGGGCTATACCAATCTTTAAAAAAAACGGGGCCGCATCTGCGGCCCCGTTTTGGCATAGAAGAAGGCGGACCCCGGCGGGTCCGCCTTCTTTTTTATTACAGCGCGGCAATCACCTGATACATCAGCATAAAGTGGAACAGGGACCCGGCCAGGATAAACACATGGAAGATCTCGTGGCAGCCAAACTTCGGATTATTGCGTCCGGGCCACTTGACAGCGTAGAGCACGCCGCCGATGGTGTAGAGCACGCCGCCGCCCAGCACCCAGAACATCCCCACGGCGGGGAGCACCTGCATCAGGGGCACCAGCGCGATGATGGCCAGCCAGCCCATGGCGATATAGATGCTGGAGGTAAGCCAGCGGGGAGCGGAGAGCCACACCAGGGTGAGTACCAGGCCGGCCAGCGCCAGGCCCCAGATCACGCCAAAGAGACTCCAGCCCCACCCCCCCAGCTGCCGCAGGGCCACCAGGCATACGGGGGTGTAGCTGCCGGCAATGAGGAAGTAGATGGAGGCGTGGTCATACTTCCGCAGTGCGATGCGCCCGGCCACACTGGTATTGATACAGTGGTACAGGGCGCTGGCGGTATACAGACCCACCATACTGACGCCATAGATCAGGAAGGAGACCAGATGCCACACGCTCAACCCCTCCAGCAGGCAACGGACTGTCAGCAGCACCGTGCCCACAGCGGCCAGCACCGCACCCGCGCCGTGGGTGATGGCCGACCAGGGCCGCAGGCCGTCGTAGGGGTCCCGCTTGTGTCTGGCCTTCCGAACCTGACGGGCCTTGGGGTGGTAATAAAGGGTAGACGGATTGCCTCTTAAAATATTCTCCTGATTCATATGATTCACCTGACCATTCCGCAAAAGCTGATAGGAGATATCTTTTCTTCTTCTATAGTATAGTCCTGATTTTATAATCTTGTCAATGCCAAAACGTAATATAATTTTTAAAATTATATTACAAGTTCTGTACATTCTGTTTGTAGCTTCTCCACTTCTCCCTTCTTCTATCCATTTGCCTGCAAAAAACAACAAAAAGCGGTGGTTTTTTCAAAAACCACCGCTTTTCAGCCATATGAACTTAACCCTTTTTGATATCCCGGGTGGCATAGGCGTTCAGGTCCATGCCGCCCCGCTTGCCTGCCAGAAACTCATAGTAGCCCTGGCAGCCGATCATGGCCCCGTTGTCCCCGCACAGGGATAGCGGAGGCAGGTACAGCCTGTCCCCCGTCTTACGGCAGGCCGCCTCTAGGTCGGCCCGGATGCGGGAGTTGGCCGCCACCCCGCCGGCCACGGCGATCTTGCCGTAGCCGCAGATTTTGGCCGCCTCCATGGTGCGGGGCACCAGCATCTCGCTGACGGCGGCGGCAAAGCAGGCCGCCAGAGCGGGCTGGTCCAGCGCCTCCCCCTTCTGCTGGGCGTTGTGAATCAGGTTGATGGCGGCGGTCTTCAGGCCGGAAAAAGACATATCCATGGGTGCATCATGGACGTGAACCGACGGGAAGGGATATTTCTTGTCGTCGCCTCCCTGGGCCAGCCTGTCCATGGGAGCGCCGCCGGGGTAGCCGATGCCCAGTACCCGGGCCACCTTGTCAAAGCACTCCCCCGCCGCGTCGTCCCGGGTGGCCCCTAAAATCTCCATGTCTGTGTAGCCCTTGACATCCACAATCATGGTGTTGCCCCCCGAAACGCACAGGCACACAAAGGGGGGCTCCAGGTCGGGGTGGGCGATGTAGTTGGCGGCGATGTGGCCCCGGACGTGGTGGACCGGAATGATGGGTACATTGAGGCCGTAGGCCACCGACTTGGCAAAGTTTACCCCCACCAGCAAGGCCCCGATGAGGCCGGGGGCGTAGGTCACCGCCACCGCGTCAATGTCCCTCCGGGTGATCCCCGCCTGCCGGAGGGCCTGGTCGGCCAGGCCGGCGATGGCCTCGATGTGCTTGCGGGAGGCGATCTCGGGCACCACGCCGCCGTAAATGGCGTGCATATCCGCCTGGGAGGCGATGGCGTCGGACAGGACGGTGCGTCCATCTCGTACCACCGCCACGGCGGTCTCGTCACAGGAGGATTCAATGGCTAATATATTCATTCCGTTCCCTTCGTTTCCTCAGTAAAAGTAATGGTCATCAGCAGGGCGTCCTCGTGCTCCTCCCGGTAGTAGTTTTTCCGGCGGCCCACGGTCTGAAAGCCCAGCTTCTCATACAGGGCGATGGCGGGAGCATTGCTCTCCCGCACCTCCAGGGTGAGGAAGGCCAGGTGGGCCTGCCCAAACCGGATGTAAGCCCCCAGGATGGCCTCCGCCACCCCCTGGCGGCGGTAGGCCGGGGCCACCGCAATTTTTTCCAGGGTGCCCTCGTCCAAAATGGCCCGCACCTCGCCGTAGCCCAGCACGGTGCCGTCCTCCCCCTCGGCCACCACCAGGGAGATCATGTCGTTGTAGAGCTCCTGCTCCAGCAGGGCCTCCGACCAGGGGTGGGAGAAGCACACCCGCTCGATGGCTGCCACCTGACTCAGGTGGGATTTATCCATGGGAACCAACTTGTAATTCATCGATCAATGCTCCTTCTGCATCCAGGCCGGCGGCCCGGGCGGCGTTTCATCAGGTCCCAGGGGGACCTGCACATCGGTCCGTTCTGGTCCGTAGATGGCCCGATGGAGGGCCATGACCGGAGCCAGGTCGGCGGGCGGTTCAAGCAGGAAAGTGGCAAAGCGCATCCCGCAGGTGGCCATGTCATAGGCGGGCACAAAACCGCACCGCCCATAAAAAGCCAGACGGCGCTGCCGGATGGCGTTATTCCCCGGCTCATCCCCCTCCACCGGCCGCTCCGCCTCGATGAGCAGCAGGGATTTGCCAGACAGCTTCTCGGACAGCATTCTGACAATCTTCCGCCCCAGGCCCTCGTTTCTTCGGGAGGCGGACACCCCCAGGTAGTCCAGCAGGATACAGCGTTTATCCTCCGGCTTCATCCACAAGGCGGCGTAGCCCAACAGCTTTTCCCCTTCAAAGAGACCCCACACCTCATACCTGCCCTGGCCCATCAGGGCCACGATATCGGCCAGAGGCTTGCGCTCGTTGGGGGGAAAGGCCTCGGTCAGTTCTTGCTCGTACCACTCCGCCAGTGCGCCGCCGGCTACAGGCCGCAATTCCATAACAGGCTCCTTTCAGCCCTTGGCCTGGGCCCAGCTCTTGCCGGCATGGGCCTCGGCAATGAGGGGCAGGGCCAGCTGCACCACCTGCTCCATCTCGGTCTCCAGCAGGGTCTTGACCCGGTCGGTCTCCCCCTCGGGGCACTCCACGATGAGTTCGTCGTGAACCTGGAGGATGAGCTGGGCCTCCAGCCCCTCGCTCCGCAGCCTGTCCGCCACCCGGATCATGGCCAGCTTGATGATATCGGCGGCGGTGCCCTGAATGGGCATATTCAGCGCCACCCGCTCCCCGAAGGAGCGCAGATTGAAGTTGGAGGACTTCAGCTCAGGCAGCCACCGGCGGCGGCCCATGAGGGTGGACACATAGCCGTCGGCCTTGGCTTTCTCCACCACCTGGGTCATATAGGCGTGGACGCCGGAATACTTTTCAAAGTATTTCTCCATATATTCCCTGGCCTCCGCCCGGGTGACCCCGATATCCTGGGCCAGGGAGAAGTCGGAGATGCCGTAGACAATGCCGAAGTTCACCGCCTTGGCCCGGCGGCGCATCTCATGGGTCACGTCCTCGGGCGCCACCCCGAACACCTGGGAGGCGGTGACGGTGTGGATGTCCTCCCCGCTCTGGAAGGCGGCGATCATGTGCTGATCCCCGGCAATATGGGCCAGCAGCCGCAGCTCGATCTGGGAGTAGTCGGCGTCCACCAGCATCTTCCCCGCCGGGGCCACGAACATCTTGCGCAGCTCCGCCCCCAGCTCGGTGCGGACGGGGATATTTTGCAGGTTCGGCTCGGTGGAACTGAGCCGCCCGGTGGCGGTGACGGTATTTTGGAAGGAGGTATGGATGCGCCCGTCGGCGGCGATGACCTTGGTCAGGCCCTCCACATAGGTGGATTTCAGCTTGGCCAGCTGCCGGTAGTCCAGCACCGCCTCCACGATGGGGTGCTTGTCCCGCAGCTTCTCCAGCACCTCGGCGTTGGTGGAGTAGCCCGTCTTGGTCTTTTTCACCGGGGGCAGACCCAGCTTGTCAAAGAGGATCTTGCCCAGCTGCTGGGTGGAGTTGATGTTGAACTGCTCCCCCGCCAGCTCGTAGATCAGGCCCTCGTCGGCCTGGATGCGCCCGTCCAGCATCTCACCAAAGGAGGTGAGGGCCCCCCGGTCCACCAGCACCCCGGCGTGCTCCATCCAGGCCAGCACGGGACACAGGGGGAGCTCCACCTCATAATAGAGCCTGTCCATATCCAGCTCGCTCAGACGGGCGGCCATGGGGTCCTTCAGCGCCCCGATGAGGGCGCAGTGGGACAGCAGTCCCCCCAGGGCCTTGCCGGGATCGCCCAGGGGCGTAAAGGCGTCCTTGGCCAGGTAGGTGTCCTTGGCCTTGAGAAATTCGTGGTTGAGCCACCGCATACCCAGGGTCTCCAGCTCGTAGCTGCCGTCGGTAGGGGCCAGCAGGTAGGCGGCGATGGCGGTGTCAAAGACAAAGCCGCCCCCCTCGATGCCCTCGTTCAGCAGCCGGGACAGGAGGGTTTTCACGTCGTGGGTGTTCTTCTTGATGTCGGGGGCGAAAAGGGCCTTCAGAATATGGTTGTACCCCTCCAGCTTGTCGGCCATGAGGACGGCGGCGTGGCTGTCCTTCTCGCTCTCCCAGTACTCCACCGCCACCACGTCCAGGGAGGGCAGAGCCAGCACGTCCACGCTGTCCTGCTGCCGCCAGACGGCCAGCAGCTCCTCCGCCCGGGCCCGGTCGGCCACCACCTCGCTGGTGCAGGTGCCGGTAACCTGCTTCTCCCGGGGCGCCTCTCCCTGGGGGGCCTTCAGGCCCAGCTTGTCGATGAGCTTGTTGAACTCCAGCTTCAAAAAGAGGTCATAGAGCGCGCCGGTATTGGGCTGCTGCCGCAGGTTGGCCTGGGGGGTGAAGTCGATGGGGGCGTCGCAGTGGATAAGGGCCAGATCGTAGGACATTTTGGCCTGGTCGGCCCCCTCTTTCAGTTTCTTCAGCACGGCAGGCTTGGCCTCCACGCTGTCCAGATCCTGATAGATGGCCGCCACACTGTGATAGCGCTGGATCAGGTCCATGGCGGTCTTTTCCCCGATGCCCTTGACGCCGGGGATGTTGTCGCTGGTGTCCCCCATGAGGGCTTTCAGGTCCACCATGTGGATCGGCTCAAAGCCGTAGGCCTCCCGGAAGGCCTGGGGGGTCATCTCCCTGGTGGTGGTTTGGCCCATGCGGGTGGACACCAGCTTCACCCGGGTGGTGTCGGTGACCAGCTGGAGGGAGTCCTTGTCGCCGGTGACGATGACGGTGTCCCATCCGGCGGCGGTGTCCTTCACCGAGATGGTGCCGATCAGGTCGTCGGCCTCCCAGCCGTCCAGCTCATAGCGGGGGATGTTCATGGCCTCCAGCACAGCCTTCAGCACCGGCAGCTGGACCGCCAGCTCCTCCGGCATCCCCTTCCGCTGGGCCTTGTAGCCCTCGTAGGCCAGGTGGCGGAAGGTGGGGGCCTTCCGGTCAAAGGTGACGCACAGGGCGTCGGGTCCCTCCTCCTCCAGCAGCTTGAGCAGGATATTCACAAAGCCGTAGACCGCGTTGGTGGGCTGCCCATCCTTGGTGGTGAGCAGTTTGATGCCGTAAAAGGCCCGGTTGATGATGGAATTGCCGTCGATGACCATGAGCTTCATGAAAGGACCTCCTGCCGTCCGGTATGCCCGGATATAAAATCTCATGATATAGTATACCAGCTTTCCCCGACCCATACAAGAGAAAAGCCCGTCAGGTCCCACAGGACCTGACGGACTGTCATTATCCTTGGTTATAGAAGCAGTGGAACAGCTCCCGCCGCCAGCTCCATGTCCTCTCCGCCGGGTCCAGCCACAGGGTCACGTTGGCGCCCGGCGGCAGAGCCAGCCCCAGGCGGCAGCAGCACCGGCAGTTTCGGTCCAGCTCCAGCAGATACCGTCCCGCCGGGAGAAATCCAAACAGACTCTCCCCAACCGCGGGCCGCCCCCAGCAGCTGCTCCCCTCCCAGGGGGAAAGCGTCAGCCAGTCTCCGGTGTAGGGAGTCCATACCAGTACCCGTACCCCGCAGAGCGCATACCCGGGCTCCAGGTGGAAATTTTCCTCCCGCTCCTCATAATCGCTCAGGCAGAACGGGCTCCCCGCAATTACCGCTCCAACTTGGCCTTGACCAGGTACTGGCCGCCGGTAACGCCGCCAAAGAGATATTTCCCCTCGGCATTGGTCTTGGTGGTGGCGATCAGGGTCTCCACCGCAGCGGCTCCGGTACCGGTCACCTGATACAAACCCACAAAGCACCCGGCCACGGCGGTACCCTTCTGGTCCCGGATGACGCCGCTGACCGTGCCGCTGTAGGTGCGTGTGTCCACCGTCAGGGACATGGTCACGTTGGCAATGGAGCCGCCGGTAATGGTGACGGCCATGGGCGCCGAGGTCAGATAGCCCTCGGCGGAGGCCAGCAGCGTATAGATGCCGTCGGCCACGTCGTAGAACAGAAACTCGCCGTCGTCCGCCGAATAGGTGGATGCCACCACCCCATTCCTGCTGTCCTTGAGCGTGATCTTGGCCCCTGCCATCGGGGTCAGGCCCGCCCCCGCAAGGGTGGTGATGGTACCGGCGATGGCGCCCAGAGCCAGGGTGGTGTCCGCCTCACAGGTAAGGTCCATCTGGGTGGTGTCGCTGGCCGCCAGCGTCACGCCCAGCGCTCCGCTGAGGCGGTACCCATCCTTGACCGCGCCAATGGTATAGGTGCCCGCAGGGATACCACTCATGGAATACCGGCCGCCGGCATCGGTTAGGGTATGCCGGAAGGGCGCTCCCGTGTTGTCAAACAGTTTGACGGTGGCGTCGGCCAGCGGGTCTGTGCCGTCGGTCACCGTGCCATATACCGTGGCGGAACCGCCCGATACCGGGGGCAGCTCCAGATTGATGTCCGCCTCCTGAATACCTTGCAGCGTAAAGCTGGCGCTGTATTCCAAGCCGAGAAGATCCTGCTTGATGTCCGCCATAACATATCCTCCTGTAAATGGTCTGATCCAATGAGCCTGCGCGCTGCCGGGCAGCGCGCATTCCATACTATTCAGGAGTTCTCCGAATGGCTCCATGCTAAGCGCGGGACGGTCCGGTATCCCGCCCGCCATTCCCGGCCCAATAGCGCCGCATATGCCTGCGCACCGATTTGCTCAGGGCCGGAATGCCCAGCAGCTCCAGCCCCGTCTTCCAGGTGCATCCCGCCCGGCTGAACAGCGCGTCCAATTCCCCGGGCAGCTCGTCCCGGCCCGGGGGCTGGCCCGACCGGCGGATGGCTTCACAGTATTCTCCCACCTGATGCCGGGTTTCTTCATCCAGAACCACCCCCAGGGCGGCGCACCGCTCCAGCAGCGGCCGGGCATCTACCCGCTCCGGCCAGTCCGCCGGCCACATCCGCTCCGCCGCCTGTTGGCGGCTCCGGCCCCGAGCCTGCCAACAGGCCCGATGGAGGGAGCCGAAGCGCTTTTCCAGATACCAGCGATAGACGCACAGCAGCCGCTCCGGCCGGGGCGATCCGTTCCGCCCCTCCATGGTCTCCAACAGGGGCTCCAGCAGCTCCTCGTCGGAAAAACTGGTATACACCTGTCTGCCGATGGGCCATTCCGGAGAGAAATAGTGCGTCAGATCTTCGTCCAGCCGCTGAGACAGGCCGGGGGTATCCCTCATCTCCTCCTCCAGTTCCGCCAGCCACTGGCGGTAGCCCTTAAGTTCCCGTTCCGACAGCCGCTGGCTGTCCCAATGCTTTCTCATTCCACCGGCCTCCCTGCCGTTGCAGATGGTTTGCGGCGGGGCATTTCCGGCACAGAGACGGCAAAAAAGAGTTTCCCGGACGGGAAACTCTTTTTTCATCAGCCTGCGTACCTGTGCTGCTGTCACGCGCCATTTCCCCCGCCGAAGATGGGCGTCCACCCGGCGGCTGGCTGGTCTCCTGGCTTGGATTCCACCTTACGCCCGTCTTCCCATCCGCAAACCGGACAGTGACCTTGTGAGCGCTCGTCATCCTTACAGTAGAGAGGGCTGCTGCGGACTTTCACCGCATTCCCATTGAAAGCGCCGCCCCGGAGGGCGGTGAGCTACCAACCGCTGATTTAGATTTAATTGTTGTCTCTATGATACCATTTCCGGCCCAAATTGCAATGCCCAATTTGCTGCCGGCGGTCCTCACATACCGCCATAGGGCCCCGTCCAACCGCCGGGCTGGGGCGCCTGGGGAAAGGAACCGTACACCACCCAGCTGTAAAAATTGGCATTGGCCGCCCCCATATAGGGCGCCACCCACAGGCTCAGGATACCCAGGGTGAAGGGGGACAGGATCAGCCAGCCCAAAAAGGACAGGTCCTGTACAAACAGCTCCACCGCGTTGCCCCGCATGGCGTCCCGGCTGTGGCGGAGGGACTCCAGCGTCCCCATCTCCGGGTGGTCCAGCAGAAAATAGACTGCCAGCCGGTAGCGGTAGGATACGGCAATCATCCAGACAGCCGCAATCAGCGCACCCACCACGATCAGCAGGCTGATATGGGTCAGATAGGCCAGGACCACCAGACCGGCGTAGATGGCAACGCCCAACAGGCTCCACAGGAACACAAACAGGGCCGAGAGGAAGTTCACCGCGATGGCCCGGCCTATGGTGTAGAAGCCGTCCAACAGGTTGCGGTAGCCGGGTCCTTCCCGCCGGGCCAGCCGCAGGCAGTAGGAGGCGTATCCGTAACTCATGACCCAGTTGTACAGGGCCAGCAGCAGCTCCATCACCAAAAGCACCGCGATCCTCTGGGGGGTAAAGATGGCGGTCAGGATCTCCACCGCCTCGTAGTTGGTCTCGGTCAGATAAAAGTATGCGGCCTGAAAAGGCTCCGCCGCAAAATTCAGCACCATGCTGCCCAGCACACCGGTGAGCAGGACATACACCAGCGTCACCAGCATGGGGTGGGGATAGGCACCCCGCATGGCGTTCCGGGCCAGCCACTTGGCCTGAGGACGGTTATATCCCATGGTATTCCCTCACAATCGCTTTCACACTATTGAGGGAATCATACCACATCACTTTTCCAATTGCAACCCGGGCAGCACCACCGTAAAGGTCACGCCCCCCGTCCGGTTCACCGCCCAGCACCGGCCCCCGTGGGCCAACACCGCCGCCCGGACAATGGACAGGCCCAGACCCGCGCCTCCCTCTGCCCGGCTGCGGCCCTGATCCCCCCGGAAGAAGGGCTCAAACAGGCGATTGAGTTGTTCCGGAGGAATGGGATCGCCGTCGTTGTCCACCGTCAGTCTTACGCCTCTCCCCTTTTGGGTCAGGGCGATGGTCACTGTACCGCCGGGGATACAGTGTCGCAGGGCGTTGTCCGCCAGATTGTCCACCACTTCCTCCAGCCGCAATCTGTCCCCCAGCAGGGACGCCGGGGCCAGTTGGGTACGCAGTTCAATTCCCTGTTGGGCTGCCGGCAGGGCCAGCCGGGCGGCGCAGTTTTCCACCACGGCGGTCAGGTCCAGAGGCTCCCGCTGGAGCTTGCCGCCGCTCTCCAGCTTGGCCAGGTCCATCAGGCTGCCCACCAGGGCCGCCATACGGTCGCTCTCCTCCACCACGATGCCCAGATACTCCTGCCGCTTGGCCGGGTCGATGTCCTCCCGCAAAGCCTCGGCGTGGGTACGCAGCACCGCCAGAGGAGTTTTCAGCTCGTGGGCCGCCCCCCGGACAAAGGCCCGCTCCCGCCGGATGGCCCGGGTCTCCAGCCAGGCGGTGAACAGGGCCAGTGCCACCGCCGCCCCCAGGGTAATCAGCGCCGCCGGCTCCAGGCCGGCCAGAAGGTAATCCCCGGGCAGGTAATAGTTGGAGGCCACCGGATGTACGCCGGTATCCCATAGGCGAGCGTTGCCCCCTCCATAGTAAACGATACTGGACTGTCCAAGCGTCCACCGTGGATTGTCCGTCTCTACGGCATCCACCCCTGCCTCCAGAGTCCGGTACTGCTCCAGCCGTTTTCCCGGACCGCCCCGGCCCGTCAGGGCGGAGAAAAATTCTACATCATAGGCCTGGAATGTCTGTGGAGCGCTGCCCGGAAAAAGGTCTGCGTCGGAATTGGCCAGCACCACCCGCTCTTCGCCATAGAGAAGGGTCAGCGTCCGGACATAAATCACTTCGCCCTCCTTCCAGCCTGTTAGTTCGATCTCGTCCAGTTGGTCACCGTTTCTTTCTTCACCGATCCAGAAAAAGTGCTGGTCAGGGTAACGGTTCAGGATACGGGCGGTCTCTATTTGCTGTTCATCCGTCAGCACCGGATCAAACAGCAGAAAGTAGCCATCCGCTGTCCCATCTTCCTGAAAGATAGAGCCGTAGCCCGCCAGCATCTGGCTCTGCCCCAGACGCTCTCCCTCATCATCATACACCCGCACAAAGAACTGCCCGCCATACTTTTTCAGGGTATCGCAGCTGTTCATGGTCAGCATGACGGAGGTTTCGTCCTTCTGCCAGGTCAAATATCCCTCCTCTGACGGCGTGGGGATGGTGAACTTTGTCTCCCCCTGGACGATGGCATTGGGAAGCTCATACTGCTGGCTGATGATATCCGTCTCGCTCCAGCGGTAATTGAGCCAGAGCATAGCCCCCATGGCCACCCCCCAAAGCAGCACGGAAATCAGCAGCGACTTGGCAAAACATCCGAAAAACAGCCGCTTGTCCTTCATATCAGCCGCCCTCCATCCGATACCCCGCCTTGAATACCGTCTTGATCTGTTTTCCCGCGCTCCCCAGGGCGGAGCGCAGGCTCTTGATGCGCACATCCACCGCCCGCTGGCCTCCCTCGAAGTCGATGCCCCACACCCTATCCAGCAGCTGGTCCCGGCTGAGCACCTGGCCCCTGTTGCGGATAAGGCAGAGCAGCAGGTCGTACTCCCGGGGCGTCAGGTCAACCGGCTTTCCCGACACCGTGCAGGTGCGCCCCGACGCGTCCAGGGCGATCGCCCCACAGACCAGGGCATCGCCCCCGCCCTCTCCCCGGCTGCGGCGGATCACCGCCCTTGTCTTGGCCAGCAGCACCGCCAGGGAGAAGGGTTTGGTCACATAGTCGTCCGCCCCCAGGGCGTAGCCCTGGAGCACATCCTCCTCGCTCCCCAGGGCGGTGAGAAAGAGGATGGGCACCCGGCTTCTGGCCCGCACCGCCCGGCACACCGAAAAGCCGTCCAGGTTGGGCATGAGCACATCCAGCAAAATGGCGTCGTAGTCATGGTCCCGCAGCAGGTCCAGGGCCTCCTCCCCGTCCCGGGCCAGATCGCAGTCCAGGCCGTGGACTGCAAAGTAGTCCCGGACGATGTTGCGGATGCGCTCCTCGTCCTCCACCACCAGAATGTTCTCCGCCATGGCTCTCCCCCTCCTTTCACGCCCAGGATAGCAGAAAGTTGTGTCCATCTGATGTCAAAAGGGCGCTGCAATGACCTTGCAGCGCCCCACAGGGATGTTCCGATTATCCTCTCAGCTCCAGCAGCTTCTGTTTCAGCTCGCCCTCGATTCTTCCCAGCTCCACTTCGGCCTCCCGGCGCTTCTGGGCCCCCTCCTGCTGAATCTGCATCACCTCGTCCAGGGTGGAGATGAGCTGCTGGTTGGTGTGCTGGAGGGTCTCCAGGTCCACCACGGAGCGCTCGGCCTCCTTGGCGGTCTCCAAAGTGCCCATTTTCAGCATATCGGCGTTCTTTTGCAGCAGTTCGTTGGTCATGTTGGTCACCGCGCTCTGGGCGGCGGTGGCCTGACGGGAGTGCTCCAGCCCCAGGGCCAGCACCATCTGGCTCTTCCACAGGGGGATGGTGTTCACCAGAGAGGACTGGATCTTCTCCAGCATCAGGGTGTCGTTGTTCTGGATCAGCCGGGTCTGGGGCCCCATCTGGATGGAGATCATCCGGGTCAGCTCCAGGTCGTGGATCTTCTTCTCAAAGCGGGTACACATATTGGCCAGATCGTTGTAGGCCTGGGCATCCTCCTGGGCGCCGGTCCGGGCTGCCTTCTGGCGCAGCTGTTCCAGCTCCCCGGTCCGCACCTGGGCCAGGCGCTTCTTGCCCGCCAGGATATACATGGTCAGCTCCTTATAATATTTGGTGTTGAGCTCATACATCTGGTCCAGCATGGCGATGTCCTTCATCAGGGTCACCTGGTGGGCCTCCAGCACCTCCACGATCTTGTTCACGTTGGTCTCCGCTTTGGAGTAAGAGGCCTTCATGGCCTCCAGCTGGTTGCGTTTCTTCTTGAAGAAGCCGAAAAAGCCCTTCTCTTCCTCCTCGCCGCCGAAGCCCTTCAGCTCCACCACCAGGGAGGACAGGGCCTGGCCCACCTCCCCCAGGTCCTTGGTACGCACCGAATTGAGGGTATTCTCGGAAAAGCCGGCGATGTTCTTCTGGGCGGCTGCGCCATATTGAAGCACCAGATTGGTGTCGGTCAGGTCGATCTTCTGGGCAAAGTCGTCCACCATCTTGCGCTCGGCCTCGGTGAGCTGGCTCTCGTCCAGCTGAATGGCCTTGGCCTCCTCGCTGGCTTTGGGGTCCACGCTCAGCTGAGGCGCGGCGGGGGCCTGAGCCTCGGCGGCGGTACCCAGGTCTGGGGTCAGGGTCAGCTCCGGAGTGAAATCGGTTTTATCTGCCATCACAAACGTCCTCCCATATCATTGCAGTTGATGCGCCCCCAGGGGCAGCGCCCCGGGACTGAGCGGCCAGAGGCCGTCTGATTATCTGGGAATATTGTATCGTCCCCCCCTGTCAGTGTCAAGAACACGTTGACTTTCCCCTCAAAAGTCAGTATCATAAAAAACATATTCCGATATACCGTTTTAGAGAGGAAGTCTTGTCCCATGCTCACCCTGAAAGAATTTAAGGAGGCCCGCAGCGTGCTCTCCGGGGTCATCCGGAACACCAGTCTGGTCTACAGCAC
>CALWXZ010000061.1 GCA_944385625.1 uncultured Flavonifractor sp. | reverse complement strand
CATCACTCGCCGGGACAAAGGCCGCATCCAGTACATCACCCAGATCGGCACCGGCAACTACAACGAAAAGACGGCCAGGCTATACACCGACTTCTGTCTCATGACCGCCAGCCCGGCCATCGGCGGCGACGGCGCCCTCTTCTTCCAGAACATGGCCACCTCCAACCTCCACGGAGATTATCACCAGCTGCTGGTGGCCCCCTACGGCCTGAAAAACCGTATCCTGGCCCTGATGGACCGGGAGATCGAGAAGGCCCGGCAGGGTCAGCCCGCCCGCATCTTCTTCAAGGTCAATTCCGTGACCGACCGGGAGCTTATCGACAAGCTGGCCGAGGCCAGCCAGGCCGGCGTACCCGTGACCCTCAACGTCCGGGGCATCTGCTGCCTGCGCCCCGGCGTCCCCGGCCTCACCGACCATATCCGGGTCTTTTCCATTGTGGGCCGCTATCTGGAGCACCCCCGCATCTACGCCTTCGGCGTGGAGGATGGCACCCGCC
Organism: uncultured Flavonifractor sp.; assembly: GCA_944385625.1. GTDB lineage: Bacteria > Bacillota > Clostridia > Oscillospirales > Oscillospiraceae > Flavonifractor. The sequence goes on along the minus strand of CALWXZ010000061.1, from coordinate 13,227 downwards.
TGTATATCGGCTCGGCCGACCTGATGACCCGCAACACAGAGCGCCGGGTGGAGATCGCCTGCCCGGTGGTGGACCCGGACGTGCGCCGGCAGATCCGGCAGTATGTGGAGCTGTTCTGCTCCGACAATGTGAAGGCCCGCAATATGGGTCCCGACGGCAGCTATGCCCCCGTCCCCCGTCAGGAGGGGGCCCCCGCCGTCAACGCCCAGGCCGCGCTGATGGAGCAGGCTGTACATCAGGCCCAAACCGCAGCCAGCGCCCCCGTCCCCCAGGAGAAAAAGGGCGGCTTTTTCCGCCGGCTTTTCCACCGGTAACCTCACCGAACACCCGCTTTCTCCCGCAAAAAGGCCGCCCTGCCGGGCGGCCTTTTTGATCTGTTGCACTCAGGTATGAAACCGGCGGCGCACCTCTTCCCGAAAGGCGGGGATGCGCCGGATGACCACCAGGGGGATCACGGTACACACGCAGATGGTAAGCACCACCAGGGACCAGGAGGGGTCCCACCGGCCCGTGAGCCAGCGGTCAATAAAAAACTCCACCCCCAGCAAAAATACCCCCAGGCTGCCGATGAGGATGGCGGCGCTGCTGATGACCGAGCGGTGATAGACCCGCAGCATCAGCGACAGCAGCAGCCACACCGCGCCCCCCCACAGGATGATGGGCACCGCCAGCCCCAAATACCAGGCCCGGCCGTTCAGGTCCACCGACATCAGGTAGACATACAGGGCCACCGCCGCCACATTGATGAGGCTGCGCACCAGCAGGGGGATGCGCTTGGCGATAATGGGCAATACGATCCACAGCCACAGCATGATGGTGGCGCCGATCACATAGAGGGACCAGGCCCGCCCCGGCCGGAGAAACAGGTTGAGCAGGCCGCACCCCACCGCCACACAGGCCAGCATGGCGGTAATCACCGCCGCCACCGCCCCCTTGGGGATAGGCGGCACCTCCCCCCGCTCGGTGGGAAAGGGCTTGGGCGACGTGGTATCCGGCGGCCGCCCCGGGTCCAGCACCCGGGTGTGGCACAAGGGGCAGAAGGTGGCGGTGGCGTCCAGCTCCACCCCGCAGTGAACACAATAGGACATGGCGCTTCCTCCTTACTGGGCGCGGTTGCTCTCCACCTTGACGTGGACGCCGTCCCGCACCAAAAAGCGGAAAAAATCCCGCTCGGTGTCCGACTCCCGCTGGGTCCCGGCAAAGGTGATCTCCATCTCGTCGCCGTAGCTGATGGAGGCACAGTGGACCCGGGGCATGGTGGCCTGACCCAGGATGACCTCCATCCGGCGGATATGGGGACGCATCTCCTCCGGCACCGGAAAGGGACCCGGATTGGTGTAGGTTCCGGAATAGGGCCGCACCCCCGCCATCCAGTAGCCGAAGGCGATGCCCGGCTTTTTCAGGGCGATGGGCGCAATCTGAATGAGTTTGTTCCTGGCAAACTTTACATTGCCCGCCAACTCCGCCTGCATCTGCTGCCGGTTGATGTTCAGGCGCAGATAGTGGTGAACCTGGCTGACGATCTCCTCAAAGGTATACTCCCCCAAACTGGGGTCGATACAGGGCCGGACCGTGAGAATGAAGTTGCGTAGGCTCTCGGTGGGAAACCAGGGCCGCAGGTTGATGGGGATGGCCAAGGCCACCGGCAGCTCCTTTTTGGGGCCCTCCCGGTGCTGCTTGTCCACCATCACCTTCAGCAGCACCGCCGTCAGGTACTCGGTGATGGAGGCCCCGTGCTCCCGGGCCCTCTCCTTCAGCTGCCGCACCGAGCAGAAGCCCATGGTCACATTGAGGGTATAGAAGGGCTCGGCCGTGCCCGCATTGGCATAGGCCTTTTTCAATGTGGTGAAACTCCTGGCCTTCACCGTGGCGTAGCGGGCGTAGGCGTCCTCCAGCTCCTCCGGCCTGGGGGGCTGGTCCACGTCCAGCACCCCGCAGGTGTTGGGGATCTGGTACCCCAGCTCCCGCAGGTAGACCGCCAGCAGGGTGCGCAGCAGGGTCATGGCCCCCGCGCCGTCGCTGATGGCGTGAAATACCTCCAGGGAAATCCGCCGTTCATAGTAGAAAAAACGCACCAGCCAGCCGTCCTCCTGGTCAAAGCGCATAGGCTGGCAGGGGTTGGAGATGTCCCTTTGCACGAAGGGGCCGGGCGCGTCGTTGAACTCCGAGTAATACCAGAAGATCCCCTGCTTGATGCGCACCCGGAAGCCGGGGAACCGTGGCATGGTCTTGTCCACCGCCCGCTGGAGGGCGTCCGGGTCCACCGGCTGATCCATCACCGCCGAAAAGCGGTAAACGGCGGAATACCGCTCCTTCTGAATGGCCGAGTAGACCACCGCCGCATTGTCCAGACGGTACCACTCCTTGTGTCTCTTCTCCCGCCGCTGCGTCCCCATGGCTTTCCCTCCTTTCCTGAAAAAAGGATACCACATTCCGCTGTCGCTCACAAGGGAAAGCGTGTTTCATCCCCGGGAAAAGAGGGGGCGCGTCCCTTTTCTTTCTTCCACTGCTGTGGTATAATAGCATCTATTGAATCCGCGCCCCATGGCGCCGGAATCCTGTTTCCAAAGGAGAGGCGGCTCTATGAATCACCACAGCAAACGTCAGCAACTGGCCGGGCAGCGGGCGGAAAAGCAGCGGCTGGCCCCCTTTATGCGGGCGCTGAAGGCCATCCACAGCGCCGCCACCCCCGAGGTCATGAACGTGGAGGATTTGACTCGCCAGCGTAAAAGTCAGGAATTGCTAGGCCGGCTGGTGGCCCCCATGGGGGGCATGAGTTGGGAGCCCTTCTCCCTGGGCAAGATGAGTTGCGCCTGGATCAGGCCCCACCGGAGCTACGACCACCGGAAGGCCGTTCTCTACTGCCACGGCGGCGGTTACACCAGCGGCACCCTGGGCTACTCCCGCATCCTGGGCTCCAAGCTGTCCCTGGTCACTGGATTGCAGGTTATGAGCTTTGAGTACCGTCTGGCCCCCGAGCATCCCTATCCCGCCGCCGTGGAGGACGCCCTCCAAGCCTGGGACCATCTGATGTATCTGGGCTACGGCGCCCGGGACATCGTGGTGGCCGGCGACTCCGCCGGCGGCAATCTGGCCCTGGTCCTCACCCACAAGCTGAAGGAATCCGGCCGCCTGCTGCCCAGGGCCCTGCTTCTCTTCTCCCCCTGGACCGACATGACGGCCAGCGGCAAGTCCTATCAGGAGCGGGCCGACATTGACCCGGTCCTCACCCTCAACTACATCTATGCCACCCGGGACGCCTACGCCAGAGGGGAGGATCTGACCGATCCCTGCCTGTCCCCCCTGTTTGCCGATCTGACCGGCTTTCCCCCCACCCTCATTCAGGCCGGTACCAACGAGCTGCTGCTCTCCGACTCGGTCCGCCTGCGCAACCGGATGCTCAAAGCCTCCGTCCCCTGCAAGCTGGAGGTGTGGGACAAGATGTGGCACGTCTTTCAGACCTTCCCCATGAAAAAGGCCCATGAGTCCATGGAACACGCGGCCCGTTTTTTGATGAATTTATAACATAAAGTGTCCCTGCCCACACGGGCAGGGACACTTTTCAGCCTCCAACAGTCTCTTTTTTCAGGCCTGGGAAGCCGCCTTCAATACATGGGCCGCCAGCACCGAGGTGGTCACCGCGCCCACGCCTCCGGGCACCGGGGTCACCGCCCCGGCGATCTCGTCGGCGGCGGCAAAGTCCACGTCCCCCACCAGATTGCCGTCCTCGTCCACGTTGATGCCCACATCCAGCACCAGCTGGCCGGGGGCCAGGTGGTCCCGGCCAATCATATTGGCGTGACCGGCGGCGGCGATGAGCACCTCCGCCCGGCGGCACTCGGCGGCCAGGTCCGAGGTGCGGGTATGGCACAGGGTAACCGTGGCGTTTTTCCCCAGCAGCAGCATGGCCAGGGGCTTTCCCACCACCAGGCTGCGGCCCACCACCACCGCCCGCTTGCCGGTGAGGTCGCAGCCATAATAGTCCAGCATCTCCATACAGGCCTGGGCGGTGCAGGGGGGATAGCCCGCGCCGCTGCCGGTAAAGACCGACGCCAGGGACCCGGTGGTAATGCCGTCCACATCCTTGGCCGGGTCCAGGGCGGCGCAGATGGCCTCCTCATCCATGTGGACCGGGAGGGGCCGGAAGAGCAGGCAGCCGTGGATGGCCCCGTCCCCGTTGATCTGCTGGATGACCTCCATCAGATCCCCGTGGCTGGACTCCTTGGGCAGAACAAACTGTCTGACCTGGATGCCCACCTTTTCGCACCGCTTCAGGGCGCCCCGCTCATAGGACAGATCCTCCGGCCGCTCCCCCACCCGCACGATGGCCAGGGTGGGGACAATTCCCCGGGCCTTCAGTTCGTCCGCCCGGGCGGCCAGCCGCTCCGTCAACGCCTGGGCCACCGGGGCCCCGCTCCAACGCTCCGCCATCAGGCAAACCTCCCCATAACCGCCTCATATACCGTTTGGGCAATGGCTCCGTACCGCTCCACCAGGGCGTCCGCCTCGTCGTTCATGGCCTGGGCATAGGCCCGGTCGGCCATGCTCTTGGTGTTGACCTTCACGTTGAGGGCGGCCCCCTCCAGGGCGCTCCGGCAGAAGAGCACCCCGGTGCCCACGTCGGAGAGCATCATGACGCTCCCCTTCTCCAGCATCTCGCGATGCAGGTCAATGGCCTGGCAGCTCAGGCGCAGGATCTCCATGGGGGGGGCGGCGGCGTCCCGCAGGCAGGCCTCCATCACCTGGGCCCGGCCGGGGTCCTCCTTGGGGATGGCGTAGGCCCTGGACAGGGGCTCAAAGGCGGCGGCGTCGGCGTCCACCAGGGCCAGCAGGCGGGCGCGCAGGTCCTCCGCTTTGGCCATCAGGTTTTTCACATTCTCCTCCACCTGGGCGTACTTTTTCTTGCCCACGGTGTAGTTTCCCACCATGGTACAAAGGGCCGCCCCCAGGGCCCCCACCAGGGCGGAGGCGCCGCCGCCGCCGGGGACCGGGGCCTTGGAGGCCAGGGCGTCCAGGAAGCCGCCGCAGGTCTGCTGTGCAGTTTGCATTGGGATCACTCCATTCATAAATGGGCGGCCGCAGGCCGCCCCTACAGTCTCGCCGCAGGGGCAGCCGCGGTCGCCCGATCTCAAACGGTTTAGAACAGGCCGGAGATCTTGCCGTTCTCGTCCACGTCCACCTTCTCGGCGGCGGGTACTTTCGGCAATCCCGGCATGGTCATGATGTCGCCGGTGAGAGCCACCAGGAACCCGGCGCCGGCGGACACCTTGATGTTGCGCACGGTGACGGTGAAGCCGTCGGGGGCGCCCAGCAGGTTCTGGTCATCGGAGAAGGAGTACTGGGTCTTGGCCATGCAGATGGGCAGGCCGCCGAAGCCCAGAGCGGTCAGCTCCGCCGCCTGCTTCCTGGCGGCGGGGGTGAGAGCCACGCCGTCGCCGTGGTACACCTTCTTCACAATGTCGGCCAGCTTGGCCTCAATGGGCTGGTCCAGCTCGTAGGCGAAGGAGAAGTGGTTGGGCTCCTCGCACAGGCGGATAACCTCCCGGGCAAGGGCCATGCCGCCCTCGCCGCCCTTGGCCCACACCTCGCTGAGGGCCACGTTGACGCCCAGTGCCCTGCACTTGTCCTCCACCAGCTTCAGCTCGGCCTCGGTGTCGGTGGGGAAGCGGTTGATGGCCACCACGCAGGGCAGGCCGTACACCTTGGTGATGTTCTCCACATGGCGCAGCAGGTTGGGCAGCCCGCGCTCCAATGCCTCCAGGTTCTCCGCCCCCAGCTCGGCCTTGGCCACGCCGCCGTGGTGCTTCAGGGCCCGGACGGTGGCCACCACCACCACGGCGGAGGGGGTCAGCCCCGCCAGGCGGCACTTGATGTCCAAAAACTTCTCCGCGCCCAAGTCGGCGCCGAAACCGGCCTCGGTGATGGCGTAGTCCCCCATCTTGAGGGCCACCCGGGTGGCCATGACGGAGTTGCAGCCGTGGGCGATGTTGGCGAAGGGGCCGCCGTGGATGAAGGCGGGGGTGCCCTCCAGGGTCTGGACCAGATTGGGCTTGATGGCGTCTTTCAGCAGGGCGGCCATGGCCCCCTCGGCCTTCAGATCGTGGGCGGTGATGGGGACTCCGGCGCGGGAGTAGCCCACCACCATCCGGCCCAGCCGGGCCTTCAGGTCGGAAAGGCCGGTGGCCAGGCAGAGTACCGCCATGATCTCGGAGGCCACGGTGATATCGAAGCCGTCCTCCCGGGGCACGCCCTGCATCCGGCCGCCCAGGCCGCACACGATGTTGCGCAGCTGGCGGTCGTTCATGTCCACGCACCGCTTCCAGGTGATGTGCTTGACATCGATGTCCAGGGCGTTGCCCTGCTGGATATGGTTGTCCAGCATGGCGGCCAGCAGGTTGTTGGCCGCGCCGATGGCGTGGAAGTCGCCGGTGAAGTGGAGGTTGATGTCCTCCATGGGCACCACCTGGGCATAGCCGCCGCCGGCGGCCCCCCCCTTGACGCCGAACACGGGGCCCAGGGAGGGCTCTCGCAGGGCCACCACGGCATTCTTGCCCAGCCGGCGCATCCCGTCGGCCAGACCCACGGTGGTGGTGGTCTTGCCCTCGCCGGCGGGGGTGGGGTTGATGGCGGTGACCAGCACCAGCTTGCCGTCAGGCCGGTTTGCCCGGTCTGCCAGCAGCTTCAGGTCAATTTTGGCCTTATACTTGCCGTAGTATTCCAGGTAGTCCTCATCCACCCCGGCCACCGCCGCGATATCACGGATGTGTTTCATCTCACAGGCCTGGGCAATCTCAATATCCGATTTCATGGTCCTTCACTCCTTCATCCTTCCGCTTACCAACGAAAACGCGCCGGCTCGGCCATCCTGGCAAACCGGCGTTTTGCTCCATTTTCGTGGAATGATTACTTAAAATGTACCATTCTTTCCCCTGATTGTCAACGAAAATACAAAAAGCAGACCGACAAGTTTTGCCGGTCTGCTTTCGGGGCTTATATCGTCCGATCAAGCGGCCACCACGTTGACAGCGCGCAGCTTGTCAGCGTTCTTGGGGTCGGGCTCCACGTCGTAGGTCACCTTCTGACCCTCCTGGAGGGTCTTGAAGCCGTCGCACACGATGGCGGAGAAGTGAACGAACACGTCGTCGCCGCCCTCGTCGTTGGAGATGAAGCCGAAGCCCTTGGTCTCGTTGAACCACTTGACAGTACCGTGATACATAATAATGGTACCTCCTGAAAAAAATTTCGCGCTAAATGACAAGAAAACTCACATCTTTGGCATCGTCTGAAGAAGCGACGATGACTACAAAAATGTGAGTTCAGGCCGTACATTTAGACTACGTAAATACTATAACACCGAACCGGGTTCCCGTCAAGAAAAATCCCACCTGCTCTTTTGAGAAAAGATGCAAAAAACCGGCCCGGAAGGCGCCTTTCTGTCTCACTGCGCCTGGGGGGCCGGTTTTGGGAATTCATTCAGTTTCCATTGTTCATCAGCAGGTACATGACCGCCTTCTGGGCGTGGAGGCGGTTCTCCGCTTCGTCGAAGATCTCGCCGGCGTGGGCCTCGAACACCTCGGCGGTGATCTCCTCCCCCCGGTGGGCGGGCAGGCAATGCTGCACCATGGCCCCGGGATTGGCGGCCGCCATGATCTTCTCGTTGATCTGGTAGACCCCCTCAAAGACGGCCCGGCGCTTCTGGGCCTCACCCTCCTGGCCCATGGAGGCCCACACGTCGGTAAACAGGGCGTCGGCGCCGGCGGCCGCCTCCTGGGGGTCCCGGCACAGGGCGAACTTGCCGCCGCAATTCTTGGCAAACTCCAGCACCTGGGGATCGGGGTCGTAGCCCTCGGGGCAGGCCACGGACACCGCCATACCCACCTTCAGGCCGCCCACGATGAGGGAGTTTGCCATGTTGTTGCCGTCGCCGATGTAGCACATCTTCAGGCCCTCCAGCCGGGACTTGTGCTCCCGGATGGTCATGAGGTCGGCCAGCACCTGGCAGGGGTGGGCGAAGTCGGTGAGGCCGTTGATGACGGGGATGGAGGCGTACTTGGCCAGCGTCTCCACTTCGGCCTGACCGAAGGTGCGGATCATGATGCCATCGCAGTAGCGGCTCAGCACCCGGGCGGTGTCCTCGATGGGCTCGCCCCGGCCGATCTGGCTCTCCTTGCCGGAGAGGAAGAGGGCGTGGCCGCCCAGCTGGAACATACCGGTCTCAAAGGACACGCGGGTACGGGTGGAATTTTTCTCAAAGATCATGGCCAGGGTCTTGCCCTCCAGGTAGTGGTGGGTCAGGCCATGTTTCTGGTTGTATTTCATCTGGTCGGCGGTATCCAAAATCTTCACGATATCCGCGCCGGTCAGGTCCAACAGCTTGAGCAGATCTTTTTTCATTGTATTCACCTCATTGTTTGGGTTCTCTTACAGCAGGGTCTCCTTCATAATGGCAAGGCCCTTGTCGATCTCCGCCATGGAGATGGTCAGCGGAGGCAGCAGCCGCAGGGCGGAACCGGCGGTCAGCACCAGCAGGCCGTGCTGGATCAGCCGGGCGGCCAGCACCTTGTTGCTCTCCTCTCCCTTGACCTCCACGCCGATCATCATGCCCAGGCCCCGGGTCTCCCCCAGGCTGGACAGACCCATATGCTCGATGCGGGTGCGGATGTAGTGGCCCTTCTCCTTCACCTTGGCCAGGGCATCCTCGTCCAGGGTATCCAGCACCACCTGGGCGGCGGCGGCACAGATGGGGTTTCCGCCGAAGGTGGAGGCGTGGGTCCCAGGGCCCAGCACGTCCCGGCAGCGCTCATTGGCCAAAAAGCCGCCCATGGGCAGGCCGCCGGCGATGCCCTTGGCGAAGGACACCGCATCGGGGATGATGCCGTACTGCTGGAAGGCAAACAGGGTGCCGGTGCGGCCGATGCCGGTCTGCACCTCGTCCACCAGCAGCAGCCAGTCCCGCTCGGCGCACAGCACCGCCAGGTCGTGGACGTACTCCGGGTCCATGGGGAGCACGCCCCCCTCCCCCTGCACCAGCTCCAGCATGACGGCGCACACATCGTGGCCCGCCACCTCCTGGAGGGAGTCCATGCTGCCCGCCTGGGCATACCGGAAGCCGTCGTTGAAGGGGAAGAAGTAGTTGTGGAACACGTCCTGGCCGGTGGCGGTCAGGGTGGTGATAGTGCGGCCGTGGAAGGAGTTGCGCAGGGTGATGACGGTGCCCCGCCCCTTGCCGTACTTGTCAAAGGAATACTTCCGGGCCAGCTTGATGATGCCCTCGTTGGCCTCGGCCCCCGAGTTGCCGAAGAAGGCGGCCGCCATGCCCGAGCGCTCACACAGCTTCTGGGCCAGCTGGGCGTAGGGCTGGGAGTAGAACAGGTTGGAGATATGGCCCAGCTTTTGGGCCTGGTTGGTGATGGCCTCCACCCACTTGGGATTGGCGTAGCCGATGGAGTTGACGCCGATACCGGAGGAGAAGTCGATGTACTCCTTCCCCGCCAAATCGTATAGGGTAGCTCCCTGGCCGTGGTCGATGTCCACGTCGAACCGGCCGTAGGTCTGCATCACATATTGGTGGTCCAGCGCCACCAGCTCTTGATGATCCATACGTTCACCTCACAGTAACATGGTGCCGATGCCCTCGTCGGACAAAAGCTCGATGAGAATGGAATGGGGAATCCGGCCGTCCAATATGACGGCGTTGTCCACGCCGGAGCGCACCGCCTCCACGCAGCACTCCACCTTGGGGATCATGCCCCCCTTGATGACCCCGTCCTGCACCAGGCCGGGCACCTGGGACAGGCGCACCACCGGCAGCAGGGTGTTGTCGTTCTTGGGGTCCATCATCAGCCCCCGCACGTCGGTGAGCAGGATGAGCTTCTCCGCCTTCAGGGCGGTGGCCAGCTTGGCCGCGGCGGTGTCGGCGTTGATGTTGTAGCTGTTCTCGCCGTCGGTGCCCTGGGCCACGGTGGATACCACGGGGATGTAGCCGTCGGCCAGGCAGTCCATCACCGGCTGGGGCTCCACGGCGGTGATCTCCCCCACCAGGCCGTACTTCTCGTCCAGCTTCTGGGCCTGGAACAGGCCGGCGTCCATGCCGCACAGGCCGATGGCCCGTCCCCCCATCCGGTTGAGGGTGGCCACCAGGTTCTTGTTCACCTTGCCGCACAGCACCTGCTGGACCACCTCCATGGTCTCCTCGTCGGTGTAGCGCAGGCCGTCCACAAATTTGGACTGCTTGCCGATCTTGTTGAGCATCTCGGTGATCTCCGGGCCGCCCCCGTGGACCACCACCACGTTGATTCCCACCAGCCGCAGCAGGATGATGTCGGAGATGACGGCCTGGCGCAGTTCGTCGGAGATCATGGCGTTGCCGCCGTATTTGACCACCACGGTCTTGCCGTAGTATTTCTGGATGTAGGGCAGGGCCTCGGCCAGCACCTTGGCCCGGTCCACCTCGTTGAATGACATGGGAATCCCCTCCATTTTCTGTAGGGGCGGGTCCCAGACCCGCCCGCACCGGCGCCGGTCAGGTCCGGTAGTCACCGTTGATCTTCACATAGTCGTAGGTCAGATCGCAGCCCCAGCAGGTGGCCTCATGCTCCCCCTCGTGGAGGTCCACCTGGATGACCACCTCGTCCTGGGACAGAATGCTCTTGGCGGCCTCCTCGTCGAAGTCCACCCCGGCGCCCTGCTCGCACACCAGGATCTCCCCCACGGCGGAGGAGAAACGTACGTCCACAAACTCGGGCCGGAAGGGGGCCTTGGAGTAGCCCATGGCGCACAGCACCCGGCCCCAGTTGGCGTCGGAGCCGAACATGGCGGCCTTCACCAGGGAGGAGCCCACCACCGCCTTGCTCAGGCGCTCGGCGCTCTCCTCGCTGCGGGCGTTCTGCACCGTGCAGGTGATGAGCTTGCTGGCGCCCTCGCCGTCGGCGGCGATGTTCCGGGCCAGCTGCTCGAAGACATAGTAGAGGGTCTTGTAAAAGACGGTATAGTTGTCGTCCTTCCACTCCACCAGCTCATTGCCCGCCATACCGTTGGCCAGCACCACGCACATATCGTTGGTGGAGGTGTCCCCGTCCACCGTCACCCGGTTGAAGGTGCGGGGGACGATCTCATGGAGGGCGTCGGTGAGCATCTCGTGGGTGATGGCGCAGTCGGTGGTGACAAAGCACAGCATGGTGCCCATGTTGGGGTGGATCATGCCGGAGCCCTTGGCAATGGCGCCAATGGTCACCGTCTTGCCGCCGATGGAGCAGGTCACAGACAGCTCCTTCTTCACGGTATCGGTGGTCATGATGGCGTTGGCCGCGGCGTCGGAGCCGTCCTTGGACAGGGCGGCGGCGGCGGCGGGCAGGCCCTTGGCGATGGCGTCAATGTTCAGCTCCTGGCCGATGACGCCGGTGGAGGCCACCACGAAGTCGGAGGCCTTCAGGCCGGTGGCCTGGGCGGCCAGCTGGCACATGGTCTCGGCGTGCTCATGGCTGTTGGGGGCGCAGGCGTTGGCGTTGCCCGAATTGGCCACGATGGCCTGAGCCTCGCCGTTTTCCAAATGGTCCATGGTGACATACAGGGGGGCGGCCTTCACCCGGTTCATGGTGTACACCGCCGCCGCCACACAGGGCTGCTCGGACACGATGAGGGCCAGGTCCTTCTTGTCCTCCAGCACCTCGGGCATTTTGCTCATGGGGGGCTGATTGCCGTCCCCCTTGCCCTTCTTCACGCCGCAGTGGACGCCGGACGCGGTAAAACCCTTGGGGGCGGTCACGCCGCCGGGGATCTGTTTCATAGTTAAGTATCTCCTTCCCTGCGGGCGGCCGCAAGGGCCGCCCCTACATATATGGATGAATCAAGGTTTGGCGTAGGGGCGACCTTTATGGTCGCCCGCCCCTCACAGCGCCAGACCCTCCGTCATCTCAAAGCCCAGCATCAGGTTCATATTCTGCACCGCCGCGCCCGAGGCCCCCTTGCCCAGGTTGTCAAACCGGGCGGTGACGATGGACTGGCCCTCGTGGCCGCTGACGGTGATCTCCAGCCGGTCGGTGCCCGCCAGGGTGTTGGCCGCCAGGTAGGCCGGCTCCTCGGTGTAGGGGGCCACCGTCACCAGGGGCTGCTTGGCGTAGTAGGCCAGCAGGATCAGGCTCAGCTCCCGGGCGGTGGGCTGGCCCACCAGGTAGCGGTTGTGGAGGAAGATGGTGGTGGCCATGCCCTTGTAGTAGTCGTCCACCACGGGAGTGAACACCGGCGGGGTGTCCAGGCCGGAGATCTTCTGCATTTCGGGCAGGTGCTTGTGGCGCAGGGTGGTGCCGTATACCCGGGGACTATAGAGCTCCGTCCCCTTGTCCCCGCTCTCATACTGGGCGATCATCTTCTTGCCGCCGCCGGAGTAGCCGGTGAGGGAGAAGCAGGTCAGGGGGTAATCCTTGGGCAGAATCCGCATGGACACCAGCGGGGCCGCCGAGGCGAGAAACCCGGTGGCGTGGCAGCCGGGATTGGCTACGAACCGGGCCTGGCCAATGACCTCCCGGGGCTTTTTATACAGCTCCGGGAAGCCGTATACCCAGCCGGGGGCGGTACGGTGGGCGGTGGAGGCGTCGATGACCCTGGTGTGGGAGTTCTCGATGAGGCCTACCGCCTCCACCGCGGCGGCGTCGGGCAGGCAGAGGAACACCAGGTCGGCCTCGTTGATGAGGCGCTTTCTCTCGGCTAACTCTTTCCGCTTGTCGGGATCGATGACCAGCAGGTCGATGTCGTCCCGGCCCGCCAGCCGCTGGTGGATCTGCAAACCGGTGGTGCCCTCCTGGCCGTCGATGAATACCTTGGGCTTACTCATGCTCTCTCTCCTCCACAAAGGCCTTGATGCTGGCGATCTGCTGCTCCACGGCCTCCTTGGCGGGACCGCCATAGACCTTGCGGCCGTTGACGCAGGTCTTGAGCTCCAGGGCCTGGTACACGTCGGCGTCAAACAGGTTGGAGATGGAGCGGAAGTCCTTCAGGGGCAGGGTGTCCAACGTCTCGCCGGCCTTGATGCACAGGTTGACCAGCCGGCCCACGATCATATAGGCCTCCCGGAAGGGCATCCCCTTCTTGGTCAGGTAGTCGGCGCAGTCGGTGGCGTTGATAAAGCCGCCGGAGGCCGCGTTTCTCATGTTCTTGGGCAGGACGGTAAGGGTGTCCAGCATGGCGGTAAAGACAGGCAGACACATCTCCACGGTGTCGATGGCGTCAAAC
>CALWXZ010000060.1 GCA_944385625.1 uncultured Flavonifractor sp. | reverse complement strand
CGGGGGGCCACATAGACCTCGCAGCCGATGATGGGCTTGATCCCCTCCGCCTTGCAGGCCTTGTAGAAGTCCACCACGCCGTACATGACCCCGTGGTCGGTGATGGCAACGGCGCTCTGCCCCAGCTCCTTCACCCGCTTGACCAGCAGGGGAATGCGGCAGGCGCCGTCCAGCAGGGAAAACTCGGTATGGACGTGCAGGTGGACAAAGGACATGGGGGTACCTCCTGGTATATGGGTGTGGGGCCTCCGGGAATCGGAGGCCGGTCAGTGGATGGTCACCTGGTGCTCGCACTTGGGGCAGGTGATCTCTCCCTCCAATTTGACCTTCAGGGCCTCCTGGAGAAGCAGTTTTTTGCAGTGGGGGCAGCGGAGCTTGCCCATGGACAGCACGCCCAGCACCATACCCACTGCCAGCGCCACTACAAACAGCAAAATGACGTGCAGCAGCAGGCTGAGTACAATCAGGACGGGAATGGCCAGGGTGAGGCCCCAGAACACTTTTTTCCACGTTTGGCTTAACTGGATCATGAGATCCGTCCTCCTTTTTTGCTCAGCAACGGGCCAGCTCCATCAGCTTGCGCAGCCGGTGATTAAAAGCGGATTTGGAAACCGGCGGATCGCACAGCTCCGCCAGCTGGGACAGGGTGAGCTCCGGGTGGGCCATCCGCAGGTCCACCGCCTCCTTCAGCTTGTCCGGCAGCTGGGCCAGCATACCCCGGGCCTCCAGCCTGTAGATGGCCTCGATCTGGCCCTGAGCGGCGTCCACCGCCTTGTCCAGGTTGGCGGCGTCACAGTTGACCCGGCGGTTGACGCTCCCCCGCAGGTCCTTTTCCGCCTTGGCGTTCATCAGCTCCATGGCGGCCAGGGGAGCCCCCATGGCGGTAAGAAAGTCCTCGATGGCGTCGCTTTGTTTAAAATAGGTGATGGCGTTTGATTTGCGGCGGCTCTCCTTGGGGGAGAAGCCCATCTCCAGCAGCAGGGCGTGGAGTTCCCTGCTCACCGACAGGTGGGAGGTGGCCAGCTCCAGATGATAGCGCTTGGCCGGGTCGGTCACCGAGCCGCCGGCCAGGAAGGCGCCCCGCAGGAAGGCCGCCCGGCAGTGGTCCTCCTCCAAAACGGCAAAGTTGATGTGGTGGGCCAGAGCCTCCGCCGGGTCGTGGCCGTAGACCGACCACAGGGAGGACAGTTTATCCCCGTCGGTGATGGAAAAGATGCGCTTGCCCGCCCCCTGGGCAGGCAGGCGGTCAAAGCGCACCTGAAAAGCCTTTTGAAACAGTTGGGGCAGCCGGCCGGCAAATTCCGGCGACTCGGTGGTGATACGCACCTCGGTGGGGGTGGACAGGGAGCAGTAGAGTAACACCCCGTAGGCCTCCGCCTGGGCGCAGCACTTCCGGCTGAGGGGGGCGCGGCAAAGTTCCGCTTTGACCCGGGTGGAAAAGGACATCCGGCCGCCCTCCTTACAAAACCCGGGTGGAGGCCCGGGCCTGATAGAGCTCCATCACCGCCGCGGACAGCCGGGCAAAGGAGTGGCGGGCGTAGTTCAGGGTCTCGGAGGCCAGAGGCCGGGTGACCAGCTCCACCCCCAGGGCCTCGATGGCCTGCTTGTCCACTACGATGGGGCAGGCGTCCTCCTCCTTGTAGCGCTCCAGCAGGCCGGGACGCACAGGGGCGGAGTTGCACAGGCAGATATCCACCAGGCCGGGGCCGGAGTGGCCCAGCAGGGCTTTCACATGGTCGGAGGCGGTCATACCCTCGGTCTCGCCGTCCTGGGTCATGATGTTGCAAATATAGATCTTGGTGGCCTTGGAGGCGCACACCGCCTCCGAAATGCCGTCCACCAGCAGATTGGGGATGATGCTGGTATACAGGCTGCCCGGTCCCAGCAGGATGAGGTCGGCCTCCTGAATGGCCTGGATGGCCTCGGGCAGGGCTTTGGGATGCTCGGGCAGCAGCTGCACACTCTGGATGCGGCAGTCCTGGGCCTTTTTGAAGTCGCTGATCTTGGACTCACCCTGCACCTTGGTGCCGTTTTCAAAGGTGGCCTCCAGCACCACGTCGGCGGTGGTCACCGGCAGCACCCGGCCGGTGATGGCCAGAACCTGGCTCATCTTGGATACCGCCTCGTCAAAGGAGCCGGAGATGCCGTTGAGGGCGGCCAGGATCAGGTTGCCGAAGGACTGGCCGGTCAGGTTGCCGGAGCCCTCGGGAAAGCGGTAGGTCAGCAGCTGCTGCATCAAAGGCTCGGCATTGGCCAGGGCCTCCATGCAGTGGCGGATGTCCCCCGGCGGGGGCATCCCCAGGTCCTGACGCAGCATTCCGGAGCTGCCGCCGTCATCCGCCACCGTCACAATGGCGGTGAGGTTTTTGGTGTGGTTTTTCAGGCCGCGGAGCATGGTGGACAATCCGGTGCCGCCGCCGATGGCGACGACCTTGGGACCCTGAGCCCAGCGGCGCTCATAACAGGGCTGATACACGACAGCTCCTCCTCTACGCCCGGGTCATATCCCGGTGATTTTCCGTGGCTTGATAGCCCTTTTGCTTGATGAACTCGGCCAGAGCGTGGGTGATGGCCACCGAGCGGTGCTGTCCGCCGGTGCAGCCCACGGCAATGACCAGGGCGGCCTTCCCCTCCGCCACATAGAGGGGAAGCAAAAAGCCGATGAGATTTTCCAGATAGTTCATAAAATCGGTGGTCTGGCGGTAGCCGAACACAAAGTCGTACACGCCGTCCTCCAGTCCGGTCTGGTGGCGCAGTTCGGTGATGTAGTAGGGGTTGGGCAGAAAACGCACGTCAAACACCAGGTCGGCCTCAATGGGAATGCCGTACTTGAAACCGAAGGAGATCACACTGATGTTCATCTCCGGGGTGTCGCCGCCGTGGCCGAAGAGCCTCACCACCTCCCCCCGCAGCTTGGCGGTGGAGAGGGCGGTGGTGTCGATGATGTACTCCGCCCGCTGGCGGACGGGGGCGAGGACGGTACGCTCCAGCCGCACAGCCGCGTCCAGGGAGCGGGCCGCGCCCGCCAGCGGATGGTTGCGCCGGGTCTCCTTGTAGCGCTTGATAATGGCCTCCACGCCGGCCTCCACAAAGAGAATCTTGTAGGCGCACCCCAGCTTGTGCAGGGCGTCCAGCGCGGAGAACAGCCCGTCGAAGGTCTGACCGCCCCTGATGTCGGTGACCAGGGCCACCTGGCTGTATCGGGTGGGGTTAGCCATGCACAGCTCGGCAAATTTGGGGATCAGAGGGGCGGGCATATTGTCCACCACATAGTAGCCGATGTCCTCCAGAAAGGAGGCGCTCTTACTCTTGCCCGCGCCGGACAGGCCGGAAATAATGATAAAATCCATGAGAATTCACCTCAAAAACCCAAAAACTTCACTTCAGGCTCCAGCATTACGCCGGTCTCCCGAAGTACCGTGCTCTGGATCAGCTCCATCAGGCGGCGCACGTCGTCGGCGGTGGCGCCACCCCGGTTGACCACAAAGCCGGCGTGTTTTTCCGACACCTGGGCGCCCCCCACGCCCACTCCCTTCAGGCCGCACTGCTCGATGAGGGCGCCGGCAAAGTGGCCCTCCGGCCGCTTGAAGGTGCTGCCGGCGCTGGGCAGGTCCAGGGGCTGCTTGGAGCGGCGCCGCTGGCCCAGCTCGTCCATTCTGGCCTTGATGGCGACCGGATCGCCGGGACTGAGGGCAAATCCGGCCTCCAGAATCAGCCACTGGGGATGATCGGTAAAGATGGTGTGGCGGTAGGTGAGGGCGCACGCCCCGGCGGGAAGAGTGACAGGTTCTCCCTCCTCGTCGAGGAAGGTAATGGAGGTGAGGACCTGGGACAGCTCGCCGCCGTAGGCGCCGGCATTCATGACGGCGCCGCCTCCCACGCTGCCGGGAATACCGTGGGCAAATTCCAGGCCGGTCAGGCCGTTCTGGTATGCGGCGGTGGCCAGCCGGGACAGAAGCAGGCCGCTGCCTGCTTCCAGTCGCTCCCCGGTGCATATCGCCTGATCCAGGCCGCCGGTCTTTATCACAAAGCCGTCATAGCCTTCGTCCGATACCAGCAAATCGCTGCCGTTGCCCAGGAAAAAGGGGGAGAGGTCCAGCGCTCGGGCGGCCTGGACGGCGGCAATGGCCTCCTCCCGGCTTTTGGGCAGGGCCATCAGCCGGGCGGGACCGCCGATGCGGAAGGTGGTGTGGGCTGACAAAGGTTCCCGCTCCCGGAGCTCCAGCTGAGGGACGCGGCGGCGCAGTTGCTGAATCAGAGGATCAAAACGGTCCATAGGGGGCCTCCTTGCAGGTTTTGGCATACTGGTATTATATCAAAAACAGGGGGAAATTAGAAGTTCTTATGGGCGGCCGAAGGCCTCGAATTGTTCCCTGCTGCCCCGGAACACGTTCAGGTCGATGAGGGGCTGAGCGCCCTGGTAGCCCTCCAGCCGGGCGGAGTGGGAGTATTGCCAGAAGTCCCAGCCGGGTATCAGCGGGAACACCATGGGGCTGGAACACCACACCGGATAGGCGTCGTACTTGCCGCCGGCCAGGTAGCTGTAGTAGGAGCGGTAGGTGACATATAAGATGGGCTTGACGCCGTAGTGGCCCTCCAGCTTCTCCAGAAGGGGGTCCAGAATGGCCTGAACCTGGTCCTTGGAAGGCGGATTTTCCAGGTATTGGCCGTAAAACTCGATATCCACCACAGGGGGCAGGGCGCCCTGGGTGAGCGGAACCTGGGCAATGAAGTTGTCGGCCTGGGTCTCGCCGGGACTGTCATAGCTGAGGAAATGGTAGGCCCCCGGGCGGACCCCGGCCTCCACCGCCCCGGCCCAGTTGGCGCTGAACTGCCTGTCCTGAAGCAGGGAGCCTTCGGTGGCCTTGATGAAGGCGAAGTCCACACCCTGTCTGGCCAGGGTATGCCAGTCCACCACCCCCTGATAGGAGGAAAGATCCACGCCGAAGACCTCCCACTGCTCCGGGTCGGACTCATGGGAATATAGGATCAGCCCCCGCCAGCGCAGAAAGAAAAAGCCCAGCAGAATGGCCGCCCCGATGGGCAGCAGTATCAGGGCCGTGCGCCGCAGAAAGCGGAAAAATCTTCTCAAAAGGCATCACCAGACAGGTTAGGGATTCAACAGACAATATCATACCCGTATGCGGGCCAAAAGGCAAGAAAAAACCAACGGGATACCGCGATGGCGGCATCCCGTTGGGGTAAAGTCAATGCTTTTTGAGGGACAGGAGCAGTCCCAGCAGGATGCCTGCCCCGGCGGGAAGCACCCAGCCCAGCCCCAGGTCGGCCAGGGGGACCGCATTCAGGAAGGTGAGAGGCAGCCCGGCGTCCTGTAGGGCGAAGAGCAGACTGGCCGCGCCGGTAAACAAAATGGCTACCGGATAGACCGGACGCCGGCCCTCCAGCCAGCGCTGGAAGAAAGAAAGGGCGATCAGCACGATAGCCATGGGATAGAGCACCCCCAGCACCGGAGCGGATATCGAGATAATCTGGGCCAGGCCGGCGTTGGAGATCACCATGCTGACCAGGGCGAACAACACCGCCCAGCCCCGGTAGCTCAGCCGGGGAAAGAGCTTGTGGAAGAACTCGCCGCAGGAAGTGATGAGGCCCACGCACACGTTGAAGCAGGCGATGAGGAAGATGGCGGCCAGCAGGCCGTTGCCCGGAGGACCGAACAGCAGACCCACCACATTGGTGAGGGCGGCGGCCCCGTCGGCGGGGTTGGGGACGGCGCCGCCGGACAGAGCACCGATATGGGCCAGCATGGCGTAGACAATCAGGAGTATGGCCCCGGCGATAAAGCCGGAGCGGATGGTGCCCCTTACCACGGCCTTGTCCGCACCGACCCCTCTGGCTCGGATGTTGACGGCAATCACGATGCCAAAGGCCAGGGCGGCGATGGTGTCCATGGTCTGGTAGCCCTCCAAAAAACCCTTGACCACCGGATGGGTCACATAGTCCCCGGCGGCGGGTCCGTATCCCGACAGGGGATTGACCAGGCACCCGGCGAAGGTGACCACGATGAGGACCACCAGAAGGGGACAGAGGATTTTGCCCAGCCGGTCGGTGAGCTTTTCCGGCCGCAGGGCAACCGCCAGCGCGGCGGCAAAGAAGATCAGGGAGTAGATGAGGCGGAGGAGGGACAGGGGAGCGTCCGGCCCGGCAAAGGGGGGCACGGCCATCTCAAAGGAGGTGGTGGCGGTGCGGGGGATGGCCAGGCAGGGGCCGATGGCCAGGTAGGCGGCGATGGTGAAGGCCCTGGAAAAGAGAGGGTGGACCCGGCTGCACAGGGCATCCAGGCCGCCGGAGCGGGCCACTGCCACCACGCCCAGAACCGGCAGCCCCACGGCGCTGACGGCCAGCCCCAGAAAGGCGGGCCAGGTGGCGCTCCCCGCCTGGGCGGCGATACCGGGCGGGAAAATCAGGTTGCCCGCACCAAAGAACATGGAGAACAGCGTCAGGCCCACCAGAAGCAGGCTTTTGCCTTTGAGCTGCATAATATCCTCTCTTTCTGCCCATCGGCCTGTCTGCCCATCCGATGGAGTCTGGATGTAAAAACAGCGGCATACCTTGTCTGGTATGCCGCTGTTTTTTTACGTAGTGCTAGTGCGTCAATTAGCCCTGGGAAATAGCACCCGTGGGGCAGGTGTCGGCACAAGTACCGCAATCGATGCAGGAACCGGCGTCGATCACGAAGTGGTCATCGCCCTGAGAGATGGCACCGACGGGGCAAGCGCCCTCACAAGCGCCACAGCTCACGCAAGCGTCGCTGATGACATAGGCCATTGGATACACCTCCAAACTTCAAAGCTAACGCTATTGTAACATAACTTTTCAAAATTGCAATGCTAAAATGTGTGTACCATGGGTATATTTTTTTCTGGCGGGAAAAATGATAAGTGCGATGCACAGCCGGAAGGGAGCGATCCGATGGAGAAGGCATCGATGTTCCGCATGGAGGCGGCAGGGGATCTGACCCCTGAACTCAACGGGGCCCCGTGCAGCGGGGCCCATCCGCACAGAACAAAGGAAAAGGGGCGTGGCACAGGATATGAAGCCCGTCAAGAAAAAGCGCAGGCTCTTCCCCTGGAGGAAGGGCGGACGAAGCGGCGGCATGAATGAGACCAGATTCACCCAGCGGGCGCAGGCGGCCCTGCGGCTGGCCCAGGAGAGCGCGGCGGAGCTAGGCCACGGCTATGTGGGCAGTGAGCATCTGCTGCTGGGCCTGGCCAGGGAGGGCCGCGGCGTGGCCTCCAAGGTGCTCCAGGCCGCCGGCCTGGGGCCGGAGGAGCTGAAAAAGACGGTGTCCCAGCTGGTGGGAGTGGGCACGCCGGGCAGCGCACCCTCCCAGGGGCTCACGCCCCGGTGCAAGAAGATCATTGAGCTCTCCCTCACCGAAGCGGTGCGGCTGGGCCACCAGTATGTGGGCACCGAGCATCTGCTGCTGGGCATCCTCCGGGAGGGGGATGGGGTGGCGGTGCGGGTACTGGACGCCGCCGGGGTGGAGCCCCGCCGCCTGCGGGGCGATCTGTCCGCCGCCATGGGGGGCGAGGCCCCGCCTCCCTCCTTCCGGGGCAGCGGCAAGCCCAGGACCGAGCGGGATTATCCCGGCGAGTCCAAGCTGCTGGAGCAGTTTGCCCGTGATCTGACCCGCATGGCCGCCGGCGGTCAGCTGGACCCGGTGGTGGGGCGGGACAAGGAGATCCGGCGGGTGATCCAGATCCTGTCCCGCCGGCAGAAGAATAACCCGGCCCTCATCGGGGAGCCCGGTGTGGGTAAGACGGCGGTGGCCGAGGGCCTGGCCCGGATGATGGCCGCCGGCGCGGTGCCGGAAGAATTGCAGCGCAAGCGGCTCATTTCCCTGGACCTGTCGGCCATGGTGGCGGGCACCAAGTACCGGGGAGAGTTTGAGGAACGGGTCAAAAACGTCATGTCCGAGGTGCGTCGGGTGGGGGATGTGATCCTCTTCATCGACGAGCTGCATAACATTGTGGGGGCGGGCTCGGCCGAGGGGGCCATTGACGCGGCCAACATCATCAAGCCTGCCCTGGGCCGGGGGGAAATCCAGGTCATCGGCGCCACCACCACCGAGGAGTACCGCAAGTATATCGAAAAGGACGCGGCTTTGGAGCGGCGGTTCCAGCCGGTGCTGGTGCGGGAACCCGATCAGGAGACGGCCCAGGCCATTCTCTTCGGCCTGCGGGACCGCTACGAGGCCCACCACCGCATCACCATCAGCGACGAGGCCATCCGGGCCGCCGTGGCCCTGTCCGGCCGGTATATCGGGGACCGCCGCCTGCCCGACAAGGCCATCGATCTGATGGACGAGGCGGCGGCCCGGGTGCGGCTGGACCGGCTGGCGGCGCCCCCCGACCTGCGGGAGCTGGAGGAGAAGGTGGCCCGTGCCCGGGGGGAAAAGGAGGAGGCGATCCGCAGCCAGGACTTTGAAAAGGCCGCCATGCTCCGGGACGCGGAGGAGGACTTCCGCCGGGAGCTGGACCAGCAGAAGGCCCTGTGGCGGGCGGGGCAAAACACCGGCGCAGTGACCGCCGAGGATGTGGCGGTGGTGGTGTCGGGCTGGACCGGTATCCCGGTGACCACCCTGACCCAGGCCGAGAGCGACCGGCTGCTGCGGCTGGAGGAGGATCTCCACCGCCGGGTGGTAGGCCAGGAGGAGGCGGTGAAGGCGGTGGCCCGGGCAGTGCGCCGGGGCCGGGTGGGCCTGAAGGAACCGGAGCGGCCCACCGGCTGTTTCCTCTTTCTGGGTCCCACCGGCGTGGGCAAGACCGAGCTGAGCCGGGCTTTGGCGGGGGCCCTCTTCGGCAGCGAGGAGGCCCTGTTCCGCTTTGATATGTCGGAGTATATGGAAAAGCACGCCGTCTCCCGGCTGATCGGCTCCCCGCCGGGCTATGTGGGCCATGAGGAGGGGGGGCAGCTCACCGAAAAAGTGCGGCGGCGGCCCTACTGTGTGGTGCTCTTTGACGAGATCGAGAAGGCCCACCCCGACGTGTGGGGCATCCTGCTCCAGATCATGGAGGACGGGGTGGTCACCGACGCCCAGGGCCGGAAGGCCGATTTCCGCAACGCGGTGGTGGTGCTCACCTCCAACGTGGGGGCGGCCAAAATCACGGCCAGGGGCAGCAAGCTGGGCTTTTCCGCCGCCCAGCACCGGGACGGGGAGACCCGGACCCCGGAGGAGCTGCGCTCGGCGGTGCTGGACGACCTGAAAAAGGTGTTTCGACCGGAATTTCTCAACCGGCTGGACGAGACCATCGTCTTTACCCAGCTGGGCCGCAGCGAGATCAAAGCCATTGCCCGGCGGATGCTCTCCCGGGTGGGGGAGCGGCTGGATGCCCTGGGGGTGCGTCTCACCTGGACCGACGGGGCGCTGGAAGTCCTGGGCAAACTGGGCTTTGACCCGGACTACGGTGCCCGGCCCCTGCGCCGGGCCATCCGCACCCATGTGGAGGACCCGGCGGCGGAGCTGCTGCTGGGCGGGACGGTGCGGGCGGGGGACACCCTGCTGGTGGACCGGACGGGGGAGGGGCTGACCCTGCACAGGCAAGAAACAGAAAAGGAGAAACAACCATGCGAAAACAACTGATAATCCCTTTGGCGCTGCTGATGCTGGTGATGGCGGGCTGCGGTGAAAAGATGGAGGAGAAGCCGGAGCTGACGCCGGAGGAGCGGACCCAACTTTACCAGACCGCCATCGAGGGGGCGAGAAACCAGGAGATGAATGAGGCGGTGCCGGTGCTCACCTCCCCGGAGGAGGACCTGGCCCCCGCCGTACTGGGCCTGCTGGGCGTGACGGAGGAGGATCTGTCCTGCTTTGCCATCGCGGTATCCCCAGTCAATATCAAGGCGTACGGCATCGCGGCCATTCTGCCCGCCGACGGCCGGGAGGCGGCTGTGGTAGACGGCTTGCAGGCCTTTATCGACCGGCAGAAAAGTAATTTCCAGCAGTACCTGGCGGACCAGTACGCCATCGCCGAGCAGGCCCGGCTGGAGACGTTAAAGGACGGCACGGTGCTGATGGTCATGTGTGAGGGCTCTGATGAGGTGCTGGAGCACATCAAAACGACCATCGAGGCCGGGACCTGACAGGAAAAAGAAAAGCCGCAACCCTTGAAAGCCCACGGCTTTCAAGGGTTGCGGCTTTTGAGGGGATGTACTATAATAAGTACGTTCGTAATCAATGAAGTGGAGGCCTGTTTATGCAAGCAAGAGCCAGCGGGATCCTGCTTCCCGTATTCTCCCTGCCGGGGCCCTACGGCATCGGCACGCTGGGCAAGCCGGCCCGGCAGTTTATCGACTTTTTGGCGGCGGGAGGCCAGAAGTTCTGGCAGATCTTGCCTCTGGTGCCGCCGGGCGGGGGCAATTCCCCCTATATGTCCGCCTCGTCCTTTGCGGGCAACCCCATGTTCCTGGACCTGGACGAGCTGGCGGAGGAAGGACTGCTGACCGGGGATGAGCTGCGCTCGGCTCAACGAGACAACCCGGACCGGGTGGACTATGCCTGGCTCCATGAGACCCGGCTCCCCCTGCTGCACAAAGCCTTTGAACGGGGGCGGACAAAGTACGCCGCCCAGCTGGAGCAGTTTGAGGGGGAGGAGGCCCACTGGCTGCCCGACTATGGACTCTTTCTGGCGCTGCGGGAGCACTTTGACGGTAAGGAGCTGGCCGACTGGCCCGACGAGGCCCGTCTGCGCCAGCCGGAGGCCATGGAGCGGTACCGGGCGGAGCTGAAGGAAAAGTGTGCCTTCCAGACCTTTCTGCAATATCTGTTCTTCCGTCAGTGGAAGGCGGTCAAGACCTACGCCAATTCCAAGGGCGTCTCCATTATCGGGGATCTGCCGATCTATGTGTCACCGGACAGCGCTGAGGTGTGGGCCAACCCGGAGCTCTTCCAGCTGAAACAGGATATGCGGCCCTCCGGCGTGGCCGGCGTGCCGCCGGACGCCTTCTCCGACAAGGGCCAGCACTGGGGCAATCCCCTGTACGATTGGGACTACCACAAAAAGACCGGCTTTGCCTGGTGGAAGCGACGGGGCGCCCACATGGCCAGGTTGTACGACGTGGTGCGCATCGACCACTTCCGGGCCTTCCACACCTATTGGTCCATCCCGGAGGGGGCCAAGGACGCCCGGGAGGGCCACTGGGAGAAGGGGCCGGGCAACGACCTGCTGGACGTGCTGAAAAAGGTGCCCGGCCTGGCCCTCATCGCCGAGGACCTGGGGGATCTGGACGCCGACGCGCTGGCCTATATCGCTCAGAGCGGCCTGCCGGGCATGAAGGTGCTGGTGTATGCCTTCGACCCGGTGGGAGAGAGCGCCTACCTGCCCCACAACTGCCCCCGGGACGCGGTGATGTACACCGGCACCCACGACACCCCCACCTTTGTCCAGTGGCTGTTTACCGAGGCCAACCCGGACGAGCGGCAGTATGCCTTCGACTACCTGCGCCTGCGGGAGGACGAGGGCTTCGGCTGGGGCGCGGTGTGCGGGGCCTGGATGTCCCCCTGCCGGCTGGCCATCGCCCCCTTCCAGGATCTGCTGGGCCTGGGCGGGGACGCCCGGGTCAATGCCCCCGGCACCATGGGGGAGCAGAACTGGTCCTGGCGGGTACGCGCCGACGCCCTCAATCCCACCGTGTCCGGCAAGCTGGCCAGAATCACCCGTACATATCGGAGATAAAGCAGAAAACTGCAACTGCCTGCCGCAATCCTGCGGCAGGCAGTTTTCTATAGGAGGGCTTATTGAAATTCCAGGCTAACATCTCCAGTGCCGCTGGTCAGGGACAGTGCCCCATCGCCATCGCCGCCGGTCAGCAGGAAGGGGGACATGATTTCCCCGTTCAGACGGATGTCCCCAGTGCCTGTGCTCAGCTGCCAGGAGTAGTCGGACTGGTCCCCTGTTACCTCCAGAGCCACATCGCCTGTCCCAGCGGTGAGGTCGGCTTTTTCTGCCGGAGCGGCTAGTTTCAGAGTCACATCGCCCACGCCGGCGGAGAGATCGGCTATCCCCAACGAGGCCGACACATTCAAATCGCCCACGCCGCTCTCCACTTTCAGCTTGTTGCTCACGGCACAGCCGTCCCAGTCCAGAGAGCCCACGCCAATGGTCAGTTCCGCACGGTCAAGGACAGTGCCGGAGGGAACGGTCACTTCTACCCGAAAGTCCGAATTTTCCTGGGTGGAGTGGGTGCCGGTGCGGTCCGGCGTGCTCCAGACAGAGAGGACGCCGTCGGTGTTGCGGTAGTTCAGCTGGTAGGGATCCTCCGAGGTGTCCTGACTCCGGTTGGCAAGACGGATCTTCCACTCGCTGCCCGCTGTGAGCTGAACCGAAGCCACAGCCACATCCAGCTCCAGAGCGTCAAAGGGTGCCAGCGTCACCGAGACATCCTGGTTCGATCCGACCGGCTCGGAAGATTCCGCAGACTGCCCCAGAATGTGCCAGCTGCCCTGAAAGCGATCCGCGTCCACCATCACGCTGTAACTGCCGGGCTGGAGCGTCACAGAGCCTGTCTCCTGCTGAGCGGTAAACGCCCGCTTTTCATAGGGCCAGCTTTCATCTTCACGATTCTGAATCCCAAGGGACAGGCTGCCGTTGAGATTGCGCACATCAAGACTCAGTTCCATGGGCTCATCCACCTTGAAATCAAAGCGAAGCCCGGTGGAGGAACGCCCTACATTTTTATTGGCAAACTCCGGACACACGATGTACAGCTCACGGGGAAGGTCTATGATATCGTGGGTGGGGGAGGGGGATTCCGATGATTCTGCCGGCAAGGGCGGGGGAGGAGACTCAGCGGGACGGAGTGCGGTCAGCAGGGCTACAGACAGCACAAAGATAACAGCAGCCGCCGCAATGATCCACAGCAGCCATGGCCGCCGCCGGCGTCCTGCCCCGGCGGGGGGCGTGGAGACCCGGGGACGTTCCGCCGTGTCCTTTAGTACCTGCTCGGCCACCGAGGCGGGAGAACCCAGGCGCTCGGCTACTGTATCCTCATCCTCCTCCGAGTCCTCAAAATAGGCCTCGTAGTAGGAGAGTACATCCGTTAACTCCTCCTGCGGCAGCTTGCCCGCCAGAATGTCGCGCAGTTCCTTTAAAAACTCTGCCTTATTCATGATTCTCCTCCTTTTTCCCCAGCAGAAGCGCCTCAATCTGGCTTCGGTAGCGCACCCACTCCTCCCGGTAGCCGGACAGCAGCGCCTTACCCGCCGGTGTGATGGCGTAATAGCGCCGGTTGCGGCCCTGGAAGGGCTTGTCGTAGACGGTGAGGCAGCCGCTCTGCTGAAGCCGCCTGAGAACAGGGTACAGGGTGGATTCAGACAGCTCCACCTGCTCCTTCATGCGCTGGGTCAGCCGGTAGCCATAGGTGTCTCCCTCATCCAGCACCGCCAGCACGCAGGCGTCCAGCAGGGGAGCGCCCAACGGAAAGGTCATATTTGGAACCCCCTTTCAGCTTAACAATATTATATGAAATATAATATTACTTGTCAACATGGATATCCAACGGGCAAAAGGAAGGCTTGGTTGGTCAAAAATACCTATTTACTGATAGGAAAATAATAATTTTTCGGCACAATTCTTTCCGCCTACGGAACTTCCTGCATTTTGCCGGTTTTCTCTTGTCAAAAAAATGCTTTTGTTATATTATGATGGATGCGAAATTCTTCATTATATAAGGATACCAGGTGAATCTATGAGTCTGCGGATTGGAATTGACATTGGCTCCACCACGGTGAAAGTGGTGGTATTGGACGAGGAGAACAAGCTGCTTTTCC